>JBKJTJ010000293.1:0-23057 GCA_046590855.1 Actinomycetota bacterium
CGACACCGTCGGCCCCGGCCAGCCTGGCGACCTCGGCGACCAGGGCTCGCTGACCGTCGAAGACACGCCCTTCGCGATCGTCCCCGAATGGGTCATCACCACCCCCATCACCGACGCCGCCTTCCGGGTCTACGCCCTGCTCCTGCGCTACGGCGGCACCTCCGGCTGCCGCATGCCCTCCCGCGCCCTCCTCGGCCGCCGGCTCGGCAAGTCCGTCGACACCATCGACCGCGCCCTACGCGAGCTCTCCGCCGCCAACGTCGTGCGCATCGTACACCGCCACAACGGTCACCACTACACCTCCAACCGCTACCACCTCCGCACCACCGACCCGCGCAAGCCAGCGATGAAGCCGAACCCCGGGGGTAGCCGCACGGATGCGGCCACCCCCACCCCAGGCCAACCTGTGATCACGCAGCCCATCCGCACCCGCTCTGGCGCCCCTGGCCGCAAATTTGCGGCTACCCCCAGCCGCACGAATGCGGCCAGGGTGGCCGCAAAAATGCGGCACTACCCAGAAGTTCCTACCCAGAGAAAACCACCACCCCCCGCCACACCCCCCGCCGCGTCGGTGGCCGCGCCCACCGCATCGACGGCAGCGCTCCACGCCGCGGCAGCCGTCCTGGCCGCCTGCGGCATCACCGACCTGGACACCCTGACCGCCCGCTGCGTCACCGCCCGCAACGCCCTGGGTCAACCCACCGGCCGGTGGACACCCCACGCACTGGCCCTGGCCATCCAGCTCGCCGTCACCCACCGCGGATGGCCACCCGCCACCGTCATCCCCGCCCTACTCGCCATAGCGGCCGACCCCGCCACCCGCTCCCCCGTCCGCCTCGCCGAAGCCGGACCCTGGTGGGACACCCGCACCAGCGCGCCCGCCCACGACACCGGCGACGGCCACGACACCACGGACTTGGTAGGTCTCGAGGCGCGGCTCGCTGAAACCGGCGGCCGCCGGCCCGCCCTGCAAGCCCAGGCCCGCACCGAACTCACCCGGGAGGGCCTGCCGGTCACGCGAACGACCGTCACCCACCGAGCTGCACAGATCCTCGACCGCCAGCAGGCACCGGCATGACCCAGCCGCCGGAACCGGTCCCGCCACCCCCGGGAGTAACGACGTCCGGCGGGACCGGCCAGAGGGTGCGGCGGCGGGCACCTGGCCGCGACCGCGACCACCAGCAGCCAGCACGACCCCGGCAGCTCAAACTTCGCGTCAGCCAAGACGAATACGCCACCATCGCCAGCGCCGCCCGCGACGCGGGCCTGACCCCCAGCGGATACGCCGCCGAGACAGCCCTCGCCGCAGCCGACGGAGCCGACCCGCCCAGCGCCGCCCCGTGGCGAACCGCCCTGGCCGAGCTCATCGACGCCCGCACCCAAGTCCGACGCATCGGCACCAACATCAACCAAGCCGCGCGAGCCATCAACGCCGACGGCGAACAACCCGTCTGGTTCGAGGCCGCCCTGGCCGTCACCGAACGCGCCGTGGCCCGCCTCGATGAGGCCTCAATGGCCGTGGCCAGCCTGGCAGGCAAGAGGCGAACGGTGCGTTCAGGTGCCGTCGCTGCCACAGGGGTCCAAGGCGCAGGAGGCGCCCTTCAGTTCGCACTCGGTGACCCCCGATGACGCTGACCACTGCGGCAGATGCTCCGCCCAAAGCCACAGAGGGCGACGCCTGGTTGCTGAGACTCGATTGATCCTGCACCGGTCCACTGCACCCGCCAGCACTGCGCACCCGGGTGGACCGGACTGCGCCGGATCCGGTCCGACGCAGCCCGCACGCGGTTGGCCAGTCGCCGCCAGGTGCCTGGTCCGGATGCGCCTACTTGGCGCCGTTGAAGTGGAAGTCGACGGTCTTGATGTTGCTGGCGACACCGAGGACGGCGAGGTCCCTGGCGTCCACGACGCCTTCCTTGTTCAAGTCGGTGACCACGCCGGGGGCGTCGTTGTAGATCCCGTCGTGGTTGAGGTCGGCAACCACGGCGACGGTGACGGTGGTGTCGACGTCCTTCCCGGCCATGGCCGCTCCGACGATCCAGGTGTCCCACCGACCTGAACCGGGTTGCCGTCCTGGGCGCGGGCGGGCGTGAGCTGGCTGGGACCAACATGCGTTTGTCCCCCCGCAACCAGCTTCGACGGCCAGGTCACCTGCATCCAGCAGCGTGAGGCCATGGCCGTGGTCAAGGTCGCTCTCGACGGGCGGCGGTCAGATCATCACCTCATCGATGACCCGAGAAGCCGTCGCCGACCTGGGCCTGGCCGAGGGAAGCGCCGTCACCGTGCTGGTCAAGTCCGCGGAGGTCACCTCGCGGTCGACTGACACCGGGCTCACCCCGACCACGGGTTCCAGGAGGGGTGGTCGTCCGTGTGCACACCCCATCGGAGCGCGCCGGGGGGACGGGGTCACCTTTGCGTGGCTGGCCCCGCTGCCCACCCGGCGACTGATTGGCTCCGGCTCAGCCCGTGCAGCCTTCGATCGCGTCCCTGGCCACGTCGACGTGCAGCTGGGCGTGGCCGGCGTACTCGTGGGCGTCGTCGAGGCTGTCCGTGGCAAGGGTGAGTGAGGCCCACCCGTAGATTCTCTGCGGGTGGCTCCTCAGGGTGGGGAAGGTGTTGTTCTGCTCGGTCCAGTCCTGGGCGGCTTGGGTGGCTTGGGCCCAACGGGCTGCAGGGTCGTCCCAGGGCCCGCCCAGGACGTCGGCCTCGACGCACCTTTTGACGTCGCCTGGTCTGGCCAGCCCGGCCTGTCCCTGCAGTCCCGGGAGCAGGCCGACGTCGGTCGCACCTTGCACGGTGCCGTCACCGTTGGTGTCGCCGTAACCTGGCCCGTGAGGGCCGAGGACCAGGTTACGGGCCATCTCAGCGGACCTCTGCGCCGAAGCCAGGTCTGAGGCAGTGCTCCAGGTGCTGACCGCCGCCGCGATCGCGTCGATGCGTGTCACCAGCGCGGCCTGTGCCGTGGGTGGTGGGGCCGTTGCGGCCGCACTCGAGCCGCAAGCGGCCAGTGTGAGCAGCAAAGGTAGAGCGATAGCAGGGGCGACACGTCGCCTACCCGACCTGGCCACGCTCAGGCCAGGCCCTTGAGCATCAGGTTCCAGTACAGGGCTGGTAGCCCGTACTTCTTCAGGTACCACATGTCCCGACGTTCCTTGATGGTGTTGATGACCGGGATGGTCGGGTGCGGTTTCATGGTGTAGTCGAACTCGGCCAGCAGCATGGTGTGTCTTGAGGTGGTCAGCGGGCACGATGCGTACCCGTCATAGGTCGCACTGGGAGCGCGTCCGCTGGCGACGTCGCGCATGTTGGTCACGACGACTGGCGCCTGTTTGCGGATCGCCGCACCGGTCTTGGAATTTGGACTGGAGCCAGCGTCGCCCAACGCGAAAACGTTGTGGTACCGGACGTGCTGCATGCTGCTCTTGTCGATCTGGACGTAGCCGGCGGCGTTGCTTGGGTCGGCCAGGGGGCTGGCTTTCACCCAGTCCGGTGCGGACTGCGGTGGCACCAGGTGGATGACGTCGTACCCCAGTTGGGTCGTGGTGCCGGCCGCGGAGTCCTTGATCAGCACCTGCCGGGAGTCGGAGTCGACCTCGATGACCTCGGAGTTGAAGTGCACCGTGATGCCGTAGCGGTCTGCCACGTCCACCAGGATCGCCGCGAACTCAGGGACGCCGAACATTCCCGGGGTGGGCAGCACCAGGTGCACGTCGATGTCCTTTAGAACGCCCTGCTGCTGCCAGTAGTCGCACGCCAGGTAGGCGATCTTCTGCGGCGCGCCGGCGCACTTGATCGGGCCTGATGGCATGCCGAAGATCGCCGTGCCACGACGCGTGGCCGAGATGAACTCCCAGGTCTTGGGTGCCAGGTCGTACCGGTAGTTGCTCGAGACCCCACCCTGCCCCAGTGTCTCGGGCAGACCAGCGATCTTGTGCCAATCCAGCTGGATCCCGGGCGCCATCACCAGCTGGCCGTACTCCAGGTTCGACCCGTCTGCCAGGGTGACCGTGCGCTGGTCGGGATCGACCCCGACCGCTGCCTGTCGCACCCACTCCACACCCTTGGGCATCACCGACGCCTGAGAACGCCGAGAGGTCGAGGCCTTCGCACACCCACCGCCTACCAGCGTCCACAGCGGCTGATAGAAGTGCTCGGTCGCGGGATCGATGACCACAACGTCTCGGGCCCCGGCGCGGCGCAACCGTGCGGCGACCGAGATCCCACCGCTTCCTGCACCGACGATGACGGTGTCGTGCCGTGCGGCAACGCTCATCAAGACCTCCTGGGTGACCTGCTGCCGACACCGGACGCCGGAGCCCGGCTGATCGCCCTGAGCGCCCTTGAGGAGAGGGCTAGGACCAAGGCTGCGATGAACCATACTCGCGTACGGATGTCCGGACAAGCCATCTGAGTTATGCCGTACAGTTGTTTGGGAACGTGAAGGTGCCACGACTCACTCTGGAGATCCCGATGGCTGAGGAGCGACTTGACCCGCCGACGCGTGGGTGGGCGGATGGCCCTGACGGCGCTCGTCGTTCGTGGTCACCGCTAGCGACGCGACCAGGTGGTCGTGATCACACCCAGTTCATCGCACTCTCTGCGGTCGCCAGGCAGCAACCTCGCGGGCGCCAGAACGCCCGGCCCGACCGCACCCTTAGCCTGCGGGTGGAAGCCGGGGTCGTCGCGTGATGTGGCTCGCCCTGCCGTTGGGGCTGGCTGTCGGGTTGGCTCTGGGTGGCCTCGGCGGTGGCGGCTCGGTACTGGCGGTGCCGGCTCTGGTGTACGTACTGCACGAAACACCTACCCAGGCGACGACGGCTTCGCTGATCATCGTCGCCGCCACCTCGACCGCGGCGGCGGTCGACCACGCTCGAGCCGGGCACGTCCGTTGGCGAGCTGGTTTTGGCTTCGCCGCGTCCGGTCTGGTCGCTGCTGCCGCCGGTTCGTGGGCCTCCAAGGGCCTGGACCCCCAGGTGCTGCTCATCGGCTTCGGCGGCCTCATGCTCGTTGCGGCTGGCGCCATGTGGCGGGCATCGACCCACGAACCGGCCGCCGACAACACCCCAGAAGCCGGCCCCGGGCACGGCGTCCCCGGCGCCGTCGCGGTCCTCGCGCCCCCCCAGGTCACCCCACGCACCCGTCTGGTGCGGACCGTGGCCGCAGGCGCCGTGGTGGGCCTGTTGACCGGTGTCTTCGGTGTCGGTGGCGGCTTCCTCGCGGTTCCGGCGCTGGTCTACGCCGCCGGGTTCACCATGCCCGCGGCGGTCGGCACCTCACTGGTGGTCATCGCCGTGAACTCGGCGGCAGCACTGGCCACCCGGGTCGGGACGACCACGATCGCTTGGCACGTCGTCATCCCCTTCGCCGTCGCGGGAGTCGCCGGCGCGCTGGTCGGCAAGCGGGCCGCCGACCACGTCTCCTCCAGGGCCCTGCAACGAGCCTTCGCGCTGATGCTGATCGCCCTGGCGGTCTTCGTGGTGAGCGACCAGCTCAGGCACGGCTGACCGGCGCCGCTCAGTCCCGGCGCACGGCACGCGCCAGGACGTGCGGCAGTCCGGCAGGTGAGTCTGGGAAGGCGAGCTCACGCTGACCGGTGATCGTGAACCCAGCGTCGGCCACCGCGCGGAGGGTGTCCCGGTTGGGGTGGCAGCCACCGACCAGCCGCGACCACACCGGCACCACCGCGTCCTGGAACCGTGCCACCGGCCCAACGGTCGAGCGCACGTGCTCGTACACCACCAGGACGCCGCCGGGGCGCAGCACCCGGCGCATCTCGGTCAACGCCAGATGCTGATCGGGCACCGAGCACAGCACCAGGCACGCCACCACCGCGTCGAAGGTGGCCTCGGGCGCGCCGATCGCGGCCGCGGTTCCGTCGATGACCTCGATCGCCAGACCCGGCCGGGTGGCCCGCACCTGCGCCGCTGTGGCTGTGGCCGCGGCGCGTAGCGTCGGGTCGGGTTCGACGGCCAGCACCGAGTGAACTGATTCCGGGTAGTGCACGAAGTTTGCACCCGAACCGGCACCGACCTCGCACACCGTCCCGGACAGCGTCGCCAGCAGCTGCCGCCTGCGCTCTGCCGTGCCGGTGGCGTCCATCAGCGGGGACAAGCGCAGCCACGCCCGGGCGAACCACGGATGCGGAGGGCTCGACGCCGCGGCGCTACCGTCTTCCTTCTCGACCACGCCTGCTTCGACCAGAGCTTTGATCCGCGCCAACGACGTGGCCGAACCCTCGCGCATCGCATCTGCGCGGTGAATCACCGTGTAGTACGCCTGCACCACGGGCGGCTCGCGCAGCATCACCCACTGTTGGGTCAGCGTGCAGCCCCCGTTGCCCGCATCGCTCAGCCGGAACGTCCACCGGCTGTTGGGGTCTGCCGGGTCATCACCCACGACCCAGGTCAGCTCACGTCCGGGTTCGCACACGGTCACGGTGCAGCGGCTGCACCACACCCCGACCCAGCGCAGCCGGTTGCACCCTCGAAACCGGGCACCCACGGCAGGCCCGAGCGCCTGATCGCGGCCGTCGAGCCAGTCCGCCCGAAAGCACTCCGGGCTCCACTGCCCGGTGCGGGTCACGTCGCTGACCACCTGCCACACCTGCTGGGCCGTGGCGTCGATGTGAATGGAGCTCTCGTCCTCGATACGCACCATGACCTCCGCGTGTGCTTGCGCTGCCCCCTCCATCCTGTCATGCCCCCAGGGGTATGACAGGATGGAAGCCCGCCGAACCCCAGGGAGACCACCATGGCAGCGTCCGAAGCAGACCAGGCGGCGTTCGTCGCCGCGCACGCTCAGCAGGTGCAGATCATCGACGTTCGTGAGCCCGACGAGTATCGCGGCGGCCACGTACCCGGCGCTGTGAACATTCCCTTGGGAGCGTTAACGGCCCGCAGCAGTGAGCTGGATGCCGACGCCCCCGTCTATGTGATCTGCCAGTCCGGTGGCCGCAGCGCCAAGGGTGCAGAGGCATTGTCCCTTGCCGGGTTCCAGGCGTTGTCCGTTGCCGGAGGCACCGCTGACTGGGTCAGCGCCGGGCGCCCCATGGTCACCGGCGACCAGCCCCACTCGACATCCTGACCAACCCCCACGACAGGAGCTTTGACGTGCAGATCGACGAGCAGGCTGTGCCGGCTGTGCTGAACCGCCTCAAACGCGCCCAGGGTCAGCTGGCTGGGGTGCAGCGGATGCTGGAGGAAGGGCGCGACTGCGCGGACGTCGTCACCCAGCTCGCCGCCGTCTCCCGGGCCCTGGACAAGGCCGGGTTCGCGATCATCGCCTCCGGCCTGATCCAGTGCCTGGCAGCCGGCGACGAGGGTGCGATCGACCGGGACCGGCTCGAGAAGGTCTTCCTGTCGCTGGCCTGACCTGCCTCGTCAGTTCAGGGGTACGCCTGCTTCGGCTGCGGCGTCCCAGGCTGCGTCGACGTGGACGACGTCACGACCCGACCGCTGCAGCAGGCTCGCCGCGGCGCTGGCCCGGTACCCCGATCCGCAGTGCACCCACACGGTGCCGGTCGGTACCTCGTCGGCCCGGTCAAGGAGCTCGTGCAGGGGGATGTTGACCGCGCCGGCGACGTGCCCGGCGTCGTACTCATCCACCCGGCGCACGTCCAGGACGACGATCCCGCCGTCTGCGGTGTTGCCCTGGTCAGCGACCGCGGCCTTGACCTCGGCCCACCCCACTCGGGGGTAAGAGAGGGTCGGGTGCGCGCCTGCCAGGGTGTCGGGGTCGGTGCCGACAGCGGCGTCAGGTGAGTCGATACCGATCCGGGACAGGTCACGGATCGCGTCGGTCACGTCGGCCTTGCTGCCGACCAGGGTGAGCTGCTCACCCCAGGGCATCACCCACCCCAAGAAGGTGGTGAAACTCGCGCCGTCGCCGTACTCGAAGCTGATCGCCCCCTGCAGATGACGGTCAGCGAACGCCACCCGATTGCGCAGGTCAACCACCCAACCGCCGTCCTGCAGTCGCTGCCGCAGTATCTCGGGGTTGACCGGTGCCGGGACGCGCAGATCCACCTGGCCGGGATCCTTGGCGTTGGCCGGACCCATGTGGGCGTAGTACGACGGGTAGGCGGTCAGCCCCGCGATCAGGTCCGTGACGAAGTGCTCCTCGTCACCGTCGGTCAGTGCATGGTTGGCGCTGCGCTGCTCCCCTACCGTCGAGGACTGCGCGCCCGTCGCCGGACCTGAAGAACAGAAGCTGCCGAAACCGTGGGTGGGATGCAGCGCAGCGTCATCACCGGCTGCCTGCACCAACCGGCGTACCGAGTGCCACTGGGCGTGGGTCAGTTCGGTGGTCGCCGACGCCGAGACCAGGTCGGTTCGCCCGACCGAACCGAACAGCAGGCTGCCGCCCGAGAACACGGCCTGCTGCCCAGCGTGTGACACGACGTAGGACACGTGATGATCGGTGTGCCCGGGGGTGGCGACCACCTGCACCGTCAACTCACCCACAGTGAAGTCATCACCACCGCTGACCGGACGTCGCTCGAAGTGGACGGCGAACCCGGCCGGAACGAGGTAGTCGGCGCCGGTGGTGCGCGCCAGCTCCAACCCACCGCTGACGTAGTCGTTGTGCCCGTGGGTCTCTGCCACTGAAGTGATGACCACTCCGGCATCGGAGGCGGCGGCGATGACCCGGTCGATGTCACGCTGCGGGTCGATCACCAGGGCAACCCGGCCGTCGTGCACGAGGTAACTGCGATCACCCAACGCCGACGTCTCGATCACGACGGTTTCCATGAAGCCTCCAAGGATCACTAGTTGTCCGTACATTACCAGGCCCAACGTGACCGGCGTCCGATCTCTTCCGTCTGCCTGGACGTCTGGGCGGTCATGGGATCTGGTTGTCCGGACTAGTAGTCTGGATCTGACGACGAGAGATGTTGACGAAAGGCAGGCCAACGTGCCCCCCAGGAAAGGCCCGCGGCCACTGGCCCGCACCTCACCCATGCCGCTGTGGGCCCAGCTCGAGTCCGACCTGCGACGCCGCATCCAGGCCGGCGCATTCGAGACCGCGCTGCCCAGCGAGCACGAGCTGGTGGCCGAGTACGCCATCTCCAGGCACACCGTCCGACAAGCCCTGGCCCACCTGCGCGACGCCGGCCTGATCGACGCCTCCCGCGGTCGGGGCACCTGGCTGCGCAAGACCCCCATCGAAACCCCCCTGGGATCGCTCTACTCGCTCTATACCGAGATCCAGTCCCGGGGCATGACCTCTGCCAGCCGAGTCATCGCCCAGCAGATGCTCACCGACCCAGACGTCGCCACCAGATTCGGATTAGCGCCGGACGCGCCCCTGTTCTACCTCGAGCGCATCCGATTCGCTGACGATGAACCTCTGGCCCACGACCGGATCTGGATGCCCGGTGACCTCGCCGCCCCCCTGCTGGAGGCCGACTTCTCCACCGGTGCCCTGTACGACGAGCTAGCCACCCGCTGTGGCATCCGCCTGACCGATGGTCAGGAACTCATCAGCGCCGTCACGCCCACTCGTGAGGAGCGAGCACTGCTGCACGTCCCCCGCGGGGTCGGCCTACTCGCGGTCGACCGCACCGGCTGCCTACGCCAACGCCCCGTCGAACACCGGCTCGCACTAGTACGCGGCGATCGCTTCTCGGTGCTGGCTCGCTGGTCACCAGGGGGCTACAGCGTCGGCGCAACGAGCAGTTGATCGCCTCCACTGATACCCCCCGGGGTGTTATGGTCGACAAGTCGCGAGGTCCCCTGGCACATCCGAGGAGTCAGCATGTGTAGATCCACCACCTGCCGTACCTGTGGGAAGAAGAGCTGGGCCGGCTGCGGCCAGCACGTCGAGCAGGTGATGGCAGGCGTGCCCACCGCCCAACGCTGCCCCGGACACCCCAAGACCCAAAGCCCGCAGGGTCAGAACTGGTGGGCGCGACTGATGCGACGCTGACTTACTGACCCTGTCCATCGTCGATCCGGGTGATAACTGTCGAGCGTTGCCGACAATAACTGCCCTGTTGGCGTGCGCCGAGCGTGTGATGGGTGGGGTCGCCTGGTTGTGGTGCGCGGGAGCTGCCGGTCTGCCGACGCTTCAAGCTCCTTGGTCGTAGGGGGCGGGTGTATGGGTTGGCTGTGGTGGGGGATGGCCTGAATATTTTCAGCGCTGCGGTGGTGGGTGGTGGGGCCCGACGGCCAGAACTCGGGCCGCCTCGCGGGTGCAGGCGCCGGCCGCTGCTGAACCAGCGGCCGAAATGCAGGAGGACCCTTGAGTGGAAGGGTGCATCGCCGCGCAGAGGCTGACCGCAAGCGGTGACCTGATGCTCAGGCGCTGTGGACCCAAGGGCGTCCGAAGATGTGCAACAGCGCCGTCGCGCACACCCACCGCATAGTCGGGTGGTTCTCCGCGGCCCCTTGACCCGTTTTCCCAGGTCAGCGACTCACGGTGCGTCGCGGGCTGTCCTGGTCAGGCGTCTGCGCTCACATCGCGCTCACATGCTGTTTCGTTGATTCATGCGTTTACAGGCTGTTTAGCCGCTGATTCTACGGCGCTGGAGTGATTTTACGAGAGATTCGGAGCCGGCAAGGGGACTTGAACCCCTAACCGCCCGATTACAAGTCGGGTGCGCTACCAGTTGCGCCATGCCGGCGAGAGCCCGCTGAGTCTAGCGGCGCGGGAAGCACCCGCCCAGATCCATCGAGGTCAGGACCTCACATCCCGCCCCCGCCGGACGTCTACCGGGTGTGGCACCGACGACGACGACAGCAGCCGCCCCGAGGCTGACCGCGAGGGATGATCGGCCGGTGACTCCCCCGGCCCGCCTGCCCCCCTTCGAGACGGTGGTCACCCGTCACGGCCCGACGGTGCTTCGGGTGTGTCGGGCGGTGCTCGGCCCGACCGACGCCGAGGACGCGTGGTCCGAGACGTTCCTCGCGGCGCTGCGCGCCTACCCCGACCTGCCCCCCGGCAGCAACGTCGAGGCGTGGCTGGTGACGATCGCCCACCGCAAGGCGATCGACCAGGTGCGTGCCGCCGTACGCCGGCCCGTCCCCACCGACTCCGTGCCGGACCACCCCGGGGCCGACGCCCCGGGCGAGTGGGCGGACGACCTGTGGCGCGCCCTCGCGCTGCTACCCCTGAAGCAGCGCCAGTGCGTCGCCTACCACCACCTCGCCGGGATGCCGTACGCCGACGTGGCCGCGCTGGTTGGTGGCAGCGCGGACGCCGCCCGGCGAGCAGCCGCAGACGGCGTCGCCGCCCTGCGCCGGACCTACCGCAACGGAGCGACCCATGACCACTGACCTGTTCGCCGCTCTGCCGCTGACCGACGAGGACGCCGAGCAGCGCCTACGCGTACGGCTCGAGCGCGCCGCCACCGCGGCGGGCCTGGTGGACGTCGCCTACCGCACGCTCGACACGGCAGTGGGGTCACTGCTGCTGGCCGCCACCGACCGGGGGCTGGTGCGGGTGGCCTTCGCCACCGAGGACCACGGCGCCGTGCTGCAGAGCCTGGCCGAGAAGGTGAGCCCTCGCGTGCTGCTCGCTCCGAACCGCCTCGACCCCGCCGCGCGCGAGCTGGAGGAGTACTTCGACGGACGCCGCCGCGTCTTCGACCTGCCGCTGGACTGGCAGCTGGCGCGGGGGCCCTTCCGGCGGGCCGTCCTGCTGCATCTGCCCGACATCTCGTACGGCCGCACGGTCAGCTACGCCGAGCTCGCGGCGACCGCCGGCAACCCCGGTGCCGTGCGCGCGGTCGGTACGGCGTGCTCGACCAACCCGCTGCCGGTCGTCGTCCCGTGCCACCGCGTCGTGCGTAGCGACGGGGCGATCGGCCAGTACCTCGGCGGCACCGAGGCCAAGCGCGCCCTGCTCGGCATGGAGGCCGCAGGCTGATGCCGCCCGGGCCGAATCCCTCGTCGCCCAGTGTCAGGACAGGTCGCCTATCTGTCACGATGTGCCCATGACCGAGCAGGCGGTGGGCGAGGAGCCGGATGCGCCCCCGCCCGGGATCTCCGACCAGGCCATGGGCCTGCTCAACCTGGCCCAGCAGCACGCCGACCAGGTGCTCGAGCAGGCTCGAGCCGAGGCTGCCGAGCTCGTCGCCGCTGCGCGCGAGCAGGCCCGTGAGCTCGCAGCGTCGACGGCGTCCCAGCACGGTGAGCTCGACCGGCTGCGGCTGACCGCCGAGGCGGCCGTCGAGGACGCGATGCGGCACCGCGACCGCGCCGAGCGCTCGCTGTCGACGGCCTCGGACGAGGCGCGCCAGCTGGTGGCGGACGCCAGCGAGCAGGCGAGCCTGGCGCTGGCCGCCGCAGACCGCACCAGCGACCAGCTGATCGAGCGGGCGGAGGCCGAGGTCGCCGAGCTGCGCGCTGCCTGCGCCGCCGAGACGGCCGCCGAGCGTGCCGCCGCCGCGGCGGACGTCGACGCCGCCGTCGCACGGGCGCGTGACCTGACGGCCACCGCGGTCGAGGCGGCCCGCCGGCGTGCCGACGAGCAGCTGGCCCGGCTGGTCGACCGGCGCGCCGCGATCGAGGCGGACGCCGCTGCCATCCGTGCCGCCGGGGTCACGCAGGCCGAGCAGCTCCGTGCGGACGCCGAGACCCAGGCCGCTGAGACGCTGGCCTCGGCCGCCACCGAGGCGGACGAGCTGCGGCGGGCCGCTGCCGCCGAGCGCGAGGCCGCCACCGCTGAGGCCGCCGCCACCCTGGCCGCCGGCCGTGCCGAGGCCGAGGCCGCCCTGGCCGACGCGGCCGAGCAGACCGCGTGGACCAAGACGACCGTCGAGAGCCTGCTCGCGACGGCGGCCGACGAGGCGGCCCGGGCCCGTGAGATCGGCCAGGCCCAGGCGGACGACATCGTCGGCGCCGCCCACCAGCAGGTCGCGGGCCTGACCGAGGCCACCGACACCGCCCTGGCGCAGCGGCGCGCCCAGCACGACGCCGAAGTGGCCGGCCTGAAGACCGCCGCCGAGGAGGCCCTGGAGCAGGCGCACGCCGAGGCCGCGGCCCACCTGGACTCGGCGCGCACCCAGGCGGCCCGGCTGACTGAGTCGGCCACCGCCGCCGAGGAGGCCGCCGCCGAGCGGGCCGCACGACGCCTCGCCGAGGCGGAGGCCGGCGCACGCACCCTGCGTGAGCGGGCGGCGGACGACCTGGCCGCCGCCCAGCTCGAGGCCCACACCCTGCGCCGGCAGTCCCGGGCCGAGACCACCACCCTGCTGACCTCCGCCCGCGCCGAGACCGACCGGCTGCGCACCGAGGCCCGCCAGCAGCTCACCGCGGCCCGCAACGAGGTGCACGCCCTGTCCCAGCGGCGCACCCAGATCGAGTCCGAGCTCGGCCAGCTGTCGGGGGTCATCGAGGCCCTCGCGGTCCCCGAGCACGCCCCGGATGACGTCGACAGCCGCGATGGCACCGACGCGCGCGAGGACGACGCCACCACCGACGCCACCACCGACGCGTCCGACGACCTGCACCCCAGCCAACCCGCCCAACCTGAGATGAGTCGACGGACATGAACCAGACCCCCCCGTTCCGCACCGTCATGCGCGGCTACGAGCCGGCCGAGGTCGACGCCCGCCTGCGCACGCTGAGCGAGCAGGCGGCGGCCGCCGAGGCCCTGGCCGCCGAGCGCGACCAGGCCCGCGCCCAGGTGGCCGAGCTGGCCGCCCGCGTGCAGTCGCTCGAGACCGACCGCGACCAGAGCCCGGCAGCACCCGCCCCGGCGGCCGAGCCGACGTACGCGTCGCTGGGTGAGCGCATCGCCACGATGCTCGGGCTCGCCGACGAGGAGGCGCAGGGGCTGCGCGCGCAGGCCGTCACCGACGCCGAGGCCCACCGCCAGCAGGTGCACGCCACCGCTGCCAGCGTGCAGTCCGACGCCGACCGGCACGCCCAGGAGGTGCGCGGCGCCGCCGACGCCGAGGCGCTGCGCATCCGCGAGGACGCCAAGCGGGCCGCCGACGAGCTGCTGGACGATGCCGACCGCGACGCCACCGCCCGGCGCGAGGAGGCCGAGGCGGTCTACGAGAACCAGCGGGCCCGCGCCGCCCAGGCCGCCGCCGACTTCGAGACCACCCTCGCCTCGCGCCGCACCAAGGCCGAGAAGGAGTTCATGGACCGCGGCACCGCCGCCGAGGCCGAGCTCGAGGCCGTGCAGGACCGCACCGAGCAGCTGCGTCAGGAGGCCGAGCGCGCCCACCGCGACGCCATGGCGCAGGCCGCCCGCGAGCTGGACGAGGCGCGCGAGAAGGCCGCCGAGATCGTGTCCGCCGCCCAGGCCCGGGCCGCGCGCGTGAGAGCCGAGTCCGACCGCGAGGTCGCCGCAGCCAGCCAACGTCGCGACAGCATCAACGCCCAGCTGACCAACGTGCGGCAGATGCTCGCGACGCTGTCGGGCACCGGCCCGGCGCACGTCGTCGCCGAGGAGCCCGTCGCTGCCGTCGAGCCCGTCGCTGCCGTCGAGCCCGTCACCGGTGATGAGCCGGTCGCCGCCGACGAGCCCGACGGCGAGGTCGGAGACGACCACGTCGAGGCCGCGTCCGACGTCGAGGACCCCTCGACCGACGACACCGAGGTCACCGAGGTCGAGCAGCCCGCCCGCTGAGCCGGTGCGCGACCCTCAGGGCAGCGTCAGTCCGAAGGGCAGCGAGTGGATCGGCCACCACACCGGGTGGCCGATCCGCACACCCGCGACCACCGCGCCGGCAGCCACGACCAGCAGCAGCACGACCAGCACCGCCGCTGCCGATGAGGGAACTGTGGCCCGCACCACGACCCTGCTGCCGCGGCGCAGCGCCGACCCGCCTGGCCCCCACCACGCCGTCAGCAGCGCCACGGCGGCACCCGCGGCCAGCGCCGGTGGGGCCGTCGGTCGCGGGCTCGCGCCTGCACCCGTGATCAGCAGACCGGCACTGAATGCGGTCGCCGCCCCCAGCACGACGGGCAGCACGCTGGCCAGCAGGGTGGCCACGACCGCCCCGACCAGGTGCCACGGCACCGACAGCACGCCGACCAGCACGTCGGTGCGCCGCCCGCCGCGGTCGTAGCGGCGACGGGTCATCGCCGCGCCCGAACGGTCCACGGTGCGCGCGAGCACCATCAGCAGGGCGGCGACCGCCGCGGTCGCGGTGGGCCACGCGACCGCCGACCCCACCAGGGCAGCCAGGACGGCGGCCAGCGTGCCGTTCCGCCGTGCCCTCCCGGTCGGTCGCGGCGACGGGTCGACGGGTGGCTCGACCCCGAACGGCAGCAGCGGCAGGGCCGGCTCGGGCAGGTGACGCGTCATCGGCGCGCCGGCGGCGTTCGGCCGGGTGACCGGCCCCGTCCGGGCCAGCGGCACCACCCGGGTCGCCGGCGCCGGCGCTGACGACGACAGCGCCAGGGTGGTGTCCTCGCCCGCGGCGTAGCGGTCCAGGGCGTGCAGCACCTCATCGGCGCCGGGCCGGCGAGCCGGGTCGACGTCCAGCGCGGCGACGAGCAGAGGCTGCAGGCGCGGGTCGACGCCGTCCAGGTCGCACTGGCCGCGACGCACGCGGTCGATGACCACGTCCATCGGGCCGCGACCGAACGGCGGCCGCCCGCTGGCCGCGAACGCCAGCGTCGCCGCCCAGCCCCACCAGTCGGTCGCCGTGCCGACCGGCTCGCCGTCGATGACCTCGGGCGAGAGGTAACCCGGGGTGCCCATCACCAGTCCGACCGACGTCAGGCGGACGTCGTCGGCCACGTGGGCGATGCCGAAGTCGATCACGACCGGCTGGCCGTCCAGCACAAGGACGTTGCCCGGCTTGAGGTCGCGGTGGACCACGCCCGCAGCGTGGATGGCCCCGAGCGCCTGCGACAGCCCCCGGCCGAGCACCGTCAGACGCGCGGCCGACAGCGCGCCCTCGTCCTTGACCACGGCGTCGAGGCCCGGGCCGGGCACGAACCGGGTGACGACGTACGGCAGGTCGCCGTCGACGTCGGCGTCGAGCACCTCGGCGACCAGCGGGTGCCGCACCCGCAGCAGGCTGGAGACCTCGCGCCTCAACCGAGCGCGGGCGTCCGGGTCGTGGGCGACGTGCGCGCGCAGCACCTTGATCGCCACCGCCCGCCCGGCCCGGTCGAGCCCCAGGTGGACGACGCCCATGCCCCCCTCGCCGAGCCGGTGCAGCAGGCGGTAGGGACCGAGGTGGCCCACCTCGGTCGTCGCACCGTCGCCCGCCGGCCCCCCCGTCATGGGCTCACGGTACGCGAGGAGGGTCAGCTGTTGAGGTAACCGACGAGCTCGTCGCGCTCGAGCTGCAGCTCGTCGATCCGGTGCTTGACCAGGTCACCGATGCTGACGATGCCGTGCAACACGCCCGCCTCGACGACGGGGACATGACGCACCCGCAGCTCGGTCATCTGACGCATCAGCTGCTCGACGTCGTCGGTTGGGGCGCAGGTCGAGACCTCGCTGGTCATGATGTCGGCGACGGGCGCGTCAATGATCACCGCGCCGCGCGCCTGCAGGTGGCGGACGATGTCGCGCTCGCTGACGATCCCCTCGACCGCCTTGCCGTCCTGCGACACGACCACCGCACCGATCCCGTTGCGGGAGAGCAGGTCCAGCAGGTCGCCCACGCTCGCGTCGGGGGTGATCGTCACCACGTCGGTTCCCTTGTGGCGGGTCACGTCGTTGATGCGCACAGCCATCGCCTCCCAGGACGACCCGGGTCACACTCTGGTCACGGTCACCATAGCCCCGTGGCGGCCGAAGCGGCAGTGGACGAAGGGGGCATCTCGCCACAGACCCGCGTGCCGCAGCGGCTGAGGGCCCTAGTCTGGCCATGACCGTCTAGCGAGGAGCTGAGCACCCGTGGCCGTGGCCGCACACCGCTACGACCTGGTCGTCGTGGCCAACCGCCTGCCGGTCGACCGCGTCCACGACGAGGACGGCACCGTCAGCTGGTCGCAGAGCCCGGGCGGGCTCGTGACCGCGATGGAGTCGGTGATGATCGACCACGACGGCGCGTGGATCGGATGGTCAGGCGACCCCGGCGACGCGCCAGAACCCTTTGACGAGAACGGGATGCACCTGCATGCCGTCCCACTGTCGCAGGAGGAGATCGAGGACCACTACGAGGGGTTCAGCAACGAGACCCTGTGGCCGCTCTACCACGACGTGATCGTGCCGCCGCGCTACCGGCGGCGCTGGTTCGAGGGCTACCGCGAGGTCAACCGGCGCTTCGCCGAGGCCGCGGCCGAGATCGCCGCGCCAGGCGCGACGGTGTGGGTGCACGACTACCAGCTGCAGCTGGTACCCGCGATGCTGCGCGAGCTGCGGCCCGACGTCCGGATCGGCTGGTTCGACCACATCCCGTTCCCGTCGGTCGAGCTGTTCGCGCAGCTACCGTGGCGCCGGCAGGTCATCGAGGGGCTGCTGGGGGCTGACCTGCTGGGGTTCCAGCGACGCGCCGACGCCGAGAACTTCCTGCGCGTGTGCCGGCGGCTGCTCGGCCTGAGCACCCGGGGCCACACCGTCACCGTTCGCACCGCGGAGGGTGAGGAGCGGGTGGTGCGCGCGGCTGCGTTCCCCATCTCGATCGACGCCAGCGGGCTCGAGGAGCTCGCCCGCACCCCCGAGGTGCAGGAGCGCGCCAAGCAGATCCGGCGCGACCTCGGCGATCCGCGCCAGGTGCTGCTGGGGGTCGACCGGCTCGACTACACCAAGGGCATCCGGCACCGGCTCAAGGCCTACGAGGAGCTGCTCACCGACGGGGTGCTGGCCCCGCCCGACACCGTCCTGGTGCAGGTGGCCACACCCAGCCGCGAGCGCGTCGCCGCCTACATCGAGCTGCGCGAGCAGGTCGAGGTCACCGTCGGGCGCGCGAACGGCGACTACGGCCAGCTGGGGTCGCCCGCCATCCACTACCTGCACCAGACGCACGGCCGCAGCGAGATGGCCGCCCTGTACCTCGCCGCCGACGTCATGCTCGTCACGCCATTGCGCGACGGCATGAACCTGGTCGCCAAGGAGTACGTCACCTGCCGGTACGACGAGGGCGGCGCGCTGGTGCTC
This sequence comes from Actinomycetota bacterium, assembly GCA_046590855.1. Classification (GTDB taxonomy): domain Bacteria; phylum Actinomycetota; class Actinomycetes; order Actinomycetales; family Angustibacteraceae; genus JACMOY01. Next base: position 18,019 of record JBKJTJ010000293.1, read on the forward strand.
AGCGAGTTCACCGGCGCCGCGGGCGAGCTCGACCGCGCGTACATCTGCAACCCCCACGACATCGGCGGGCTCAAGCGGACGATCCGCGAGGCGCTGGAGGCCGACCCGCGCGACAAGCGCCGCCGGATGCGCTCGATGCGGCGCAAGGTGCGCGAGAACGACGTCCGCCGCTGGGCCGACTCGTTCCTGTGTGCGCTCAACCCCTCCGAGGGCCACGCGGCCGGTGACTCGTGACCGACGAGCTGCGCACCCACCTCGTCCAGTGGTGGCAGCGCCGCCCGCTCCTGGTCGCGCTCGACTTCGACGGCGTGCTCGCACCGATCGTCGAGCGGCCCGAGGACGCCCGCGCCCTGCCGGGCACCGGTGAGCTGCTCGACCGCATCGCGGCGGTCGACGGCGTGCACGTGGCCCTGGTGTCCGGCCGCGCCCTCACCAGCCTGCGCGCCGTCGCGCAGGTCGCAGACGGCAGTCGCCTGGTGCTGGTGGGAAGCCACGGAGCCGAGGTGGACGGCACCGACGTCCAGCTGGACGACTCCGCCCGCAACGCGCTCTCTGCGCTGCACGAGGCGTTCCTCGCCCTGGCGGCCGACCAGCCGGGGGTGCACGTCGAGACGAAGCCCGCAGGCGTCGTCCTGCACACGCGGCGGGCCGCCCGGGACGTCGCCGCCCACGTGACCGAGGCTGCTCTCGCTGCCGCCGATCGGGCTGGATGCCATGTGACACAAGGCAAGGAGGTCGTCGAGGTCTCGGTCATCGAGACAGGCAAGGGTGTTGCTCTCGAGCGGCTGCGCGACGAGCTGGGCGTCGTGGGCGTCCTGTACGTCGGCGACGACGTGACCGACGAGAACGCCTTCGCCGTCCTCGCGGACGGGGACGTCGGCATCAAGGTCGGGGACGGTGACACCCGGGCCCGGTGGCGGGTGCCCGACCCCGAGCAGGTGCAGGACCTGCTGCGCCTGCTCGCACAGGGCTAACGAGCGCCGGGGGCCGCGCCCGTCGAGCCACGAACGACGAGCTCGGGGCGGAAGACGTACTCGGCGCGCGGGGCGTGCTGCCCGGCGATCTCGTCGACCAGCGCGCGCACCGCGGCCTCGCCCATCCCCTGCACGGGTTGGCGCAGGGTCGTCAGCGGCGGATCGGTGAACGCGATCAGCGGCGAGTCGTCGTACCCGACGACCGAGACGTCGCCCGGCACCTGACGACCGGTGTCACGCACCGCGCGGATCGCCCCCAGCGCCATGAGGTCTGAGCCGCACACGATGGCGGTGCACCCCGACTCGAGCAGCCGGACGGCGGCGGCGTGGCCACCCTCGACGGTGAAGAGCGAGCGCTCGATCAGCGGCTCGACGTCCAGGTCGGGAACCAGCCTGGCCATGGCCTGCCGGAAGCCGGCGATCTTGCGGATCGCGGGCACGAAGCGGTCGGGGCCGACCGCGAGCCCGATCCTGCTGTGCCCCAACGAGACCAGGTGCTCGACGGCGAGGTCGGTGGCGGCGTGGTCGTCGGTCGAGACGTACGGCGCGTCGACGTCGTCCGCGAACCCGTTCACCAGGACGATCGGCAGGCCGCGGTCGAGCAGGTCGCGGTAGCGCTGGTGGTCGGCACCGCTGTCGGCGTGCAGCCCCGAGACGAAGACGATTCCGCTCACGCCGCGCTCGAGCAGCATCTGCGTGTAGTCGTCCTCGTGGACGCCGCCGGGGGTCTGCGTGCACAGCACCGGCGTGAAACCGTGGCGCGACAACGCGTTCTCGATCACCTGGGCGAAGGCGGGGAAGATCGGGTTGGTCAGCTCAGGCACGATCAGGCCGACCAGCGCGGCCTGGGTGCGGCGCAGCCGGCTGGGCCGCTCGTAGCCCAGCACGTCCAGCGCGGTGAGCACGCTCTGCCGGGTCGCGGCCGAGACGCTGGACTTCCCGTTCAGCACCCGGCTGACCGTGGCCTCGCTGACGCCGGCCTGGGCGGCGACGTCGGCCAGGCGCGCTGTCATCGACACACCTTCGCAGATGGGGGTACGTTCGTCCTGCACACCGTCGTGCGGGTTCCTCCCTCGCGACCGCACCCTCCACTCGGACCGTCCGGCACGTTCCTGCCGGTGAAGGGAAGGACCCAGCATGGCTACCGTCACTTTCGACAAGGCGACCCGGATCTACCCGGGGGGCGACAAGCCCGCCGTCGACAAGCTCGACCTCGAGATCCAGGACGGCGAGTTCCTCGTCCCCGTCGGCCCCTCCGGCTGCGGCAAGACCACTTCGCTGCGCATGCTCGCGGGGCTCGAGGACGTCAACGACGGCCGCATCCTCATCGGTGAGCGCGACGTCACCCACGAGGCGCCGAAGGACCGCGACATCGCGATGGTGTTCCAGAACTACGCGCTGTACCCCCACATGAGCGTCGCCGACAACATGGGCTTCGCGCTGAAGATCGCCGGCGTCGCCAAGGACGAGATCCGCACTCGCGTCGTCGAGGCGGCCAAGATCCTCGACCTCGAGCAGTACCTCGACCGCAAGCCCAAGGCGCTCTCGGGTGGCCAGCGTCAGCGCGTGGCGATGGGCCGCGCGATCGTGCGCCAGCCGCAGGTGTTCCTCATGGACGAGCCCCTGTCGAACCTGGACGCCAAGCTGCGCGTGCAGACCCGCACCCAGATCGCCTCGCTGCAACGCCGCCTCGGCATCACCACCGTCTACGTCACCCACGACCAGGTCGAGGCCATGACGATGGGCGACCGGGTCGCGGTCCTCAAGGACGGTCTGCTGCAGCAGGTCGACACGCCCCGGCACATGTACGACCACCCGAACAACGTGTTCGTCGCCGGGTTCATCGGCTCGCCCGCGATGAACCTGCTCGAGGTGCCCATCGTCGACGGCGGCGTCAAGGTCGGCGACGCCACGCTGCCGATCGAGCGGGGCATCCTGCAGGGTGCGGGCGGCTCGTCCGTCACCCTGGGCGTGCGTCCCGAGGACCTCGACCTGGCCACCGACGGCACCGGCCTGCCGGTCGTCGTCGAGGTCGTCGAGGAGCTCGGCGCCGACGCCTACATCTACGGCACCACGGCGTCCGGCGAGGGCACCAAGGAGATCATCGCCCGCGTCGACGGTCGTCGTCCCCCGGAGAAGGGCTCCACGGTGCACCTGGTGCCCAAGCCCAACAACCTGCACCTGTTCAGCCTGCAGGACGGCGCGCGCCTCGGCGCCTGAACCGACCGCAGTCCGCCGGCCCCCTCCCCGCTCGGGGTGGGGGCCGGCGGCGTCCCGGGTGGGAGCATGGGCGCCATGACCGGCTCCGCGCTGCAGATCACCGCTGCCGCACCCGACCCCGCCCTGCTCGACCTGCCCTGGTCGGTGCCGCTCGAGGACTGGCCCGAGCACACCCTGGCTGCCCTGCCCCGCGGCATCTCGCGGCACGTGGTGCGCTTCGCGCGGTTGTCGGGGCGGGTCGTCGCGGTGAAGGAGATCAAGGAGGAGCTGGCCCGGCGCGAGTACGGCCTGCTGCGACTGCTGCAGCGCCTGGACGTGCCGTGCGTCGAGCCGGTCGGCGTCGTCACCGGCCGGGTCGCGGCCGACGGCACGCCGCTGGACGACGCGCTGATCACCCGCCACCTGCAGTTCTCGCTGCCCTACCGCGCGCTGTTCAGCCAGAACCTGCGTCCCGACACCGCGGCGCGGCTGGTCGACGCACTCGCCGTCCTGCTGGTGCGCCTGCACCTCACCGGTTTCTACTGGGGTGACGTGTCGCTGTCGAACACGCTGTTCCGGCGCGACGCCGGCTCGTTCGCTGCCTACCTCGTCGACGCCGAGACCGGAGAGCTGCACAACACGCTCTCGACCGGCCAGCGCGAGAACGACCTCGAGGTGGCCCGGGTCAACATCGCCGGCGAGCTGATGGACCTGGAGGCCGGCGGCCTGCTCGACCCCGAGGCCGACCCGGTCAGAGTCAGCGAGGCGATCATGAGCCGCTACCGCTGCCTGTGGGCCGAGCTGACCGACTCCGAGTCCTTCGAGACCGGTGACCGCTGGCGGGTCGACGCCCGCATCCGACGGCTCAACGAGCTCGGCTTCGACGTCGGCGAGCTGGCCATCACCACCGACATCGGCGGTGCCACGGTGCAGATCCAGCCCAAGGTCGTCGACGCCGGCCACCACTCGCGGCGGCTGCTGCGACTCACCGGACTGGACGTGGGCGAGAACCAGGCCCGACGGCTGCTCAATGACCTCGACTCCTACCGCGCCGCCAGCGACCGGCAGGGTGACGACGAGGAGATCGTGGCGCACGACTGGCTGTCACGGGTGTTCGAGAGCGTCGTGCGCGCGGTCCCCCGCCAGCTGGGCAGCAAGCTCGAGCCCGCCGAGGTGTTCCACGAGGTGCTCGAGCACCGGTGGTACCTCAGCGAGCGCGCGGGCCACGACGTCGAGCTGCCGGACGTCGTCGCCGACTACGTGGCCCACGTGCTGCCGACCAAGCCCGACGAGGCCGCCGTCCTGGGTGTCGACACCCAGGAGATGCCGGTCGTCACCCAGGCGATGCGCGCTCTCTAACGTTCGGCGCGCCGCCGGGCGACCTCGTACAACGCTACTCCCGCAGCCACTCCGGCGTTCAGCGACTCGGTCGCCGCGTGCATCGGGATCGACACGACGACGTCGCACGTCTCGCGTACCAGGCGCGACAGGCCCTTGCCCTCGGAGCCGATGACCAGCACGATCGGGTCGGTCGCCATCGACAGCGCCGGCAGGTCGACGTCGCCGTCGGCGTCCAGGCCGAGGACGAAGCAGCCGGCCTTCTTCAGCTCCTCGAGCCCGCGGGTCAGGTTCGTGACGCGTGCCACCGGCACGCGCGAGGCCGCACCGGCCGAGGTCTTCCACGCCGACGCGGTCATCCCGGCGGCCCGGCGCTCGGGCACGATGACCCCGTGGCCACCGAACGCCGCCACCGAGCGGACGACGGCGCCGAGGTTGCGCGGGTCGGTGACGCCGTCGAGGGCGACGATGAGGGGCGCCTGGCCGGCGTCGGCGGCGGCGTCCAGCAGCTCGTGCGGGCTCGCGTAC
>JBKJTJ010000326.1:0-5173 GCA_046590855.1 Actinomycetota bacterium
CCCTAGTCCATGACTCGGTCGGCTCCGCATGAGCCAGTCGCAGCTCGGCCATCAATGTCGCGTCGCTGAGGATCTCGAGGGTCTCTTCTAGGGCCTCAAGGTCCTCGATGGACACGATCGCGGCAACGGGCTTGCCGTTCTTCGTGACGACGGTGCGCTCGTGGGTCATCTCCGCGGACTTGATGATCTCACTGAGACGGGCCTTCGCGTCGGCAAGAGAGGTGGTCGTCATGACCATGATCATAGTCCCCGGTCAGGGCCGGGGCCAGAGCTCAAGCGAGGTCGGGGACGGCGTTGGTGGCCACCATCTGCTGGTAGGTGCGGGCACTGTCCTTCCAGGTGCGCTCCTGGGTGTCGTAGTCGACCCGGATGATGCCGAACCGGCGGTCGTAGCCGTAGGCCCACTCGAAGTTGTCCAGCAGTGACCACACGAAGTACCCGCGCACGTCCGCGCCCTGCTCGATGGCAGCAGCCACGGCGTCGACGTGACTGACGACGTACGACGCCCGCTCGGCGTCGTGCACCGCGCCGTCGGCGTCCACGACGTCGTCGAACGCCGCACCGTTCTCGGTCACGATCAGCGGCAGGTCGGGGTAGGCCTTCGCGGTGCGCAGCAGCAGCTCGGTCATGCCGGCCGGCTCGACCTTCCACCCCATCGCGGTGTGCAGGCCGGACTGGGGCAGGAAGTCGACGTCCTCGGCACCGACCCAGGGTGACGTGCCCGAGTCGCCGTGGCCGTCGGCGAGGACCCGGGGCGAGTGGCCGTCCCACTGCTGCGCCAGGCCGGTCGTGTAGTAGTTCACGCCCAGGTTGTCGAGCGGCACCGCCGCGACCGCGAGGTCACCGTCGTGCACGAACGACCAGTCGGTGATCTCCGTGGTGTCCTCGATCAGGTCGCTCGGGTACTCCCCGTCCAGCATCGGGCCGAGGAACGCGCGGTTGCCCACCGCGTCCAGACGTCGTACGGCGTCGATGTCGGCGGGGGAGTCGCTCGCGGGCCGGTGGACGTGCAGGTTCAAGGTCACCGACAGCAGGGCGGCCGGGGCCAGCTCACGCACCGCGGCGCCGGCCAGTCCGTGGCCGAGGTTCAGGTGGTGCACGGCAGCGAGGGCGGCCGCCGGCTCGCGACGGCCGGGTGCGTGCACGCCGGCGGCGTACCCGAGGTAGGCGGCGCACCACGGCTCGTTCAGCGTCGTCCACTGGTGCACGCGGTCGCCGAGCGCCCCGACGACGAGCTCGGCGTACTCGCCGAAGCGCAGTGCGGTATCGCGTGCCGGCCAGCCGCCGGCGTCCTCGAGCGCCTGCGGCAGGTCCCAGTGGTACAGCGTCGCGACCGGGGCGATGCCCCGCTGGAGCAGCCCGTCGACCAGGCGGGAGTAGAAGTCCAGCCCCGCCTGCACCGCCGGGCCCGTGCCCGTGGGCTGGATCCTCGACCAGGCGACCGAGAAGCGGTAGGCGCCGACGCCGAGCTCGTCGAGCAGGTCGAGGTCCTGCTCGTAGCGGTGGTAGTGGTCAGCCGCGACGTCGCCGGTGTCGCCGTTCAGGGTGTTGCCGGCCGCGTGCGAGAAGGTGTCCCAGATGCTCGGGCCCCGTCCGTCCTCGGCGACGGCGCCCTCGATCTGGTACGACGCGGTCGCCGCGCCCCAGACGAAACCCTCGGGGAGCGTGCGGGGCATGGCGTTCTCCTTCTCGTCGACGTCGACGACATGCTCTCGCACCGGGGGCGCTGTACGTACCGTGAGGACATGTGCCGCAGCATCAAGACCTTGCGTGAGCCCTTCGTCGACGACGTGACGCCGGACGACGTGCGCGCCGCCGCGCTGCAGTACGTCCGCAAGATCAGTGGGTTCCGGACGCCGGCGCCCCACAACGCAGCAGCGTTCGACGCGGCGGTGGCGGCCGTCGCGACGGCGACGACCCAGCTCCTCGACGGCATCGAGGTGCGCGGCGCACGGCGCGCCCCGTGACGGCCCTACGCTGCTGATCATGGACAAGACTCCTGCCGCCGACGCCTCCTTCGACGACGTCCTGGCCGCCAACGCCACGTACTCGCAGACATACGACCTCACCGGTCTCGCCGCCGTCGCAGCCAAGGGTCTGGCCGTGCTGACCTGCATGGACTCGCGGATCGACCCGCTGCGCATGCTGGGCCTGCAGCCCGGCGACGCCAAGATCCTGCGCAACGCCGGCGCCCGCGTCACCGATGACGTCCTGCGGACGCTGGTGCTGGCCGCTCATCTGCTCGGCGTCGACCGGGTCATGGTGGTCGCCCACACCAGCTGCCGGATGGCCACCGACGGCGAGGAGGACGTGCACGCGGCGATCCGGGACGCCGGGGGCCCAGACACCCGCAGCATCCCGTTCCTGACGACGGGCGACCAGGAGCAGTCGCTGCGCGCCGACGTGCAGCGGGTGCGCTCGTGGCCCTACCTGGGCGACGTCACCGTGGGCGGTTTCGTCCTGGACATCGCCACCGGCGGGCTGCGCCAGGTCTGCTGAGGGGTCAGTGCCCGGTCAGTCGCGCCAGCACCGGGCCCAGCCGCGAGGCGCGCCCGGACCGCTGCTCGTCGGCGTCCGCGGCGCTCGCCAGCCGCAGGCCGGCGTTGATCCCCAGCCAGCGCAACGGTTCTGGCTCCCAACGGCGCGAGTCGTGGTTGACCCACGGCAGGGCCGTGAGATCGGTGCTGCGGCCGGTCACCAGGTCGGCCAGAGTACGGCCGGCCAGGTTGGTGCTGCCCACCCCGTCGCCGACGTACCCACCGGCGCTGCCAAGCCCGGTCGTCGCGTCGTAGCGCACCGAGGCGTGCCAGTCGCGGGTGATGCCGAGCGGGCCGCCCCACCGGTGCGTGACGGCGTACGGCGCCCCCGCCGGGAACAGGTCGACCAGAGTGTCGAGCAGGGCCTCGAACACCTGCGGTTCACGGTCGAACCGTGGCTGCACGGCCGATCCGAAGTGGTACGGCGCGCCCCGCCCGCCGAACACGAAGCGGTCGTCGGCGGTGCGCTGGCCGTAGACGATCAGGTGCCGGTGCTCACTGAACGTCTCGCCCCGCGCCAGTCCCGCCTCGTCCCAGAACGCCTGCGGCAGAGGCTCGGTGGCGATCACCAGGCTGTAGACCGGTGCCACGTCGCGACCGTGCCCGGGCAGCTGCGACGTCCAGGCCTCGGTGGCGCGCAGCACGTGGCGCGCGGTGACGGTGCCGCGGTCGGTCTCGACCCGTCCGGGGGCGATCGACGTCACCCGGGTGCCCTCGGCGATGCGCACGCCCCGCTGCTCGACCACCCTGGCCAGGCCCCGCACCAGCTTGGCCGGGTGCACCCGCGCGCAGTGCGGGGTGTACGTCGATCCCACCGCGTCGTGGACGCCGACCCGCGCGCGGGACTCGGCGGCGTCCAGCAGCTGCAGACCGTCGACGCCCTCCCACCCGGCGTCGTGGGCGACCTCGGCCCGGGCCCGGTCGAGCTGCGCGGCGGTACGAGCGACGACGACCGTGCCCCCGTGCAGCCAGTCGCAGTCGATGCGCTCGGCTGCGGCGACCGCGCCCACCTCGCGGACGGTGTTGTTCATGGCGCGGCGCATCGCCAGGGCCGCGGTGCGACCGTGCCGGCGGGCGATGGCGTCCGGCCCCTGGGGTAGCAGGGCCGAGCACCAGCCGCCGTTGCGCCCGCTGGCACCGAAGCCGGCGGTCTCGGCCTCGAGCACGACGACGTCGACCTGCTCTCGGCTGAGGTAGTACGCCGCCCACAACCCGGTCAGCCCACCACCGACGATGCAGACGTCGGCGTTGGTGTCACCGTCCAGGGGCGCGCGCTGCAGCAGCGGCTCGTCGAGGGTGTCGTGCCAGAACGAGAGGCTGCGGTAGTCGCTCACGTGCGTCCCTCGGGCCAGGCGCCGACGTACGCCGGCACGGGGTAGTCTCCGATGAGGTCCGGGGCAGGCGTGACGGCGCCCCAGACATGCTGCAACGCAACGGTTCCGGCCCAGATCGGCCGGGCGAGGTCACTCGGGTCGTCCTCGGGCGGTGCGTCCGAGACCTTCAGCGACCACTCGTCCAGCGGCAGGGCCAGCACGGTCGTGGCGGCCAGCTCGCGGCTCGAGGGCGGTCGCGCCTCGGCGGCCCGGCCGGGCATGAGGTGCTCGGTCAGCACGTGCAGCGCCCGCGCCTTGTCGTCGCCGGTCAGGACGGTGCACCGACCGAGCAGCACGGCGCTGCGGTAGTGCATCGAGGACTCGAAGTGGCTTCGGGCCAGCACCAGGCCGTCGACCACGGTGACGGTGAGGCAGGTGGGTGCGCCGTCCGCCAGGGCGCGGAACAGGCGCGACGCCGTCGAACCGTGGCACAGGACGCGGTCACCGTCGGGCGCCACGGCCAGCGGCAGGACGAACGGCTGGCCGTCCTGGACGACCGCCGCGTGACCGACCAGGGCGCAGGAGAGCAGCGCGTCGAGCGCCGCCCGGTCGTCGACCTGTTTGCCCGGCAGCCGGCGCACCCGGGTGCGGGCCGCCGGCTGCCGGGACGTCACAGCCGGGCCCACGCCTCCGTCAGCACACCGCGCAGCCGCTGCTCGATGTCGTCGAACTCGCGCTGGCCGATGATGATGGGCGGCGCGAGCTGCACCACCGGGTCGCCGCGGTCGTCGGCGCGGCAGTACAGCCCGGCCTCGAACAGGGCCTTGGACAAGAACCCGCGCAGCAGCCGCTCGGACTCGTCGTCGTCGAAGGACTCGCGGGTGACCTTGTCCTTCACCAGCTCGATCCCGTAGAAGTACCCCTCGCCGCGGACGTCGCCGACGATCGGCAGGTCGAGCAGCTTCTCGAGCGTGGCGCGAAAGCGCGGGGCGTTCTCGTGGACGTGGGCGACCAGGCCCTCGCGCTCGAAGATGCCGAGGTTGGCCATCGCGACGCCCGCCGACACCGGGTGGCCACCGAACGTGTAGCCGTGCGGGAAGTAGGTCGTGCCCTTCTTGTACGGCTCGAACAGCCGGTCCGACGCGATCATGGCGCCGATGGGGGAGTAGCCCGATGTCATGCCCTTGGCGCAGGTGATGATGTCCGGCACGTAGCCGAAGTCGTTGCAGGCGAAGATCTCGCCGATGCGGCCGAACGCGCAGATCGTCTCGTCGCTGACGAGCAGGACGTCGTTCTCGTCGCAGATCTCGCGGACCCGTTCGA
>JBKJTJ010000170.1:0-5310 GCA_046590855.1 Actinomycetota bacterium
CCGACGAGCTGGTGGGCCACGGCCGACAGCGGGCCGCGGTAGGGCACCTGCCCCTCGATGCCCTCGGCGACGATCTTGTCGTCGCCCACGACGTCGTTCTGGAAGTAGCGGTCCTTCGAGAAGGAGCGCTGCTCGCCGCGGGACTGCTGCGCGCCGAGCGAGCCCATCCCCCGATAACCCTTGTACTGCTTGCCGTTGACGAAGATCAGGTCGCCCGGGCTCTCGTCGCAGCCGGCAAGCAGCGAGCCGAGCATGACCGTGTCGGCGCCCGCGACCAGGGCCTTGGCGATGTCGCCGGAGTACTGCAGCCCACCGTCACCGATGACCGGGACGCCGGCCGGCCGGCACGCCAGCGACGCGTCGTAGATGGCCGTCACCTGAGGCACACCGACCCCCGCGACGACCCGCGTGGTGCAGATCGAGCCGGGGCCGACACCGACCTTGACGCCGTCCGCGCCGGCGTCGACCAGCGCCTGGGCGGCGGCCCGGGTCGCGACGTTGCCCCCGACGACGTCGACCGCGGCGGCCGCCGGGTCGGACTTGAGCCGGGTGATCATCTCGAGCACCGCCCGCGAGTGCGCGTGCGCCATGTCGACGACGATCAGGTCGACACCTGCGTCGATCAGCATCATCGCCCGCTTCCAGGCGTCGTCGAAGATGCCGATCGCGGCCCCCACCCGCAGCCGGCCCGCGTCGTCCTTGGTGGCCAGCGGGTACTTCTCGCTCTTCGTGAAGTCCTTGACGGTGACCAGCCCGCGCAGCCGACCGGCGTCGTCGACCAGCGGCAGCTTCTCGACCTTGTGCTTGGCCAGCAGGGCCATCGCGTCGTCCGGTGAGGTGCCGACGGGCGCGGTCACCAGGGGCATGGGGGTCATGACGTCGCGCACCAGCCGGCCGCGGTCGGTCTCGAACCGCAGGTCGCGGTTGGTGACGATGCCGAGCAGGCGCCCGGTCGCGTCGATCACCGGCAGCCCCGAGACGCGGTAGCGGCCGCAGACGGCGTCGACCTCGCCGACCGTGGCATCGGGGGTGGTGGTGACCGGGTGGCTGACCATGCCCGCCTCGGAGCGCTTGACCACGTCGACCGCGCTGGCCTGGTCCTCGATCGAGAGGTTGCGGTGCAGCACCCCCAGACCGCCCTGGCGGGCCATCGCGATCGCCATCCGCGACTCGGTGACGGTGTCCATGGCCGAGGACAGCAGCGGCAGTCGCACGCTGATCCGCTTGGACACCCGCGAGGTCGTGTCGACCGCCGAGGGCACGACGTCGCTCTCGTGCGGCTGCAGCAGCACGTCGTCGAAGGTCAGGCCCAGGACGGCGAACTTGGCGGGGACCTCGGACGGCTGGGTCATCGATCGCCTCTTCTTCGCAGGAACGCCGGGGGCAGACCCCAAGCGTACCGGCGCCGTCAGTGCACCATCCCCCAGCGGTAGCCCATCGCGACGGCCTGCGCCCGGTCGGCGGCACCCAGCTTGCGGAACAGCCGGCGGGCGTGGGTCTTGACCGTGTCCTCGGACAGGTACAGCTCCTTGCCGATCTCGGCGTTGGACCGCCCCCGGCTCATCCCGGTGAGCACCTGCTGCTCGCGCTCGGTCAGGGCCGGCTGGGCGGCGGTCACGGCGCCGACGCTGACGGGGGCCGCCTGACGGCGCCAGGCCGCGTCGGTGATGGCCTGGACGACGATCGCGGCGAGCTCCTCGCGCGACGCGTCCTTGACGACGTACCCGCGGGCGCCGGCGCTGATCGCGCGGGCGACGCCGTCCACGTCCTCGGCCACGGTGAGCATCAGGACGCTCGCCTGCGGGTGCAGGGCCAGCAGCCGCCGGGTCGCCTCGGTGCCGCCGAGGCCGGGCATGCGCACGTCCATCAGCACCAGGGTGGGGCGCTCGACCGGCCAGCGCGCCACGGCCTCCTCACCGCTCGCGGCGGCCAGCACCCGGGTCACGCCTGGGATGGTGGCGACGGTGCGGCGCAACGTCTCTCGCGCCAGCGGCGAGTCGTCGCACACCATGATGGTCGCCATCGGTCAGTCCCCTCGTCCGTGCACCACGACAGGTGGCGTCCCAGGGGACATCGGCAGCCGGTGTGCCCGGCCTTAGCCCCGCAGGGCCGGTGGCGCGGTCGTCACAGGACGGCGGACAGCACCACGTCGACGGCCTGCTGCAGCGAGGGGACGCTGCGGATGGCGGGGGGCAGGTCGGCCGGCCACCCGGGGCCGCCCACGACCACCAGGGGTGCGGGGCGCACGCGGGTCAGGAGGCCCAGCTCGTCGACGCTGGGGACCGGCATGGTGGCGAAGATGAAGACGACGCCGGGGCCGCTGCGCCGAACGGCCGCAGCCAGGGCGGAGGCCGGCATCCGGCTGCCGAGCTGGCGCGCCCCGACCCCTCGCTCGGCGAGGGCGGCGGCGAGGGCGTGGATGGGCAGGCTGTGCTGCTCCTCGTCGAGGCAGGCGAGCAGCACCGGCACGGTGTTGCGCGGCTCGCGCAGGCGGACCGTCGAGGCGCGCATGACGCCCATCACGCACTCGCTGAACAGGTGCTCGACCTCGACGCCCTCACCGGTGGAGGCCCAGCGGTCGCCCAGTCCGATCAGCACGGGCGCGATCAGGGTGTCCCAGGCGCGGATCACGCCCTCGGCGGCGACGTGGCGACGCAGCACCTCGGTCACGCCGTTGGCGTCCAACGCCATCGAGGCGCGCGCCAGCCCGCGCACGGCGGGTGAGGCCTCGGGCAGCGGAACCACCCGACCGCCACCGGCGCGTCGCGGGTCGATCGCGTCGAAGGCGCCCCGCTGACTGCTGTCGGGAACCAGGCTGATGACGCGAGCCATCTCGCCGCCGTCGGCCATCGGTGCTTCCTCGGCCATCGCCAGGCGTGCGGCCTCGGCCGGTGAGACGCCCTCGTGGGTCAGCCGGCGCATGATGACCAGGCGGGCGAGGTCCTCGGCGGAGTAGCGCCGGTGAGAACCCGCCGTGTGCGACCCCGGCCCCAGACCGTAGCGGCGGGCCCAGGTGCGTAGCGTCGCGGGAGCGACTCCGAGGCGCCTGGCGACCGCGGCGACGGTGAGGGTCGGAGTCGTGGCTCCTCCCGCCGCCTGGTCGCTTCGTGGCTCGATCACCTCTTGAGTGTGCCCAGTTGTGCACCGACCCGCCACTTGGTCGACGCACTTCGCCCGGCACCCCAGCGCCATCCAGGGCCGCTGGTGTACCCCGAACGGATCGCGCCAAACCCGCGCAACGACGATGAAACGGGGCGGAGACCTGGTCCGAATCAGGTCATCCCCGGGGCTTGAATAACCTCTGGCGCGGTTGTAGTGTTCGGTGAAGCGCGCCGCACCTGCTTCATCTCATTCGCTTCACCACTGGTCAAGGAGCAACACGATGGCTGAGATCTCACGTCTTCCCGGTCCGGTCGCCGACCTGTGGGACTGGCAGCTCGACGGTGCCTGCCGCCGCGCCGACCCTGACGTCTTCTTCCACCCCGAGGGTGAGCGCGGGCCGACCCGGCGCCGTCGCGACGACGCCGCCAAGTCGGTCTGCGCGACCTGCCCAGTCCTGCAGCAGTGCCGCAGCCACGCCCTGACCGTGCGTGAGCCGTACGGCGTCTGGGGCGGCATGACCGAGGACGAGCGCGAGCGCCAGTACGCCGAGATGCCGGCTGTCGGGATGCCGCACGCGAGCTGATCCCGGCTCGGGTCGACGGCTGAGAGTGACTGACCGTAGGTACGACGAAGGCCCGGTCCCCGCAAGGGGGCCGGGCCTTCGTGCTGTCCCGCGCAGGGCGGGTCAGCGTCGCCTCAGGCAGTCAGACGACTCGGGCAGTCAGACTCAGTGACCGTGCCCGTGACCGTGGCCACCGGCGGGAGCGTCGTCGTTCTGCTCCTTCTTCTCGACCACCAGGGTGTCGGTGGTGAGCACCATGGAGGCGATCGAGGCCGCGTTGCGCAGCGCCGAGCGGGTGACCTTGACCGGGTCGATGACCCCGTCGGCCATCAGGTCGCCGTACTCGCCGGTGGCGGCGTTCAGGCCGTGACCGACCTGCAGGCCGCGCACCTTCTCGACCACGACGTAGCCCTCGAGACCGGCGTTCTCCGAGATCCACCGCAGCGGCTCGGCGAGCGCCTTGCGCACGATCGAGATGCCCGTCGCCTCGTCGCCCTCGCGACCGAGGTCGCCGTCGAGCACCGATGCGGCGTGCACGAGAGCCGAGCCGCCGCCGGCGACGATGCCCTCCTCGATGGCCGCGCGCGTGGCCGACACGGCGTCCTCGATGCGGTGCTTCTTCTCCTTGAGCTCGACCTCGGTGTGGGCGCCGACCTTGATGACGCAGACGCCGCCGGCCAGCTTGGCCAGCCGCTCCTGCAGCTTCTCGCGGTCCCAGTCGCTGTCGGTGCGCTCGATCTCGGCCTTGATCTGGTTCATCCGGCCCTCGACGTCGACGCGTGCGCCGGCGCCCTCGATGACCGTGGTGTCGTCCTTGGTGACGACGATGCGACGAGCGGTGCCGAGCGAGTCCAGGCCGACGGTGTCGAGCTTGAGCCCGACCTCCTCGCTGATGACCTGACCGCCGGTCAGGACCGCGAGGTCCTGCAGCATCGCCTTGCGGCGGTCACCGAAGCCCGGCGCCTTGACGGCGACGGCGGTGAAGGTGCCGCGGATCTTGTTGACGACGATCGTCGACAGGGCCTCGCCCTCGACGTCCTCGGCGACGATGAACAGGCTCTTGCCCGCTCCGAGCACCTTCTCCAGCAGCGGCAGCAGGTCGGCGACGGCCGAGATCTTGCCCTGGTGGATCAGCACGTAGGCGTCCTCGAGGACGGCCTCCATGCGCTCGGCGTCGGTGACGAAGTACGGCGAGAGGTAGCCCTTGTCGAACTGCATGCCCTCGGTGAAGTCGAGCTCGAGCGCGGTGGTCGAGGCCTCCTCGACCGTGATGACGCCGTCCTTGCCGACCTTGTCGAACGCCTCGGCGATGAGCTCGCCGATCGTGCGGTCCTGGGCCGAGATGGTGGCGACGTGGGCGATGTCGTCCTTGCCGTCGACCTCGCGGGCCATCGTGAGCAGCTGCTCGCTGATCGCGTCGACGGCCGCGTCGATGCCGCGCTTGAGGCTGGACGGCGCAGCGCCGGCCGCGACGTTGCGCAGGCCCTCGTGCACCAGGGCCTGGGCGAGGACGGTCGCGGTGGTCGTGCCGTCACCGGCGACGTCGTTGGTCTTGGTGGCGACCTCCTTGGCGAGCTGGGCGCCGAGGTTCTCGTAGGGGTCGTCGAGCTCGACCTCACGGGCGATGGTCACGCCGTCGTTGGTGA
>JBKJTJ010000249.1:0-7042 GCA_046590855.1 Actinomycetota bacterium
CGGCGAGGTCATGCTCTTCGTCGGTGACCACTTCGTCGTCACCGTCCGGCGCGGCGAGGCCGGGCCACTGACCGACGTCCGGCGCCGGCTCGAGGCGCGCAGGGGCGAGCTCGCCCACGGCCCCGCCGCGGTGCTGCACGCGGTGATGGACGCCGTCGTCGACGGCTACACCGCGATCGACGCCGAGATCGGGCGCGACCTGGAGGAGATGGAGGAGAGCGTCTTCGCCGGCGAGGTCGAGGCCGAGGCCGCCAGCCAGCGGCCGGGCGCCTCCGGCCAGCGCGAGGCCCGGCCCGGCGAGGACGCCCGGCGGATCTACCTGCTCAAGCGCGAGGTGCTCGAGGTGCGCCGGGCGGTGCTGCCGCTGATCGAACCGGCGCAGAAGCTCGCCGAGCGGCACATGCCGCACGTTCCCGAGGACTCGCGGCCGTTCTTCCGCGACGTCGCCGACCACCTGCTGCGGGTGGCCGACCACGTCGAGTCCTACGACCGGCTGCTCGGCGACATCCTGTCGGCGCACCTGACGCGGGTGTCGGTGCAGCAGAACGCCGACATGCGCACGATCTCGGCGTGGGTCGCGATCGCCGCCGTACCGACGATGATCGCCGGCGTCTACGGCATGAACTTCGAGAACATGCCCGAGCTCGGCTGGCGCTACGGATACTTCATGGCCCTGGGTCTGATGGCCGGGGCCTGCACGCTGATGTACCGCGCGTTCAAGCGGTCCGGCTGGTTGTAGCGCTCTCAGTCGAGCCCCGGACCACCGCAAGGTCGGCGGACGCGGCGCCGAGCGCCCGGTGGGCCGCCTTCAGGGCAGCATGGGCCGATGCACGGGCGGCGCGCAGGTCGGCGGACGTCGGGGCCGCCGGGACCGCGAGCGCCGCGGCGTCCGCGACGGCGAGCGAGGCCTGGGCTGCGCCCACCTGCGCCGCGAGGTCGCTGCGCGCAGCGGCCTGGGCCGCGGTGTCGGGCCCCCCGGCCGGTGCTGCCGCGGCCGTCGTCAGGACGGTGGCCCGCGCCGACAGCCGGGCCGAGGCCGTGAGCACCTGACGAACGGTGCGGACCCCCTCGACGGTGCGCTTGGCCGACCGCACCACAGCACCGACCGAGGCGCCGTCGGCCGTCGTGGCGGCGGTCGCGCTCGCCTCCAGCGCTGCGAGGGCCGCCGCGTTGTACGTCGCAGCGGCCGCCTTGTCGGCGGCTGAGAGCAGTCCGCTCGCCTGCTCCTGCGCCCCGACGCGGGTCACCGCGGCCGTGGCCGCAGCCACTGCTCGCAGCGCCCCCGTGCCGTGCCCGTCGAGCCGGTGGGCGCGCGGCGCGCGCTGGTGGGCCTGGAAGGGGTGGGTGCCGGCCGTCGGGGGCGCCGCCACCGCGCTCGAGGGGGCGAGCAGGGCCAGGCCGGTGACGCCGGCGAGCGCGAGAGCGACGACACGGGTGGACGGCATGGTTCTCCTCAGGGCGGCGGTGCTCCCGCTGCAGGCGGTCGCGTCACCCCCCATCGGCGCACGATCCCCGAGGTTGCGCGGGCCCCCGGCCCGGTCATCCGCTCGGCCCAGCCGGATCACCCGATTGCCGCAGCGGCGGCGTTCAGGTTGCGGACAGCGCGCCGACGCCGAGCAGCACCGCGAGCGCGAGGCCGAGAGCGACGCGGTAGTAGACGAACACGGTGATGGGGTGGCGCTGGACGAAGCGCAGAAGCCACGCGATCGAGGCGTAGGCGACGACGAAGGCGACCAGCGTGCCGACCAGGATCTGGCCCACGCCGATGACGGTGGTGTCGACGTCCTTGAGCTCGTACAGGCCCGCCGCGGTGAGCGCGGGGATGGCGAGGAAGAACGACAGGCGGGTGGCGGTCACCCGGTCGACCCCGCGCAGCAGGCCGGCCGAGATGGTGGCGCCCGAGCGCGAGACCCCTGGTACCAGGGCGATGCACTGCACGAGGCCGATCACGAGGACGTCGGTGAGCGTGAGGTCGCGCTCACCCTTGGACTGGGTGGCGCGCCGCTCGGCCACCACCATCACGACGCTCCACGCGATCAGCGCCACCGCGACGACATACAGGCTGCGCAGCGGGCCGGTGATCACGTCCTTCAGCGCCAGTCCGGCGACAGCGACGGGGATGGAGCCGACGATGACGAACCAGGCCAGTCGAAAGTCCAGGGTGTCGCGGCGCTCGCGGTCGCGCAGGCCGCCGACGAAGGCGACGACCAGCCGGGCGATGTCGGCCCGGAAGTAGATCAGCGTGGCGACGATCGCCCCGAGCTGCACCACAGCGGTGAAGGACGTGACCGCGAGGTCGTCCACCTTCAGGCCCATCAGCTTCTCGGTGATGGTCAGGTGGCCGGTGCTGGAGACGGGCAGGAACTCGGTCAGGCCCTCGACGACGCCGAGGACGACGGACTGGACGTAGGTCAGGTCGCTCACGGGGGTCAGGCTGCCAGACCGGACTCGTCCAACAGCTCCGCCATCGTGCGGATCGTGTGCAGACCTCGTTCGAGGGTCGGGTCGAGCACCGAGATGCTCAACGTCGTGACGCCGGCCTCGGCGTACGCGTGCAGCCGGTCCCGGATGCGCTCGCGGGGGCCGATCAGTGCGGTCTGGTCGATGAAGTCCAGGGGCACGGCGGCGGCGGCCTCACGGTGCCTGCGGTCCAGGAAGAGCCGCTGCACCTCGTCCGCCTCTGCCTCGAACCCCATCCGGCGCGCCAGCGCGTTGTAGAAGTTCTGCTCCTTGCTGCCCATGCCACCGACGTACAGCGCCGCGTAGCCGCGCACCGGGGCGGCGGCCTGCTCGAGGTCGTCGGCGATCACGACCGGCACGGTGGGGACGACGTCGAACGGCTGGTCGACGCGGCCGCCCCTGATCCGCCCGGCCCGCAACGGATCCATCGAGACGGCGGCGTGCTCGGGACTGAAGAAGATGGCCAGCCAGCCGTCCGCGATCTCACCGGCGAGCTCGAGGTTCTTCGGGCCGACAGCCGCCAGGTACAGCGGGATGCGGTCGCGGACGGGGTGCACCGTGAGCTTGATCGCCTTACCGGGCCCGTCGGGCAGCGGCAGCGTGAAGTGCGCCCCGTCGTACCGGACGGTCTCGCGGCGCAGCGCCATCGACACGATGTCGACGTACTCGCGGGTGCGGGCCAGCGGCTTGTCGAACCGCACTCCGTGCCAGCCCTCCGAGACCTGCGGCCCCGACACCCCTAGTCCGAGGCGAAAACGCCCGCCGCTCAACGCATCCAGGGTCGCCGCGGTCATCGCCGTCATGGCCGGGGTGCGGGCGGGGATCTGCAGCACCGCGCTGCCGACGTCCATCCGCGTGGTCTGCGCCGCGACCCACGACAGCACGGTGACGGCGTCCGAGCCGTACGCCTCGGCGGCCCAGGCGACCGAGTAGCCGAGCCGGTCGGCTTCGCGGGCCAGCGCGAGGTTGTCGCCGTCGCCCCCGGTGCCCCAGTAGCCGAGGTTCAGACCCAGGCGCAACCGGCCGGGTGCGTGCGTCTGCTGCGACATGCGGGCGAGCGTAACGGTCGGTCGACGCCACGCCGGTAGCGTTGGGTCCATGGAGCAGCGGTACGTCGGCGCCTCGGGTCTGCGGGTGTCGAGCCTGGCGCTGGGGACGATGACGTGGGGCCGCGACACCGACGAGCACGAGGCGCGCGAGCAGCTCGCCGCGTTCCTGCAGGCCGGAGGGACACTGGTCGACACGGCCGACGGGTACGGCGACGGGATGGCCGAAGAGCTCATCGGGGGTCTGCTGCCCGGGCTGGCGGCGCGCGAGGACGTCGTCCTGTGCACCAAGGCGGGCCTGGGTTCGCGGGCCGGCGGGGTCGACACCTCGCGCCGGGCGCTGCTCGCGGCGCTGGACACCTCGCTGGCCCGGCTCGGCACCGACTACGTCGACCTGTGGCTGGTGCACGCCTGGAGCGACGACGTGCCTCTGGACGAGACCCTGTCGGCGCTGGAGTGGGCGGTGTCGACCGGGCGCGCGAGGTACGTCGGCGTGTGCAACTACAGCGGCTGGCAGAGCGCCCGGGCGGCCACGCTCGCCGAGGTGCGCGGCACCACTCCCCTGGTGGCCCACCAGGTCGAGTACTCGCTGCTCGCCCGCCAGGCCGAGTCGGAGGTGCTCGGTGCGGCCGGGGCGCTGGGCCTGGGGCTGCTCGCCTGGTCACCGCTCGGCCGCGGGGTGCTGACCGGCAAGTACCGGCACGGGACGCCCGCCGACTCGCGCGCTGCCTCACCCCACCTCGCTGGCTTCGTCGAGCACCACCTGGGCGAGCGGTCGCGGCGGATCGTCGACGCCGTCGTCACCGCCGCCGACGGCCTGGGCTGCTCGCCGGCCGAGATCGCCCTGGCCTGGGTCCGCGACCAGCCCGGCGTCGTGGCGCCGGTCGTCGGGGCACGCACCGCCGCCCAGCTGCGCGGCACGCTCACCAGCGACGAGGTGCACCTGCCGCCCGAGATCCGCGACGCGCTGGACGAGGTGTCGGCGTGACACCGGACGAGCGCGCCGCACGCCGCGCCGAGGCCCGCCGGGGCTGCACCCGGTGGCTGGTCGGGCACGGTGACATCAGCCCCGCCGCGTGGCTGCGCGAGCTCGCGGACGGCGCCACCGAGGTCGACCTCGACCGCTACGGCGCCGGCGGTGAGGTCGGCGCCCTGGAGCGCGAGGTGGCCGAGCTGCTGGGCAAGCCGGCCGCCGTCCTGATGCCCAGCGGGGTAATGGCCCAGCAGGCGGCGCTGCGCTCGTGGGCCGAGCGCTCGCCGTCCGACGCCGTCGCCGTGCACGGCCTCTCGCACTTCGTCCTGCACGAGCTGGACGCCCTCGCCGAGCTGCACCATCTGCGGGTGCAGCGCCTCACCGACGAGCCGCGCCAGCCGACCGTCGCCGACCTCGACGACCTGGCGGGGCCGCTGGCCGCCGTGTGCCTCGAGCTGCCGCTGCGCGACGCGGGCTACCTGCTGCCGACGTGGGACGAGCTGGTCGCCTTCAGCGACCGGGCTCGTGAGCGCGGGGTGCCACTGCACCTGGACGGGGCGCGGCTGTGGGAGGCCCAGCCGTTCTACGACCGCTCGCTCGCCGAGATCGCCGCCCTCGCCGACTCGCTGTACGTCTAGTTCTACAAGGGCCTGGGGTCGATGGCCGGCGCGGTGCTGGCCGGCCCGGACGACCTCGTGGCTCAGGCCCGCCGGTGGCGGTCACGGCACGGCGGCACGCTGTTCACACTGCTCCCGTACGCCGTCGGCGCCCGGCTGGCACTGGCGCAGCGGCTGCCGCGCATGGCGACCTACCTGCAGCGGGCCCGCGACCTGGCGGCCGGGCTGGACGCGATGGACGGGGTGCGGGTGCTGCCGCTTCCCCCGCACACCAACGCCTTTCGGGTGTTCGTCGACGCATCGGCAGAGCGACTGGACGACGAGGTCGTCCGCGTGATGACCGACGAGAGACTCGCCCTCGCCCAGGGGTGGCGGGCGTGCGAGGTGCCCGGCTGGTCGATGACCGAGCTGACCGTCGGGGACGCCACCCTCGCCTGGGACGTCGACGCCCAGCTGGCCACCCTGCGCGGCCTGGTCGACACCGCCCGCGGCTGACGGCTGATCAGGTGGCGCGCACCGGGCCGGGGGCGTCGGACGGCGGACCCGCTGACGCCGGCCCGTCGGACTCGTCCTCGTACTCCTCGTCGTCCATGCCGGTGTAGCTGCCCGACCCGTCGTCGGGGCCGTCGAACTCCTCGTCGAACTCCTCCTCGTCGCCGTGGAAGACCTCGAGCGGGGTGACCTCGTCGAACGCGTCGAGCAGCGCGTCGTCGTAGTCCTCGAACGCGTCCGCGAGGGCGCGGTACGCGGCCAGCACCACCGGGTCGTTCTCGCCGCGGCGGGCTGCGGCGGCCTCGAGGTGCCGCTCGAGGGCGGACACCAGGGCGGTCAGGGCGGCACGGGGGTCGGTGGACATGGCTCGACCGTAGCGGCTCGGGCACAATGGGGTCGATGAGCACGAGGCGACGAGCAGGACGGCGACGACACCGCTGATGGTCGAGTACGAGTACCGCGTCCTGCAGCTGCCCGGTGCCGTGTCGCGGGCCGACGTCCGGGCCCTGCTGACCGAGCACGCCGAGTACGGGCGCTGGGAGCTCGCGCGGGTGCGGCTGTTCACCGGGGGCACCCGCAAGGTGTGGCTGCGCCGCCGGATCATCCGGGTGGAGCGCACCGCCTGAGCGTCGCCGTCAGCAGGTGCGCAGGAACCGGTCGAGCACCCGGGTGCCGAACCGCAGCGCCTCGACCGGCACCCGCTCGTCCACGCCGTGGAACATCGCCGCGAAGTCCAGGTCGGTGGGCAGCTGCAGCGGCGCGAACCCGAAGCCGCGCACGCCCATCCGGCTCAGGGCCTTGTTGTCGGTGCCGCCCGAGAGGCAGTACGGCAGCACCGGCGCCCCGGGGTCCTCGGCCTGCAGGGCGCCGACCATCGCGTCGACCAGGCGGCCGTCGAAGGTGGTCTCGAGCGAGATGTCGCGGTGGTGCACCTGGACGTCGACGCCGGGCCCGGCGAGCTCGCGCACCGTGTGCATGACGAGGTCCTCGTGGCCGGGCAGGAACCGGCAGTCGACGAACGCCTCGGCGACCTGCGGGATGACGTTGTGCTTGTACCCGGCCTTGAGCAGCGTCGGGTTGGTCGTGTCGCGCAGCGTCGCGCCGACGAACCGCGCGACGGTGCCGAGGCGGGACAGGATCTGGTCGGGGTCGCTCGGGTCGAACTCGACCCCGGTGACCTCGGTGACGCCGTCCAGGAACTGGCGCACGGTCGGGGTGATGTCGATCGGCCACTCGTGCGCGCCGATCCGCGCGACCGCCTGCGCCAGGCGCGTGACGGCGTTGTCGGTGTTGATCTGCGAGCCGTGGCCCGCCGTGCCGTGGGCGATGAGCCGCAACCAGGCGATGCCCTTCTCGGCGGTCTGCAGCAGGTACATCCGCACCGGGTCGCCGCTGCGGCCCTCGACGGTGACCGAGTAGCCGCCGACCTCGCTGATCGCCTCGGTGACGCCGTC
>JBKJTJ010000357.1:0-4951 GCA_046590855.1 Actinomycetota bacterium
GGCGGTGCCACCCGCGGCGGCGACCGCGACGGGAGCGGCGGCGGTGACCTCGAAGGTCTCCTCGAACTTCTTCACGAACTCGCTGAGCTCGATCAGGGTCATCTCCTTGAAGGACTCCAGGAGATCGTCGGTGCTGAGCTTGGCCATGGTGGCTGGTCCTCTCGGTGGGTGCTGCTGGGGGGTGCTGCTGGGGGGTGGTGCTGGTCAGGCCTCGTCGGCCGGCGCGGCGGCTGCGTCAGCCGGTGCGTCGTCGACGGGTGCGTCGTCAGCGGGTGCTGCATCAGCGGGTGCGTCGTCAGCGGGTGCTGCATCAGCGGGTGCTGCATCAGCGGGTGCTGCGTCGGCAGGTGCGGCGGCCGCGATGGGCCCCTCCTCCTGCTCGCGCTTGGCGCGAAGCGCCTCGATGACGCGGGCGGTCTGCGACAGCGGCGCGGCGAACAGCGCTGCGGCGTTGCTCAGCGAGGCCTTCATGGCCCCGGCGAGCTTGGCGAGCAGCACCTCGCGCGGCTCCAGGTCGGCGAGCTGGGTGACCTCGGCCGCGGTGAGCGGCTTGCCGTCCAGGTAGCCGCCCCGGATCACCAGGGCCGGGTTGGCCTTGGCGAAGTCGCGCATCGACTTGGCGGTCTCGACCGGGTCACCGGTGATGAACGCGATGGCCGAGGGGCCGGCGAGCTGGCCGTCGAAGGCCGTCACGCCCGCCTGCTTGGCGGCGATGCCGGTGAGGGTGTTCTTCACGACGGCGTACGTCGCGTGGTCGCTGATCGAGGCGCGCAGCCGCGTCAGCTGGGCCACCGTGAGACCGCGGTACTCGGTCAGCACGGCGGCGTTGGACTCGCGGAAGCGGTCGGCGAGCTCGGTGACCGCTGCTGCCTTGTCGGGCCTGGCCATGGGCCTCCTTCGGTCGGGGGCCGCTGGCGGTCGGGCCCGGCACGACGAACGCCCCGGCGCGAGGCGCACGGGGCGTGGCACGGGTCGGCCGGGGCCGACGTCCGTGGACGACTCGGGTCACCTGCGCGGGCCGCTCGAGGTGCGAGCTTTCGGACGACGGGCCGCGGGGGCCCGTCCTCGACCAACGGTCTGGGGTGGTGGAGCAGTGGTTCGTGCATCAGGGTACGGCCCGCACCGGGCGGCGGCCAAATCGCCGCCGCCCGGGTGCGGTGCCGATCCGGGGAGGATCAGCTGGGGACGTCCGCGCCCTCTTCGAGGGTGACGTTGCGGGTGCGGGTCGGGTCGACCGGGATGCCGGGGCCCATCGTCGTCGCGACGGTGGCCTTGGCCAGGTAGCGGCCCTTGGACGAGGAGGGCTTCAGGCGCAGCACCTCGTCGAGCGCGGCGGCGTAGTTCTCGATCAGCTGCTGCTCGGTGAACGAGGTCTTGCCGATGATGAAGTGCAGGTTGGCGTGCTTGTCGGTGCGAAACTCGATCTTGCCGCCCTTGATCTCGGTGACGGCCTTGGCGACGTCCATCGTGACCGTGCCGGTCTTCGGGTTGGGCATCAGACCGCGCGGGCCGAGCACCTTGCCGAGCCGGCCGACCTTGCCCATCAGGTCCGGCGTCGCGACGACGGCATCGAAGTCGTGCCAGCCCTTCTGAATCCGCTCGAGCAGGTCGTCGCTGCCGACGTAGTCGGCGCCGGCGGCGGTGGCCTGCTCGGCGCGCTCACCGGTGGCGAAGACCAGGACGCGGGCGGTCTTGCCCGTGCCGTGCGGCAGGTTGACGGTGCCGCGCACCATCTGGTCGGACTTGCGCGGGTCGACGCCGAGGCGGAAGGCGACCTCGACGGTCGAGTCGTACTTCGTGGTCGAGGTGTCCTTGGCCAGGCGGACGGCGTCCAGGGGGGCGTACAGGCGCTCGGCGTCGATCTTGTCGGCGGCGGCGCGGTAGGACTTGCTGCGCTTCATGACTGCTCCATCGGGTCGTCGTGCAGGAGGTGTGGTCGGACGGGCCGCGCTCGGCCCTGCCACGGTGGTGCCGGTCGTGCTGGTCGTGTGGTGCTGCTCAGCCCTCGACGGTGATGCCCATCGAGCGGGCGGTGCCGGCGATGATCTTGGTGGCGGCGTCCAGGTCGTTCGCGTTCAGGTCCTCGAGCTTGGTCTGGGCGATCTCGCGCACCTGGGCGGTGGTGAGCTTGGCGACCTTGGTCTTGTGCGGCTCGCCCGATCCCTTGGCGACGCCGGCGGCCTTCTTGATCAGCTCGGCCGCGGGCGGGGTCTTGGTGATGAAGGTGAACGAGCGGTCCTCGTACACCGTGATCTCGACCGGGATGACGTTGCCGCGCTGGGCCTCGGTCGCGGCGTTGTAGGCCTTGACGAACTCCATGATGTTGACGCCGTGCTGACCCAGGGCGGGGCCGACGGGCGGCGCCGGCGTCGCGGCGCCGGCCTGGATCTGGAGCTTGATGAGTCCGGAGACCCTCTTCTTGGGGGGCATGTCTGCTGGTCCTCACGTGCCGGGTGGGTGGTGTGGCGGGCTCGGCTGAGCACGCCGGTGGGGCTGACTCAGATCTTGGCGACCTGGGCGAACGAGAGCTCGACGGGCGTCTCGCGGCCGAAGATCGACACGAGCACCTTGAGCTTCTGGGCGTCCGGGCTGATCTCGGAGATCGTGGCGGGCAGGGTCTCGAACGGACCCTCCATCACCGTGACCGACTCGCCGACCTCGAAGTCGACGATCCGGACGGGCTCGGCGGCCTTGGCGCCCGGGCGGTCCTTGACCTCCAGGGTGGGCGCGAGCATGGAGAACACCTCGTTGGTGCTCAGCGGCACCGGCTGGTGGGTGTTGCCCACGAACCCGGTGACGCCGGGGGTGTGCCGCACGGCACCCCACGACTCGTCGGTGAGGTCCATCCGCACCAGGACGTACCCGGGCATCCGCACCCGGCGCACCAGCTTGCGCGCGCCGTTCTTGATCTCCTGGACCTCTTCCATGGGCACCTCGACCTGGAAGATGTAGTCCTCCATGGTCAGGTTCTGCACCCGAGTCTCGAGGTTGGTCTTCACCCGGTTCTCGTAGCCGGCGTAGGAGTGGATGACGAACCACTCGCCCGGCGCGCGGCGCAGGCCCGCCTTGAACTCCTCGATCGGGTCGACGTCGTCCTCGTCGTCCTCGGCCGGAGCGTCCTCGGCCGGGGCGTCCTCGGCGGGGGCCTGGTCGGCGGCCGCTGCGGGCTCGTCGTCCGGCGCTGCGTCGAACGCCTCAGCGGCGGCCAGGTCGGCCTCCTGCACGGTCAGCTCGGAGGTGTCGGTCAGCTCGGAGGCGTCGGTGTCCGTCGTGTCGGGGCTGTCGGGCTGGTCGGGCACGGGGGATGTCCTGCTTCCTTGTCGTCGTACGTGCTGTCTGCTCGGGGGCGCGCCCCGGGTGTCGCGGTCGGGCTCAGCCGCCGCCGCCGAACACCAGCAGGACGAGCTTGCCCAGGCCGATGTCGAGCGCGGAGACGAAGGCCATCACCACCACGACGAACACCATGACCACGGAGGTGTAGGTGATCAGCTCGGTGCGCGTGGGTCGCACGACCTTGCGCAGCTCGGCGATGACCTGACGGACGAACAGCGCGAGGCCGGCCCGACGTCCCACGCGGGCGGACGTCGAACCCGAGCGCCGTGGCGTGCTCGCGTCGTCGTCCGTGCTGGTCTGCGTCACGTCGTCCTCACCTGGTTCGCCGTCGATCACGCCCCCGGACGGGGGCACCCGCGCAGGGCAGGAGGGACTCGAACCCCCAACCGCCGGTTTTGGAGACCGGTGCTCTACCAATTGAGCCACTGCCCTACGGGTGGAGCGACGACCATGGCCGGGCGCACCGCGGATCGCAGGGCATGGCTCAGCGTGGCGGTCGTCAACCACCCACCGATGGAGTGTACGCGAGAGCGGGGACGGGGGTCGAACCGGCGATCCTCCCGCGGAGGGCAGGTGGGAGGATGTCGGGCGTGAGCACCCAGAGCCCCGCCGCCCCCTCACCGACTACCCGCCGGCGCGTGTCGCAGCGCGTGGGCAGCATCGCCGAGTCGGCCACCCTCGCCGTCGACGCCAAGGCCAAGGCGCTGAAGGCCCAGGGCCGCCCGGTCGTGGGGTTCGGCGCCGGCGAGCCGGACTTCCCCACCCCCGCGTACGTCGTCGCGGCGGCCGTCGAGGCGTGCGCCGTCCCGGCGAACCACCGCTACACCCCTGCCGGCGGACTGCCCGAGCTCAAGGCGGCCATCGTCGCCAAGACCGCCCGGGACAGCGGCTACCACGTGGCCCCCGAGCAGGTGCTCGTGACCAACGGCGGCAAGCAGGCGGTCTACCAGGCGTTCGCGACGCTGCTCGACCCCGGCGACGAGGTGCTGCTGCCCGCGCCGTACTGGACGACGTACCCCGAGGCGATCCGGCTCGCGGGCGGGGTGCCGGTCGAGGTGTTCGCAGGCGAGGACCAGGGCTACCTGGTGACCGTCGAGCAGCTCGAGGCCGCGCGCACCGACCGCACGAAGGTGCTGCTGTTCTGCTCGCCGTCCAACCCGACCGGTGCGGTCTACCCGCCCGACCAGGTGCGCGCGATCGGGCAGTGGGCGCTCGAGCACGGCATCTGGGTCGTGGCCGACGAGATCTACGAGCACCTGGTGTACGACGGCGCGCGGTTCGCCTCGATGCCGGTCGAGGTGCCCGAGCTGGCCGACACCTGCGTCGTGCTCAACGGGGTGGCCAAGACGTACGCGATGACCGGCTGGCGGGTGGGCTGGATGATCGGGCCGCGCGACGTCGTCAAGGCCGCGACCAACCTGCAGTCGCACGCCACGTCCAACGTCGCGAACGTCTCGCAGCGGGCGGCGATCGCGGCGCTGTCGGGCGACCTGTCGGCGGTCGAGGAGATGCGGACGGCCTTCGACCGTCGCCGCCGGGCCATCGTCGGCATGCTCAACGACATCGAGGGTGTCGTCTGCCCGGTGCCGACCGGGGCGTTCTACGTCTACCCCTCGGT
>JBKJTJ010000364.1:0-3440 GCA_046590855.1 Actinomycetota bacterium
GCGTGTGCCGCACCCCGGGGACGCTCTTGACGAAGTTGTCGAGGAGCCAGCTGAAGTTGGCTGCCTCGGTGCTCATCGTGGTCACGGTCGTGCTCCTCGGTCGCTCGTGCTGCGGGGGTGGTGCTCATGGTCTGATCGGTCGTGCGAGGCGCCGCCTTGAGGTCGCGGTGCAATCGCGGCGCTCACTGGCCGTTCCCCGACGTGCCGCGCGGGGCGGCAGGTGAGGTCCGGCCGCGCTCGACGCCGGCCTGGAAGCCGCTGAGCATGCTGCGGACGTCGGCGGCGTTGCGGTTGCCGCGACGGGGGCCGTCCGGCTCCTGGGCGGGCGGCGGCGGCTGGCCGGCCCCCGAGGCGAGCGGGGTGCGCCGCACCAGGTTCGCCGCCGCGGTGGGCAGCGCCTCGGGACGGTACGTCGACAGCGCGCTCAGCTCGGACAGCGCCTCGGACGCCATCGCCGAGCGCTCGCGCAGCGACTGCGCCGCGGCCAGCGCCGGCATCGCGGGCGTCGGGACCACCTGCTCAACCAGCGGCTGGGCGGCCGGCTGGCTGAACACCGGCTCACTGGACAGGGGCTGGCCGAACACCGGCTGGTCGAGCGTGGGCTCGACGGCGACCGGCCTGCTCACCACCGGCTCGCTGACTGGCTGACCGAACACCGGCTGGTCGACCAGCGGCCGGCTGAAGACCGGCTGGTCGAGCGCGGGCTGGTCGGCAGGGCGCGCGACGTCCGCGCTCGTCGCCGTGGCGAACAGGCTCGGCGGCGCGGCGATCGGCTCGGTGGGCGCGGCCTGGACCGGGGTGGCGGTCTCGGCGACCATCTGGGTGAACGGCGACCCGCCGGACGGCGCGGTGTCGGCGACCGGCGTGGCCGAGGCCCACGGGGGTGCCTCGACCGCCGACGCCACCGGCTGCGCGGACGCAGCCACCGGCGAGGGGGTCGAGGCCGGGGCCGACCTGGTCGGCACGGGCAGACGCGACGGCGGCAGCGGCGGCACGGGCGCGGCCTTGGCCTTGCCCGGACGGCGCAGCCGCAGTCCGCGGCCGGAGCTGCGGGCCGGGAGGATGTCCATGGACATCACCCCGACGGGGGTCCGCGGAGCGGGCGCGATCTCGGGCTCGGGCTCGGCCGCAAGCTCGGCCAGTGCCGAGCGCGCGCTGCCCACGGGGGCAGGCTGCTCCACGACCGGCTCGGGCTCGACGACGGCGACCGGCTCGGGCTCGGGCTCGACGACGGCGACCGGCTCGGGCTGGGGCTCGACGACGAGATCGGGGTCCTGGGCCAGGGGCGTCCACTGCGGCTCCAGCACGGCAACCGGCTCGGGCGCAACCATGGCGACGGGCTCGGGCTCGACGACCTCGAGCAGCTCGGGCTCGACGACGGCGACCGGCCCGGGCTCGGGCTCGGGCTCGGGCTCGACGACGAGATCGGGGCCCTGGGCCAGGGGCGTCCACTGCGGCTCGAGCGACACCACCGGCTCCGGCTCCCGGACGGACGCGGGCTCGAGCTCAGCGACCGGCCCGATCGCCACAGGCATCCACTGCGGCTCGACCAGGGCCACCGGGTCGAGCACAGGCTCGGACTCGGTGACCGGCGCGAGCTCCGGCGCGCCCTTTGCGACTGGCTCGGGCTCGAAGACCGGCACCCAGCCCGCGTCCAGCGGTCCGGGGGCGAGCAGGACGGCGTCCAGGGCCGAGGCGCTCAACTGGGGAACGGGAACGGTGTCGACCGTCTCGTCGGTGGGGACGAGGGCCGCCGCCGTGCCGCGGTGCGGTAGGTCGCG
Source organism: Actinomycetota bacterium (assembly GCA_046590855.1). GTDB lineage: Bacteria > Actinomycetota > Actinomycetes > Actinomycetales > Angustibacteraceae > JACMOY01. The sequence continues at coordinate 1,782 of JBKJTJ010000364.1, forward strand.
CACGACCTGGGCGGGTGCGCTGACGTCGGCAGCGGCCTCGAGCACGGGCACGAACGTGGTCGCCGAGTCCTCGATGGCCGGCAGGTGACCGAGCGCGGCGGCACCGGTGGGCGCCGCAGGCGTCGGCTCGCGCCGGGCGCGGAAGCCGCTGAAGATCCCGCCGCGCGGGGCGTCCGGTGCGGCAGGGGCGAGGGGGGCGACCGCGGGCAGGGTGTCGGGCGCCGCGGAGCGGGCGTCCACGGACTCGCGCGACCCTCGACGGGTCGGCAGCGATCCGGGAGAGGGGACGTCGCCGCGGTCGGCGACCGGATGAGCCGGCACCGGCTGCGCGGCCGACGACTCCCCGGGCGAGGACTGCGCCGGGAACGGCTGCGCCGGAGCGGATCCGCGCTGCGCCAGGCCACCCGGGCGAGGCGCCTCCGGCGCGGGGGTGCCGGGGTCGACGGGGCCCGCGAGGGCGCCACCGTCGGTGAGGTCGACCATCTCGGGCTGATCCGGCTGGTCGGGGCCGGCCTCGAACGCGTCGTCCAGGCCGATCGGGATCTCGATGACCGTGCCGGCGACGAACAGGCCGGGCGGCAGGTCGATCGTGACGATGGTGCCCTGGGCGCGCCCGGGCTTGAGCTCGATGGTGGCATCGAGGCGTCGGGCCAGGCGGCCGACGACGTAGAAGCCGAGCCGCTGCGAGCCCACGACGTCGCTCATCGGCGGGTTGGCGATGCGTTCGTTGGCGTCGCTGATCTCGTCCCAGGTCATGCCCAGGCCGTGGTCGGTGATCGTGATGCGCACACCGCGCGAGGTGAACGTCGTCGCAGTGACGACGCGGGTGTCGGGGTTCGAGAACTGGGTGGCGTTCTCGAGCAGCTCGGCCAGCAGGTGCGCGGCGGTGAGTGCGACGTGCCCGACCATCGGTGGGTCGGCCTGCAGCGCCAGGTCGACCCGGTCGTAGCGCTCGATCTCGGAGACGCCGGTGCGGATGACGTCCGACAGCGGCATCGGACGACGCAGCCGGCGTCCGGCGTCGATGCCGGCGAGGACGATCAGCGACTCGGCGTTGCGCCGCATGCGGGTGGCGAGGTGGTCGAGGCGGAACAGGTTGTCGAGGGTGTCGGGGTTCTCCTCGGTGCGCTCCAGCTGATCGATGAACGACAGCTGGCGCGAGAGCAGCACGTGGTTGCGGCGCGCGACGTTGACGAACATCTCGGCGATCGAGGCGCGCAGCGCAGCTTGCTCCTCGGCGACCCGGACGGTGGTGGCGTTGACGTCGCGGAAGGCCTGGGCGAGCCGGCCCACCTCGTCGTTGCCGCCGACCGGGATGTCCGGCGACGTGATGCCGGGACCGTCACCGGGGGTCGCCATCCGCTCGACCATCAGCGGCAGCTCGTCGCGCATCTGGCCGGCCACCTCGGTGAGCCGGCGCAGTGGGCGGGTGATGGTCCGTGAGAGCACCAGGCCGAGCAGGACGAGCAGCGCGACGAGCAGGCCACCGCCGGCGAGGACGAGCGAGGCGCGGGTGCTGGCCGAGGACGCGGACGCGCCGGCCACCGCGGCGGCGTTGCCGGCGATCGGGCCGGCCAGCGTGCGCAGGGCGCTGATGCGGTCGTTGGCGGCGTTGCGCCAGGTCGACGAGCTGAGCTTGATCCGGCCACCGGTCCCGAC
>JBKJTJ010000373.1:0-6389 GCA_046590855.1 Actinomycetota bacterium
GAACCCCGCTGTCGGTGGGGTGGTGCAAGGTGGGGGCCATGCAGCGATCCTGGCCCACGCCGGTCCTCGCCCTGGCGGTGGGAGCCCCGGTGCTGTTCACGGTTGCCTGGCTGCTGCTGGGCGCCGCCACGGCCGGCTACTCCCAGCGGGCCGACACGATCAGCGCGCTGGCCGGTGTCGGCGCCGCGCACGCCGCGCTGATGGTCGCGGCCTTCCTGGTGCAGGGAGCGGGGCAGCTGGGCGGCGCGGCCCTCGCCCGGCGTGAGCCGGCGGCCCGCTGGGTGAGTCGGTGGCTGGTGGTCGCCGGCGTCGGCACCCTGCTGGCGGGCGTGATCCGGCTGCCGGACGGCGGTGGGCCGGCCTGGCTGTCGACCGCTCACGCCCTGGCGGCCACGGCGGCGTTCGGCGGGCTGCACCTCGCGGTGCTGGCCGGCGCGCTGAGCCCGGGACTGCGGCCACGACTGCGGGTAGCAGCCGTGGCGGCCCTGGTCGTCGCGCTCCCCCACCTGGGGTGGTTCCTCGCCGACCTCGGCGGCGGCGGGCCGTGGTTCGGCTACGCCGAGAAGGCGTTCACCACCGTGCTGTTGGCGTGGTGCGTGGCGATGGCCCTGCGGCGCGTCCGGTGACCGACCAGGTGGGTGTGACGTTCTCCGGCCAGGACTGGGGCGGTCGCGAGGTGGCCGGCGAGCGGTTCGTCGACTGCACCTTCACCGGCTGCGACCTGAGCGAGATCACCACCGCCGGCGTCACGTTCGAGGGCTGCCGGTTCGTCGACGTCCGGCTGAACGCCTCGCGCCACGAGGGCACGGCCTTCGTCGGGTGCCGCCTGCAGGGCTGCTCGCTGTTCGACGCCGAGCTGCGGGGCTGCAAGCTGGTCGGCAGCCACTTCACCAGCTGCACCCTGCGCCCGCTGCTCGTCGTGGGCGGCAACTGGTCGTTCGTGTCGATGCGCGGTGCCGACCTGCGCGGGGTCGACGTCCGCGACGTGTCGCTGGTCGAGTCCGACCTCTCGGGTGCCGACCTCGGTGACGCCCGGTTCACCGGCTGCGACCTGTCGCGGGCCGAGCTCGCCGCCACCCGGCTCGACGGCGCCGACCTGCGCGGTTCGGCGCTGCACGGGGTCGACCCGAGCGCCCCGCGCTGGAAGGGCGCGCGCCTCGACCTCGCCCAGGCCGTCACCGTGACCCAGGCCCTGGGCGCCGTGGTCGACACCTGACCGCCGTCGATGCCCGACCGCCGTCGCTGCCACCGCGCACGGCTCGCCTATCGTGGTGCGGATGCCCTCGCGAACCCCGGCTGCCGCGCGCAGCCTCGCCGACGACCTGCGCGCGCGCGACGACGCGCAGCTGGTCGCGCTGCTGCGCGCGCGCCCGGACCTCGCGACGCCGGTGCCCGCCGACCTCACCTCGCTCGCCGCCCGCTCGACCACCCGGGCCAGCGTGCAGCGGGCGCTGGACGGGCTCGACACCGCGACCCTGCGTGCCGTCGACGCCCTCGCCGTGCTGCCCGAGCCGAGCTCGCGCCCGGACGTCGCGCGGCTGCTGGGAGCCAAGCCGACGACGGTCACCCCGCTGCTGGCCCGGCTGCGCGAGCTGGCCCTGATCTGGGGCCCCGACTCGGGCCTGCTCCTGGTGCGCACCGTCCGCGACAGCCTCGGCCCGCACCCGGCCGGGCTCGGACCGCCCCTCACCGACCTGCTCGAGCGGCGCGAGCTCGGACGGGTGGCCACCCTCGCCCGCGACCTCGGCCTGGCCGTCGACCCGGCGGACGCCGTCGCCGCCCTGGCCGCGCACCTGGCCGACCCAGCGGTGCTGGCCGAGCTGCTCGAGACCGCGCCGCCCGAGGTCCGCAGCATCCTGGACCGGCTGACCTGGGGGCCGCCGGTGGGCGCGGTGCCCCGCGCCGACCGCGTCGTCGACCGGGACAGCGCCGGGTCGCCGGTCGAGTGGCTGCTGGCCCGCGGCCTGCTCGCCGTCGCCGACGCGGGTCACGTGGTGCTGCCGCGCGAGGTCGGCCTGGCGCTGCGCGGGGGCCGGCTGCACCGGGCACCCGCCGACAGCGACCACGCCCACACCGACGGCACCGCGCCGCCGCGCGCGGTCACCGTCGACCGCACGGCCGCGGCCGTCGACGCCAGCGCGGGGTCGGCCGCCGCCGACCTGCTGCGGCTGGTCGACGAGCTGCTCGAGGCGTGGAGCCTCGCGCCGCCCCCGGTGCTGCGCTCGGGTGGCCTCGGCGTCCGCGAGCTGCGCCGCACGGCCACCACCCTGGACGTCGACGACGCCACCGCCGCCTTCATGGTCGAGGTCGCGTACGTCGCGGGCCTGGTCGCCGACGACGGCCAGCTCGGGCCCTCGTGGGCGCCCACCCCGCTCAGCGACCTGTGGCACGACGACGAGCCGGCCGGCCGCTGGGCCACCCTGGCCCGCGCGTGGTGGGCCAGCACCCGGGTGCCGGGTCTGGTCGGCAGCCGCGACGACCGCGACGCCGTCCGCGGCGCCCTGTCGCCGGACGTCGACCGCCCGGCCGCGCTGACGGTGCGGGCCGCCGTCCTGGCCGAGATCGCCGACCTCGCGCCGGGTCTCGCCCTCGACCCCGCGTCGCTGCTCGAGCGGCTGCGCTGGCGCCGCCCACGACGCAGCGGACGCCTGCACGACGACCTGGTCACCTGGACGCTGCGCGAGACCGAGCTGCTCGGGGTGACCGGCCGCGGGGCGCTGTCGACCCCGGGCCGACTGCTCGCCGCGGACGCCGAGGGCCTGGCCGCCGCGATCGGCCGGCTGCTGCCCGAGCCGGTCGACCACGTGCTGCTGCAGGCCGACCTGACGGCCGTCGCGCCCGGCCCGCTCGAGCCCGAGCTGGGCCGGGTGATGACGCTCGCGGCTGACGTCGAGTCGCGCGGCGGCGCCACCGTCTACCGTTTCAGCGCGTCCAGCGTGCGCCGCGCGCTGGACGCCGGGTGGTCGGCGCACGACCTGCTCGCCCTGCTGGCCGCCCGCAGCCGCACCCCGGTGCCCCAGCCGCTGGAGTACCTCGTCGGTGACGTCGCCCGCCGGCACGGCCAGGTGCGGGTCGGCGTCGCCGGCGCCTACGTCCGCAGCGACGACGAGGCGCTGCTCGCCGCGCTGGTGTCCGAGCGCAAGGCCGCGTCGCTGCGGCTGCGCCGGCTGGCCCCCACCGTCCTGGTCGCCCAGGCCGACCCGGCCGCCGTCCTCGCCGTGCTGCGCCAGCTGGGCCTGGCCCCGGCGGCCGAGTCCGCCGACGGCGCGGTGCTCGTGCGCCGCCCCGACGCCCGACGCACCCCGCCGCGCCAGCCCCCGCGCCCGACCGCGATGGGCGCGACCGCCCCGTCGCCCGCCCTGCTCGAGGCCGTCGTCCGCGGCCTGCGCAGCGGGCAGGAGCAGCACGACGACCAGCGCACCCGCGCGGCCGCCCAGGTCGGCCCCGCCCTCGCCGTCACCGACCCCTCGGTCACGCTGGCGACCCTGCGCGAGGCCGCCGCCGGCCACCAGCGGGTGTGGATCGGGTACGTCGACGCCACCGGCCTGGTCGAGCGCCGGGTGATCGAGCCGCTGCGGGTCGAGGGCGGGCGGGTCACCGCGTTCGACCACGCGGCGGACGAGGTGCGCTCGTTCTCTGTGCACCGGGTCACCGGGGTGGCCGCTGCCGACGCACCGGCCTGACGCGCTACGTTGGCGCACCGACGCACCCAGGGGGATCTCGTGAGCGACGACCGACCGCAGGACCCGCCCAGCCCGTGGTCGACCCCCGCTCCCGGGGGTGACGCCGACCGCGGCGCCGACCGGACGGCGCCGCTGCCGTACGGCGAGGGTTCGGCCCCACCGCCTCCGCCGCCGTACGACCCGCCCCCGGCCGGATCCACGCCGTACGGCCAGCCCACGCCCTATGGCCAGCAGCCCGCGTACGGCCAGCCCCCGGCGTACGGCCAGCAGTACGGCGCGCCGGCCCACCAGGGCTTCGCGCCGGACGCCGAGTCCGCGCAGGTGCGCAGCTCGGCCACGCTGTGGCTGATCCTCAACATCGTCTCGGTGCTGTTCTGCGGCAACCTGCCCGGCATCGCCGGGGCGATCTTCGCCGGGCTCGCGCTCGGGCGGGTCGACGCAGACCCGGCCGACGCCCGCCGCAAGACGCGGATCGCCAAGATCCTGTTCTTCGCCGGGCTGATCCTGGCCGCGGTCCTGATCGTCGTGGTGGCCGCAGTGCTCCTGATCGCGCCGTTCGGCGGCTCGGGCACCGGACAGGTTCCGTCCATCGGGGCCTGAGCCGACCCCGGGAAGCACCCGCGGTCCTGGGGCGTTGTGCACCCTGATGCCCCCGAGGACCCGGAAGAGGACTGCGTGAGCGACGGCCCGCTGATCGTCCAGAGCGACAAGACCCTGCTGCTCGAGGTCGACCACGCCGACTCACTGGAGTGCCGCAAGGCGATCGCCCCCTTCGCCGAGCTCGAGCGCGCCCCCGAGCACGTGCACACCTACCGGTTGACCCCGCTGGGCCTGTGGAACGCGCGCGCTGCCGGCCACGACGCCGAGCAGGTCGTCGACACGCTGCTGCGCTACTCGCGCTACCCGGTGCCGCACGCCCTGCTCGTCGACGTCGCCGACACGATGGACCGCTACGGCCGGCTCAGCCTGGTCAAGCACCCGGTGCACGGGCTGGTGCTGCACGCCAGCGACGTGCCGGTGCTCGAGGAGGTGCTGCGCAGCAAGAAGGTGCAGCCACTGGTGGGCGCGCGCCTGGACACCGAGACCGTGCTGGTGCACCCCAGCGAACGCGGCCACCTCAAGCAGGTGCTGCTCAAGCTGGGCTGGCCGGCCGAGGACCTCGCCGGCTACGTCGACGGCGAGGCGCACCCGATCGCCCTCGACGAGAGCGAGTGGCAGCTGCGGCCCTACCAGTCCGAGGCCGTCGACGGCTTCTGGCACGGCGGCTCGGGCGTCGTCGTCCTGCCCTGCGGCGCCGGCAAGACCCTGGTCGGCGCCGCGGCGATGGCCAAGGCCAGCGCCACCACCTTGATCCTGGTGACCAACACCGTCTCGGCCCGGCAGTGGCGCGACGAGCTGATCAAGCGCACGTCGCTGACCGCCGAGGAGATCGGCGAGTACTCCGGCGCCCGCAAGGAGATCCGCCCCGTCACGATCGCGACGTACCAGGTGCTGACGCTCAAGCGGAAGGGCGCATACCCGCACCTGGAGCTGCTCGACGCCCGCGACTGGGGCCTGATCGTCTACGACGAGGTGCACCTGCTGCCGGCGCCGATCTTCCGGATGACCGCCGACCTGCAGGCCCGGCGCCGGCTCGGGCTGACGGCGACCCTCGTGCGCGAGGACGGCCGCGAGGGCGACGTCTTCAGCCTGATCGGGCCCAAGCGCTACGACGCGCCGTGGAAGGACATCGAGGCGCAGGGGTACATCGCCCCGGCGGACTGCGTCGAGGTGCGGGTCACCCTGCCCGAGAGCGAGCGGCTCGTGTACGCCACCGCCGAGCCGGACGTCCGCTACCGGCTGGCCGCCTCGAGCGGGGTCAAGACCGCGGTCGTGCGCAAGCTCGTCGAGCAGCACCGCGGTGAGCCGACCCTGGTGATCGGCCAGTACATCGACCAGCTCGACGACCTGTCCGAGCAGCTGGACGCGCCGGTCATCAAGGGCGACACGACCGTCACCGAGCGCCAGCGCCTGTTCGAGGCGTTCCGCACCGGCGAGATCGGGCTGCTGGTGGTCAGCAAGGTCGCGAACTTCTCGATCGACCTGCCCGAGGCGAGCATCGCGATCCAGGTGTCCGGCAGCTTCGGCTCACGCCAGGAGGAGGCCCAGCGCCTCGGCCGGGTGCTGCGTCCCAAGGGCGACCACCGCGCAGCCCGGTTCTACACCGTCGTGGCCCGCGACACCGTCGACGCCGACTTCGCCGCGCACCGTCAGCGCTTCCTGGCCGAACAGGGATACTCCTACCGGATCATCGACGCGGACGAAGTCCTGGCCCCGCCAGGACCAGTGACCGACTGACTCAGGTCCCCGACCTTCGCCCAGCTGAAGCCGATTCCCGACACTTGCTCAGCTGAGGCCGGTTTCTTGGGTGTGAACCGGCGCCAAGAGCGGCCTGAACTGAGCAAACCAGCCTGAAACGAGCAAGCGGGCGCGCAGGACATTCACAGGAGACTCCCAGACACGGCATACAGAATCAGTCTGTGACCACTGCCACCCCTGAGGCCCGACTCCTCGTGGTCGAGGACGAGCCCAATATTCGTGAACTGCTCGCCACGTCCCTTCGCTTCGCGGGATTCGAGGTGCACGTCGCAGCCGACGGCGCGACGGCGCTCAGACAAGCAGCCATGCACAACCCTGACCTCGTCGTGCTTGACGTGATGCTGCCAG
>JBKJTJ010000259.1:0-11955 GCA_046590855.1 Actinomycetota bacterium
CCTGGTGCTGCTCGAGGAGCCCACCTTCCCCGGCTGCCTGATCAAGTGCCGCGCTATCGGCATGTTCCACATGCGCGACGAGATGGGCGGCGACGACAAGGTGCTGTGCCTGCCCGCGGGCGACCCCCGCCTGAAGCACCTGCAGGACCTGGACGACGTCTCGCAGTTCGACCTGCTCGAGATCCAGCACTTCTTCGAGACCTACAAGGACCTGGAGCCCGGCAAGTCCGTCGAGGGCGCGCACTGGGCCGACAAGGCCGAGGCCGAGCGCGAGATCGACCGCTCGCGCGAGCGCGCCAAGGACCTGCCGCCGCACGCCGCGGTCAAGCTGTCCCCCGGCGTCGACGGCCACTGACCCTTCCTCCCCCCACCCCGGTCCCGCCGTTCGGCACCCCCTTTCCTCCCCCCGCCTGCGTTCCTCCCCTCCACCGGCGTCCGTCGCCCGAGATGCCCGGTTCATCCCCGGTCGGGGGGAGGAATGCGGGGCGGGGGGAGGAAGGGGGTGGGTGGGGGCGGGAGCCGACGGCGACTGGCGCCGCTGGCGCCGAGTGAACGCGGGATCGTGTTGACTGGGGGCGTGAGCGACGACGGGGACCTCGACACCGGGGGGGTGAGCGTCTTCTTCGACCCGACCGGCACGCTGATCGTGCTGGTGGGGGACGTCGACCGGGTGCTCAGCGAGGACCTGGAGCACGCCGGCCGCGACGCCATCGACCACGCACAGCCGATCACGATCGACGCCGCGGGCGTCACGTTCATGGACTCGGTGGGCGTCGCGTTCCTGGTCCGGCTGGCTGCCTCGATCCCGGCCAAGGAGCAGGTGGTGCTGCGCGACCCCTCGCTCAGCGTCCTCGACCTGCTGCAGTTCACCGGGTCCATCCCCCTGTTCCAGGTCACCAGCTCGTGAGGCGCGACGCGCTCCCCCCCGAGGTGAGCGCAGCCTCGGCGACGCCCGAGGCCGGGCTGCCTGGGCTGCTCGACCAGGCCGCGGCCGCCATCCTGCTCGTCGACGTGACCACCACCGAGGTCCTGTACGCCAACGACCTGGCCCAGGCGATGGCCGGTCGCGCCGAGCTGCCCCTGTCGATCGACCGGTGGGGCGCCCTCGCGGGCCTCACCGACCCCTCCGGCGGCGACCTGGCCGACTCGGACGGCCCACTGTCGCAGGTGTGCCGCGGGCTGCCCGTCGCAGGCGAGCTGATCCGCCGCGAGCCGCGGCAGGCCTCTGGCGGCGCGGACGCCGAGCAGGCCCGGCAGGCCAGCGACAGTGGCGTGCACGTGGACGACGTCACTGGGCCCCTGTGGGTCACCGGGTTCCGGCTCGAGGGCGCCGCAGAGCTGAGCAGCCGGGCGTTGATCGTGTTCCTGCGGCTGCGCGGCGGCGGGGGGGCCGCCGTCGAGGTCGAGTCCGCCGCGGCCTCGGCCGCCGTCCGCATCCGCGCGGTGCTGGCGATGGACCTCGCCTTCACCATCGCCGACGCGACCACCGAGGGCCTGCCGCTGGTGTGGGTCAACCCGGCCTTCACCCAGGCGACCGGCTACTCCTTCGACGAGGCGGTCGGCCGCAGCTGCAGCTTCCTGCAGGGGCCCGACACCGACCCCGAGGCCGTCCAGCGGCTGAGGGTGGCGCTGCGCGCGGGTCAGCCGGTGGTCCAGACCCTGCTGAACTACCGCGCCGACGGGACGCCGTTCTGGAACGAGGTGGCCATCTCACCGGTGCTGGACGGCGCCGGCCGGCTGGTCAACTTCGTCGGCATCCAGTCCGACGTCACCGCGCGGGTCACCGGCGAGGCCGAGCGGGCCGAGGCCTACCGGCTCGAGCGCCAGGCCCGCGCGATCGCCGAGTCCGCGATGGCCCAGACCTCGCTGCTGGCCGAGGTCAGCCGGGCGGTCACCCGGGTCGACGCCCGCGAGGCGATGCCTCGGGTGACCGAGCTGCTGGCCCCGGCGTGGTGCGGCTGGGCGGCGGTCTACCTCAGCGCTGACTCCGGGCTCACCTGCGCGGCGGTCAGCGGCCCCGAGCCGACGACCCCACGCCTGCTGGGCCACCGGATCGACCGCGGGCGCGCTCCCCAGCCGCTGACCGCTCTGCTCGAGACCGATGCCGCCTCGCTGGTGGCTGCCGACGAGCTCGACACCTCGTGGCGCACGGGCTCCGACACCGGTGTGGTCGTGGCACCGCTGCGGGTGCGCGGGCAGGTGCTCGGCGTCCTGCTGCTGGGTTCGCCACGCGTCGACGGCCACGGCACCGACCCGGTGCGCGAGCACCTGCTGCTCGTCGACGCCGTCGCCACCCGGGTTGCCCTCGCCCTCGACATCAGCCGGCTGTACGAAAGGGAGCACAGCCTGGCCCAGAAGCTGCAGCTGGCGCTGCTGCCGAACCTGCCCAGCGTCAGCGGCCTGGACCTGGTCGGCCACTACCTGCCCAGCACCGACGCGGCCAGCATCGGCGGGGACTGGTACGAGGTGCTGCCGCTGCCCGACGGCCGCGTGCTCGTCGCCATCGGCGACGTCGAGGGGCACGACATCGACGCCGCGACCACCATGGGCCGGCTGCGCTCGGCCCTGCAGTCCTACGCACTCGAGGGCCACGGCCCCGCAGCGCTGGTGGGGTGGCTCGAACAGGCGCTGACGGCGCTGTCGCTGCCGCGCCTCGCGAGCGTCTGCGTGGGCCTGCTCGAGCGGCCGACGCTCGACGCTCCCGGGCGGCTGTGCTGGTCGGCGGCCGGGCACCCGCCCTCGCTGCTGCGCCGTGCCGACGGCCGGGTGGAAGTGCTCGACGGGGCCCAGAGCCCGATGCTGGGCGCGCGCACCGCGCGCCACCGCGAGCACGAGGCCGTGTTCGGCGTGGGCGACCTGCTGCTGATGTACACGGACGGGCTGATCGAGGACCGGCGGCGCAGCCTCGCCGACGGCATCGCCCTGCTCGCGCGCCAGCTCGCCGGCGCGGACGCCGACGACCTCTCGACGCTCTCACAGACGCTCGTCGCGGCCGGTCCGGCCACCGTCGAGGACGACGCAGCCTTCGTGGCCGTGCGGGCCCTGGCTGCGACGGCATGAGCCTCGCGAACGGGGCGCTGTCCGAGATCCCCGTGCCCACCTCGCGCGAGCTCGCCTGCTGGCAGGTCGAGCCGACGATCGCGGCGCCGCGCGCCGTCCGGCACGACGTGCTCGCCCGCTGGGGTGACACCGACAGTGAGCAGTCGGCCGACCCGGTGGCGATCAGCCGCCTCGCGCTCGTCCTGACCGAGCTGGTCACCAACGCGGTGCAGCACGGCGAGGACTCGATCCGGGTGACGCTGGGCCGGACGTCGGTCGGCTGGCTCGTCGCGGTGACCGAGCACCCGCCGCCCCTGGCCCGCGAGGCCGAGCGCCCCACCAGCTGGCGCAGCACCACCCCGGGGGCTGACCTGGGTGGGCGCGGCCTGACCATCGTGGCCGCCATCTCGACCCGCTGCGGGTGGACCCGGCCCGACGGTCACCTGGTGATCTGGGCCGAGGTGCCCGACCACCCCGACCCGGCCGAGTCCGACGTCGCGGCGACGGCGAGCTGAGGCTGCTGTAAGAGCGCGCGCTCACACGTTGCGGCGGTACTGCCCACCGACCTCGAAGAACGCGTCGCTGATCTGGCCGAGCGAGCAGTGCCGGACGGCGTCCATCAGGGCGTCGAAGACGTTGCCGCCGCTGGTGGCGGCGTGCTTGAGCCGGTCCAGCGCGGGGGCGGCGTCCTGCGCGTGCCGCTGGTGGAAGTCGGCGAGCCGGGCCAGCTGCGAGGCCTTCTCGGCCGCGGTCCCCCGAGCCAGCTCGACCACCGGCGGCGACTGGTCGCCGTCGGCGACGAACGTGTTGACGCCGATGATCGGCAACGACCCGTCGTGCTTGCGGTGCTCGTACAGCATGGACTCGTCCTGGATCCGCCCCCGCTGGTAGCCGGTCTCCATCGCGCCGAGCACCCCGCCGCGATCAGCGATCCGCTCGAACTCGACCAGCACGGCCTCCTCGAGCAGGTCGGTGAGCTGCTCGACGACGTACGAGCCCTGCAGCGGGTTCTCGTTGGCCGACAGCCCCCACTCCTGGTCGATGATCATCTGGATCGCGAGCGCGCGACGCACCGACTGGGCAGAGGGTGTCGTCACAGCCTCGTCGAAAGCGTTGGTGTGCAACGAGTTGGCGTTGTCGTACAGGGCGCACAGGGCTTGCAGCGTGGTGCGGATGTCGTTGAAGTCCATCTCCTGCGCGTGCAGCGAGCGCCCCGACGTCTGCACGTGGTACTTCAGCTTCTGGGAGCGCTCACCGGCCCCGTAGACGTCGCGCATCGCGATCGCCCAGATCCGACGGGCCACCCGCCCGAGCACCGTGTACTCAGCGTCCATCCCGTTGGAGAAGAAGAACGACAGGTTCGGCGCGAAGTCGTCGACGTCCATGCCGCGCGCGAGGTAGGACTCGACGTAGGTGAACCCGTTGGCGAGCGTGAAGGCCAGCTGGCTGATGGGGTTCGCCCCGGCCTCGGCGATGTGGTAGCCGCTGATGCTGACGGAGTAGAAGTTGCGCACCCGGTGGTCGATGAACCACTGCTGGACGTCGGCCATGCAGCGCAGCGCGAAGTCGGTCGAGAAGATGCAGGTGTTCTGACCCTGATCCTCCTTGAGGATGTCGGCCTGCACAGTGCCACGCACGGTCGACAGTGCTTGCGCCGCAAGGGTTTCACGCTCGTGATCGGTCGGCGGGCGATCGTTCGCGGCAGAGAACGCCGCCACCTGCTGGTCGATCACGGTGTTCAGGAACATCGCCAAGATCGCCGGGGCCGGGCCGTTGATGGTCATCGACACCGACGTGGTGGGCGAGCACAGGTCGAACCCGGCGTACAGGTCGCGGACGTCCTCGACCGTCGCGATCGATACCCCGGACGTGCCGACCTTGCCCAGCACGTCCGGGCGCGGTGAGGGGTCGCGGCCGTACAGCGTCACCGAGTCGAAGGCGGTCGAGAGCCGGGTGGCGGGCTGACCAGCGCTCAGCAGGTGGAACCGCCGGTTGGTGCGCGCGGCGTCCCCCTCACCCGCGAACATCCGCGCCGGCGCCTCGCCGGTGCGCTTGAAGGGGAAGACCCCTGCGGTGAAAGGGAAGTAGCCGGGCAGGTTCTCGCGGCGGGCGAAGCGCACCAGCGCCCCGGCCTCGTCGTCCGGCGGCAGCGCCACCCGCGGCACGATGGTACCCGACAGCGTGCTGCGTCCGGGGGCGGCGGCGTACTCCGCACGACGCGCGGGCCACTCCTCCAGCTGCCGGCGGACGTCGGGGCTCAGCTCGGCGTCGGCAGCGTCGGCGAGCGCGTCGACCGCGGCGACGGCGTCCGGCTGGTCCGGGCCCAGCAGGTCGCGCGTCGCCGACAGCTGCTGACGTCGGCGGGCGACCTCGGACTGCCGCTCGGTGGCCCCGTGGTGGCGGCGCACGGCGGCGGCCACCTCGGCGAGATGGCGCTCGCGACCCCGGGGCAGGACGCTGGTCAGCCCCGTCGACACGCGGCCGGCGACGACCGGCAGGACCCCCTCGAACGGCGGCAGCCCGGCGTCCACCAGCAGGCCCTTGAGGTGCTGGTACAGCGCCGAGACCCCGTCGTCGTCGAAGCGGGCGGCGCTGGTGCCGAACACCGGCATGTCCTGCCACGGGACGCCGAACGCCTCACGGTTGCGCACCATCTGGCGGGCGACGTCGCGCCGCGCGTCCTCGGCGCCGCGCCGCTCGTACTTGTTGACGGCGACGACGTCGGCGAGGTCGAGCATGTCGATCTTCTCCAGCTGCGACGCCGCGCCGTACTCGGGCGTCATGACGTACAGCGAGGTCGTGACGTGGGGGACGATCGCGGCGTCGCCCTGACCGATGCCCGGTGTCTCGACCAGCACCAGGTCGGCACCGGCGGCGACGCAGGCGGCGATGATCTCGTCCAGCGCCTCGGGCACCTGGCTGCCCGCCCGGCGGGTGGCCAGCGAGCGGAAGAACGGGTCGCTGCCACCGCCCAGGCTGTTCATCCGGATCCGGTCGCCCAGCAGCGCTCCCCCGCCGCGGCGACGGGTCGGGTCGATGGCGAGGACGGCGAGGCGCAGCTTGTCCTGGCTGTCGCGGCGCAGCCGGCGCACCAGCTCGTCGGTGAGCGAGGACTTGCCCGAGCCGCCGGTGCCGGTGATGCCGAGCACGGGCACGGTGCGCCGGGCGGCCGCTGCCGTGACGGCGAGACCCAGGGCCGGGTCGGCGCCCGCCTCGAGGACGGTGATGGCGCGGGCCAGGGCGGTGTCCGAGCCGCTGAGCAGGGCGTCGAGGTCGGCGCCACCGGCGGCGAGGTCGACGTCGCACGCGGCGACGAGCTCGTTGATCATGCCCGGGAGCCCCAGCCGCTGCCCGTCCTGCGGGCTGAAGATGTGGACGCCCACCCGCGCCAGCGCCTCGATCTCGGCCGGCACGATCACCCCGCCGCCCCCGCCGAAGACCTTGACGTGACCGGCGCCGCGCTCGGCGAGCCGCTCGACCAGGTAGGTGAAGTACTCGACGTGACCACCCTGGTAGGACGAGACCGCCACGCCCTGCACGTCCTCCTGCACCGCCGCGGTGACGACGTCCTCGACGCTGCGGTCGTGCCCGAGGTGGATCACCTCGACGCCCTGGGACTGCAGCAGCCGGCGCATGATGTTGATCGCGGCGTCGTGCCCGTCGAACAGGCTTGCGGCGGTGACGAAGCGGACGGGGTGGACCGGCGTGTGCATCCCCTCACAGTAGGACTGCGGGGCCGGGCGTCTCAGCCGAGCGCGGCCCGCAGCACCGCCGTCAGCCCACGGGGTGCGTCGACCATCGCCGGCCCGTACCAGGTGAGCAGCCGGCCGCTCACCAGCGCGCAGGGCGTGGGCGCGAAGACCTCGGGGCCGTCGTCCGCGCTGAACGCGTAGGGCTCGTCGGGCAGCACCACGAGGTCGACGTCGGGCAGCGCCGCGGGATCCACCCGGGGGTAGCGCTCGGCGTGCCCGGCCAGGACGTTGTCGACACCGAGGCACGCCAGGACGTCGCCCGCGTAGGTGTCGCTGCCGACGTGCATCCAGGGCCGCCGCCAGATCGGGACGACGGCGCGCACCCGGCCGCCGGCCCGCACCGGGGCGGGGTCGGCCCAGGCGTCGCGGGCGTCGCGCAGCCAGGCCGGCTCGGTACCGCCGACCAGCGTGAGCAGCTCGGCCAGCGAGGTCATCGCCCCCTGCACGGTGCGGATGTCGGTGACGTGCACCCGCAGGCCCGCCGCCCGCAGGGCGGCCAGGTCGACCTCGCGGTTCTCCTCGGCGTTGGCCACGACGAGGTCGGGGGCGAGCGTGACCACGGCCCCGACGTCCGGGTTCTTGGTGCCGCCGACCCGGGTGACGTCGAGCTCCGCCGGGTGCGTGCACCAGTCGGTGGCCCCCACCAGGGCGCCCGGGGCGCTGAGGGCCACCGCCTCGGTGATCGAGGGCACCAGGCTGACGACGCGCACCTCAGTGCGGGTTGGACGAGCCGTCGTCCTGGCGCACCTGCGAGCCGTCGCCGGACCACAGGGTGTGGAAGACCCCCTCGCCGTCGGTGCGCGCGTAGGTGTGGGCTCCGAACAGGTCGCGCAGGCCCTGCACCAGCGACGCGGGCAGCCGTTCACGTCGCAGGCCGTCGTAGTAGGCGAGGGCGCTGGCGAAGCCCGGCACCGGCACGCCCAGCTGGACGGCGGTGCAGACCACGCGGCGCCAGGCGTCCTGCGCCTCGTCGACGACGCCGCTGAAGTACTCGTCCACCAGCAGGGTGGGCAGCTCGGCATCGCGGTCGTACGCCTCGCGGATCCGGTCGAGGAACCGCGCCCGGATGATGCAGCCCCCGCGCCAGATGGTGGCCATGGCGCCGCGGTCGACGTCCCACCCGTACTCGGCCGACCCGGCGGCGATCTGGTCGAAGCCCTGGGCGTAGGCCACGACCTTCGACGCGTACAGCGCCTGCCGGACGTCGTCCACGAACCGGGTGCGCTCGTCCGCACTCAAGTCGGTCAGGGTGCCGCTGGGTCCGGCCAGGCGCCGGGCCGGGCCGCGCTGCTCGGCGTGGCCGGACAGCGCGCGGGCGAACACGGCCTCGGCGATGCCGGACACCGGCACGCCCAGCTCGAGGGCGGACTGCACGGTCCAGCGGCCGGTGCCCTTCTGCTCGGCCTGGTCGACGATCACGTCGACGAGCGGGCCGCCGCTGGCGGCGTCGACCTTGCGCAGCACCCGGGCGGTGATCTCGATCAGGTAGGACTCCAGGTCACCGGTGTTCCACTCCTCGAAGACGTCGCCGAGCTCGGCGGGGGTCAGGTCGAGGCCCTGGCGCATGAGGTCGTACGCCTCGGCGATCAGCTGCATGTCGGCGTACTCGATGCCGTTGTGCACCATCTTGACGAAGTGCCCGGCGCCGTCCGGGCCGACGTGGGTGCAGCAGGGCGTCCCGTCGACCTCGACCGCGATCGACTCCAGGATCGGGCCGAGCGCCTCGTACGCCTCGTCCGAGCCGCCGGGCATGATCGAGGGCCCGTTCAGCGCCCCCTCCTCGCCACCCGAGACGCCGGTGCCGACGAAGTGCAGCCCGTGCTCGCGCAGGGCGTCGTCGCGCCGGCGGGTGTCCTGGAAGTGGGCGTTGCCGCCGTCGACCACGATGTCGCCCGGCTCGAGGAGCGGCACGAGCTCGTCGATGACGGCGTCGGTGCCGGGGCCCGCCTTGACCATCACGACGACCCGCCGGGGCCGCTTGAGCGAGGCCACGAACTGCGCGAGGTCGTGGCTGGGCACGAAGGTGCCCTCGGCGCCGTTCTCGCGCACCAGGTCGTCGACCCGGGCAGCCGTGCGGTTGTACAGGGCCACCGCATGGCCGTGGCGGGCGAAGTTGCGGGCCAGGTTGCGGCCCATCACGGCCAGCCCGACCACGCCGATGTCGGCGGTCGCGTCGGGGGTGGGCTGCGTCGTCTGCGTCATCCCCCGATCCTGCACCCCTGTGGCCGGGGCGTCGACGGCGCCCGCACCGGTGCCGTCGTGACAACCTTGTCCGCAAGGTCAAGGTCGGTCGGCGAGCGGCCGATGCCCGGTCATGTCGTCCAGGGACCGGTTCGTCAGACTGGTCGTGCCCGCGGGCCTCACGCTGCTGGTGTTCGCGCTCTGCCTCGCGTCCGTGCGCCTGCGGCCAGCCGGTAGCGAGACGGCCATCTGGTGGCCGGCGGCCGGTGTCGGCTCCGCGTGGTTGCTGCGCACCCGCCCGCTGCGGCGCAGCTGGGTCCTGGCCGCCATCGGGATCGCGAGTGCGGCCGCCAACCTCGTGGGCGGCCGCTCGGTGACGATCTCGACCTCTTTCGGGGTCATCAACGTGCTCGAGCCCGCGGTCACGGTCTGGTTCTTCACCCGCGGCGACCACCCCCTGCGGCGGCTGCGCACGGTGCCGGACGCCGCCCGGTTCGTCGTGGCCAGCCTGCTCGGCGCCGTCGTCGTCGGCGCCGGCGCCGGCCTGACGATCGACCTGCTGATCGACGGCTCGTTCTGGGTCTCGGCCCGAACCGTGGTGGTCTCGCACTGGGCCGCCACCCTCGTGATCTCACCGCTCGCCCTCGTGCAGACCTGCCGCACCGGCGTGCGCCGGGACGCGGTCGAGCGGGTGGCCCAGTGGGTCACGGTGCTCGTGGTCACCGTCGCGGTCTTCGCGCCCCACCAGCACCTGCCGCTCGCGTTCTTGACCCTGCCGCCGCTGGTCTGGGGCGCCGTCCGGTTCAGCCCGCGCCGGGTCGCCGGGCAGCTCGTCGTGGTCGGTGTCGTCGCCCTGCTGCAGACGGTCGCGGGCAACGGGCCGTTCGCCGTCCAGTCGATGTCACCGCGGGTCGTCGTCGGGCTGGTGCAGCTGTTCCTGATCGTGGCCTCGACCGTCATGCTGGTGCTGGTGCTGTCGACCGATGAGCGCCGCCGGGGCGCCGCCGAGGTCGCCGAGCGCGAGGCGATGTACCGCGGCGGGTTCGCCGACGCGATGCTCGGCATGATGCTCGTGCGCTCGGACGGCGACGTCCTGCGCGTCGTCCACCTCAACGACGTGGCAGCCCGGCTGCTCGCCGACCAGGCCAGCGCCCTGGTCGGGACCGCCTGGTGCCGGCGCATCGTGGCGGCCGACCTGGCCTCGTTCGAGAGCGGCGTGAACCGCGTGCTGGACGGCTCGGCACCGGGTTGGCACGGCGAGGTGCGGATGGACGTCGACGGTGTCGAACGGTGGATGGAGATCGCGTTCGCGCCCTCGGGGACGGTCAGCGCGGGCGCGAAGCCGATGCTCTCGGTCCAGCTGATGGACGTCACCGACCGCCGCGACAGCCAGGACGCGATGGCCCGGATGGCGCTGCAGGACCCCCTGACCTCGCTGCCCAACCGGCTGCTGCTGATGGACCGCATCGAGGGGGCGCTGGCCCGGTCGCACCGCTCCGGGTCGACGTTCACCCTGCACTTCCTGGACCTTGACGGGTTCAAGCCCGTCAACGACGCCGGCGGGCACGCCTACGGCGACTCGGTGCTGCGCGAGGTCGCGGTGGCGTTGCGCCGCCAGGTGCGCGACTCCGACACCGTCGCCCGGATCGGCGGCGACGAGTTCGTCGTCCTGGTCGAGGGGTTGGCGGTCGGCGCCGAGGTCCTGGTGCCCCGGCTGCGCCGTGCGGTCGAGCGCACCCTGGTCATCGACGGCATCGGCTACCCCCTGCAGGTCAGCGTCGGATCAGCCACCTCCAGCGCCACCTCGACCGCACTCAACCTGCTGCACGAGGCCGACCTGGCGATGTACGCCGACAAGCGCGAGCGCAAGGCCGCCCGCACCCTCACCCGCGCCTGAGCGCCGCCCTCCCCGGCGCTGCACCTGTCGGCTGCTGCGTCGAGACCGTCATCCGAGCGGGCCGGCATCCTCGTCGTCGTCGAGCCACGGGAAGGCGGTCGGGTCGCGCTCGGCGCGGTTCGCGAGGACGTGCGGGTCGTGCCGTCGAACCTGGTGCAGGAACGGGAAGTCGTCGGGCGTGACGTCCAGCCGCGCCAGGGGGCTGATCGCCACCGGGCTCACCCACTGGGTCGGCGCGCAGCGCCGTCCCAGCCACGTGTCGTCCGGCTCGGGCGAGAACGTGGCCCGCGGCAGCACGTAGACGGTCCCCGAGACCCACGGTTCGCGGGTCGGGTCGTCCAGGCCGACGGAGAAGAAGTAGTAGTGCCGTGGGTCGACCCCGCCGTCGGCGAGGTGGATGCAGGCGTTGACCAGGGACGTGACCACGGTGCGGTCGACGATGGCGAAGTACGTCGGCCACAGCCCGTCGGAGGCTGCGTAGACGGCGGTGCGGGCACCGAACTCACTCACGTCGGACGCGAGGCGGGGCTCCAGCGTGTCGCGGCCAGATGAGCTGGCTCCGTGCAGGACGACGTCGCGGGACTCTGCCAGCCAGCACAGGAACTGCCACTTCGGGGCAGCGAGCCCGTAGTGGATCGGCGCGCCGCTGGCGCCTGCGACCTGCTCCGTGAAGAGCTGCTCGAAGGCCCGTACGTCGGCAGCGCTCGGCGCCCCGGGCCGGCGCAGGTAGTGCCCTGGGACGTCCATCCGCACCCTCCCCTGCTGGGTACCTCAGAAGGCCCCGTCCCTGCCGTGGGCAGGTGCGGGGCCTTCTGGCTCACGGAGCCGCCTATCGGAGTCGAACCGATGACCTACGCATTACGAGTGCGTCGCTCTAGCCGACTGAGCTAAGGCGGCGGGTGCCCTCGCAGGCACGGTTCACCACTATAGGGCTAGGTGCACCGCAGTCCGGCCCTGGGCACGGTGGCACGCAGCAGGTAGGCGTCGACCGCCTTGTCGACGCAGCGGCTGCCGCGCTGGTAGGCGGTGTGGCCGTCCCCGACGTAGGTGATCAGGTGCCCGTCGTCGAGCTCCTTGGACAGGTTC
>JBKJTJ010000212.1:0-3546 GCA_046590855.1 Actinomycetota bacterium
ATCTAGCGCCGCACAGCGGCTCACCCCCGGTCCGTGGGACGCGAGCCTGACCGGTCGGCCTCAGAGGTCACGAAAGGTCCGCTGCTGGCACGGTGGTCGAGGTCGTCGCGGAGGGCCAGTCGGCACCCCGGTCAGTGGGTGGATGTCTCGGGCGTTGCGGATCGGACCTCGGCGAGCAGGTCGTCAAGCGTGCGTCCCGGGCCCCGACCACGACCGGGGTGGCAGATGTGCGGAGCGCCGTGGCGGCACACTGGACGACGGCCACCATGTCACAGATGGTGATGGATAGGACGGCGACCGTGACGTCATGGGTGGCACTGAATTCGAGGGGCGGGCAGCTCGCCCACGCGTCGGTTCGCGACCCCGATCGAGACGGGCCCCAGCCTCACCGCGACAACCCCGTCTCAGGCCACCGTGCCCGCCTCTCGCAACGCCGCGATCCGCGCCGCGTCGTACCCGAGCCCGGCCAGCACCTCGTCGGTGTGCTGTCCGACTGAAGGAGGGAGCTGCGCCGGCACCGGCTCCACTCCGGCGAGCTGGAAGGGCGCGGCTACGGTGCTGACGCGCTCGTCCTCGGCAAACGGAACGACCAGCCCGTTGGCGCGGATCTGCTGGTCATGGGGAATGTCCTCGGGGGTGGCCACGATGTCGAAGACGATCCCGTTCTCGTTGAGCAGCTTCTCCCAGTGAGCACGGTCGTGTCCGGCGAACGCCTGGTCGAGCGCCGCGATCAGCTCCTCGGAGTTGCGGAACCGGTCCGGCTTGGTGAGGAAGCGCTCGTCCGCCAGCAGCTCCGTGCGCTCGAGGCAGCCCACCAGCACCGGCCAGTGTCGGTCCTCGTTGAGGAGGGTCAGCAGCAGCCACTTCCCGTCCGCGCACCGGTAGTGCACGCTCAGCGCGTTGAAGTGCTTCTCGCGGGGCGGCCGCGGAACGAACTCGGCGCCACAGAGGGCCGCCGTGGCCATGTAGGAGTTCGCCCACAGCCCGTTGGCCTGCAGCGACGACGACACCTTGGTGCCGTGGCCGGTCTTCTCACGCTGGTAGAGCGCCGTGACGATCCCGGCGTACAGAGTCATCGCCGAGGGGTGATCGCCCTGTCCGACGACGGCCCGGGCGGGTGTGGCGTCGGCGGACGGCCGAACGATGTCCATCATCCCCGAGCGAGCCCAGTACGAGGTGGCGTCGAAGCCGGGCTTCGCGGCTTCGGGGCCGTGCTCGCCGTACCCGGTGAAGGAGGCGTACACCAGCCGCGCGTTGAGCGCCACCAAGGTCTCGTCATCGATCCGCAGCTTCGCACGGACCCGCAGCGGGTAGTTCGTGAGGAACACATCGGCGTCGGCGACCAGCTCGTGCAGTACCTGCTGGCCCTCAGGAGTGCTCAGGTCCAGCGCCAAGCCACGCTTGTTGCGCGAGTCGAGCAGCCAGGCGTAGTCGTGCTCGCAGACCGGGTTGCCGGGCAGCTTGGGCAGCTGCCGGTAGGGGTCACCCGCGCCAGGGGGCTCGATCTTGATCACGTCGGCGCCGAGGTCGGCCAGGATCGTGGCAGCGGCCGGCGCGGCGATATAGCTCCCGCAGTCGATGACCTTCAAGCCGGCGAAGAGGCTCATGACGCACTCCCGGGGGTCTCGTAGTCGTAGAAGCCGCGCCCCGACTTCACACCGAGGCGGCCGTCCGAGATGTAACGCCGCAGCAGCGCACGTGGTCCCTCGGGGATGCCGTCCCGGTTGGCGGCGTAGTTCTCCTCGATGTCGAGGACGACGTCGAGGCCGACCTGGTCCATCGTGCGGAAGGGACCGCGCCTCGCGCCGAGCACCATCGTGTAGAGCTGATCGATGTCCGCGGGTGAGGCAACGCCCTCGTCGAGCACCATCAGCGCCTCGCGCTTGATCGCCGCCCAGATGCGGTTCTGGATGAAGCCCATGCTCTCCCGCTGCACGCGGAAGGGGGTCAACCCGAATCGGGGGAGCGCCTCCATCAGGCGGTCGATGACCGTCGGGTCGGTCCGGCCACAGGACATCACCTCACACGCCGTGGAGACAGGCGGCATGAAGAAGTGCATGTTGACGACCCGCTCCGGAGCGCCGACCTCAGCGATCAGCCGGCTGGACGGGTGCGAGGAGGAGTTGGTGGCCAGGATCGCGTCGTCCGGGGCGATCCGGTCCAGCTGGCCGAAGACCGGGATCTTGATGTCCAGGCGCTCCGGCAGCGACTCCACCACGAGCCAGGCGTCGGTCGTCGCGTCGGCCATGCTGTCGGTGAACTCGACGGTCGCGGGCGTGGTGCTCCCGACCTGCTCGAGGACCGCGGGCAGCTGCTCATCGATGAACGCAGCCGCCTCCTCGCGCTGCGTCGCGTCGAGGTCGCAGACCCGCACGGTGCCACCTCCGGTCGCAAACATGAGCGCGATGCGGCGGCCCAGCGTGCCGGCGCCAAGGACCGCGATCGGGCGTTCGGTGATGGGGGGAGGGGTGCGCATCACTGCTCCTGGAGATAGTTGTGCACAGGCACCGGACGGTCGAGCGTGAGGTCGGCCAAGATGTGGCTGGCGCCGACGACCTCACGGACAGGCAGGTCCGCCAGCGGTGCAGCGACATGGTGAAACAGCTGCAGCCGCGCCGGGCCCGTCCAGGCCTCCTTGATCACCAGGTCCTTCACTCCCGCGCGGACCAGATCGCAGAGCAGCGGCTTGCGCTCGTAGCCGCGTACCACCTTGAGCATGAACTGCGGCACACCGATCTGGGCGCGCGCCTCGTTCTCGTCGAGACGGCGTTGCTTGTAGCCCATCGTCGCCGTCGCGACCCGCTCGGAGGTGACGTCCAGGGTGCCGAGCAGCACGCTGTCCTCCACGCGAAGCCGGGGGTCCCCCATGCCCTTGGGAAAGGCGCTGAGCTCGCGGCCGGCGGCGATGGCGCCGAAGTTGTTCAGGTACATCGCGTGCAGGTACTCGCCGTGTTCGTCACCCAAGCGCACCGGAATCGCGATGCCGCACTCGGTGTAGGCACCGAAGGACCCGACGTCACCCATGTGCATGACTTCGAAGCGAACCAGCGGGTCGTCGAACTCCAGCGGCTCGGGAACGACGGCCCAGAGCGCCTCGGCATCGGTCCGGTAGGTGACGTTCAGGTACTCGCGGTCGACGAACCGGTTCGCCACCAAGGGGTACGGTGGCGCGGTCAATGGCGTGGCGTGCGCCCTGGCGACGTCTTCGGCCCTCATCAGAGCCCCATGTCCTTGGCGATGATGGTCTTCATCACCTCGGAGGTGCCGCCGTAGATGCGGTTGACCCTGTTGTCGGCGTACAGACGGGCGATCGGGTACTCGTTGATGAAGCCGTATCCGCCATGGAGCTGCAGGCATCGATCGATCACCCGGTGAGCCACCTCGGTGCAGAAGAGCTTCGCCGAGGCGGCCTCGGCGGGCGTGAGCTCGCCGGCGTCGAGGGCTTCGAGTGCTCGGTCGGTCACTGCCTCGGCGGCGTCGACCTCCGCCTTGCACGCGGCCAGCTCGAACTTGGTGTTCTGGAAGGAGGCCACCGTCTGGCCGAAG
>JBKJTJ010000301.1:0-3141 GCA_046590855.1 Actinomycetota bacterium
GTACTTCACCGACTTCGAGGACCGCGAGCTCGGGCAGGCGGTCAGCGAGGGACGACGGCGCGAGTTCGCCGCGCACGGCTGGGACGCCGAGCAGGTGCCCGACCCGCAGGCGCACTCGACCCGCGACGCCTCGGTGCTGCTGTGGGGCGAGCGAGGCGAGGCCGAGCACCGGCGGCTGCTGGACTGGCACCGTGCCCTGGTGGCCGAACGTCGCCGGTCCAAGGAGCTCACCGACGGGCGACTGGACGCCGTCCACGTCGACGTCGCGGACGACGAGGGCTGGCTGGTCGTGCGCCGCGGGGCGCTGCGACTGGCGTGCAACCTGGGCCGGCAGCCGGTCTCGGTGCCGCTGGATGCGATGACAGCGCACACCGTTCTGGCCTTCGACCCGGTGCCGCGTCAGGTGACGGACGGGTCGATCGTCCTCGGCGGGCACGGGGTGGCGCTGCTGCGCGTCGAGTGAGGCGCGGGGTACGGTCGGCCGCATGACCGTCAAGCTCGTCGTCCTCTACACGACGCCCACCGACCCCGCCGCGTTCGACGAGCACTACCTGTCGGTGCACGCGCCGCTCGCCCGGGCCATGCCCGGGCTGCTGCACTTCGAGAGTGGGCAGCTCGTCGCCGCCGCGGACGGCGGTGACCTGCCCTACTACCGCGTCGCCGAGCTGACGTTCGCCGACCAGGCCGCACTGGCCGCCGCGAGCGCCTCGCCGCAGGGAGCGCAGACGGTCGCGGACTACCAGCGGATCGCCCCCGAGGGCTCGCGCATGTTCGTCAGCGCGACGGACGAGTGAGCCTCAGCGCCGACTGAGCGCGGCGCCGTCGCGGGCCAGCGAGATCAGCCGGGACGTCGCGCGCAGGTACTTTTTGCGGTAGCCCCCCGCGAGCAGCTCGGGGGTGAACAGGTCGGTCACCGCGGCACCGCTGACGACCACCGGCACCTCACGGTCGTACAGCCGGTCGGCGAGGACGACCAGGCGCAAGGCGACGTTCTGGTCGTCCACCGGGTGCACGCCCGTTAGCGCCACCGCCTCGACCCCCTCCACCAGTGCCCCGTAACGACTGGGGTGCACCGCGGCCAGGTGCGCGCACAGCAGGTCGAGGTCGTCGCAGGTGGCCCCTCGCGTCGCCGCAGCCCACTGCTCGGCCTCGGCCGCCGGCACCGGTAGCGGGGCGTCCGGCAGCCCACGGTGCCGGTAGTCCTGGCCGTCGACGCGCACCACCTCGAAGCGCGCGGCGAGCGCCTGGATCTCGCGCAGGAAGTCCTCGGCGGCGAAACGCCCCTCGCCCAACGATCCCGGCAGCGTGTTCGACGTCGCGGCCACCCTCACCCCCGACGACGACAGCCGGGCGAGCAGCGTCGACATCAGCACCGTGTCGCCGGGGTCGTCCAGCTCGAACTCGTCGATGCACACCAGCGAGTGGCCGGACAGCGCCTGCACCGCGGGGGCGAACCCGAGGGCCCCGACCAGGTTGGTGTACTCGACGAACGTCCCGAACGCCCGCTCCCCCGGCGCGAGGTGCCAGAGCGAGGCGAGCAGGTGGGTCTTGCCGACCCCGAACCCGCCGTCGAGGTAGATGCCGCTCGGCCCCTCGGCTGCCGGCCGGCGCGAGAACAGGCGCCGCCGCTCGGGTCGACCGACGCCGGATGCGAACTGCCGCAAGCGGTCCAGGGCGACTGCCTGGCTGGGCTGGTCGGGGTCGGGACGGTAGGTCTCGAGCCGGACGTCGTCGAAGCGCGGCGGCGGCACGAGTGCCGCGACGAGCTCGGCCGGCTCCAGGCGAGGCGATCGGTCGACGAGCCGGGCGGTCACGGCACGAGGGTACGGGCGTGGGTGGCAGACTCGCCGCGTGAGCCCCTTGGAGGACCTCGACCGCATCGAGGACGACGACCTGGCCGAGCTCTACGCCTACCCCGCCGACCTCGACGTCCCCTGGGTGCGCGCCAACTTCGTGGCGACCCTGGACGGCGCGGCCAGTGGCGACGACGGCCGCTCCGGCAGCATCAACAGCGACGCCGACAAGCGGGTCTTCGGGCTGCTGCGCAGCCTGGCCGACGTGATCCTGGTCGGGGCGGGCACCGCCCGCACCGAGGGGTACCGACCCGTGCGCACCCGCGAGGTGTGGCGCGACCTGCGCGCCCGGCTGGGCCTGCCGCCGGCGCCCGCCCTGGCGGTGGTCACCCGCTCGCTGCGGCTGCCTGACGGCGTCCTGGAGCAGGTCGAGGGCGGTGGCCCGGTGCTGGTCGTCGCGGCCGCTGACGCCGACGCCGGTCGGGTCGCTGCCGCCCGGGCGAGCCTGGGCGCGGACGCGGTGATCCAGGCCGGGGACGAGGCGGTCGACCTGGCCGGTGCGCTGCAGCAGCTCGGTGCGCGGGGGTTCTCCCGCGTGCTGTGCGAGGGGGGCCCCAGCCTGATGAGCGACCTCGTCGGGGCGGGTCTGCTCGACGAGCTGTGCCTGACCGTCGCGCCGCGGCTCGTCGGGGGCGACGGCCCGCGCATCACCGCCGGCGGCCCGCTCGACCTGGGCCTGCGCCTGGGTCACGTGATCGAGTCCGAGGGTGTCCTGCTGACGCGGTGGCTCCGTGGCTGAGCCGACGGTGCCGGACGACGACTGGCTGGCCGCCGAGGCGGACCGGCTGGCGCTGGGCGTGGTGGCCGCGCGACGGGACGACGGCGGCTTCGGCTGGCTGGACGACCGCTACCGGCTCGACCCCACCCACCCCGGCCACACCTGGCTGGTCGCGCGGATGACGCATGTCGCGGGGCTGGAAGTGCTGCGCGGCAACGACTTCGGCGAGCTGCTCGACCACGGCGTCCGGGCGTTGGAGGGGCCGCTGCACGACGACGAGCACGGCGGGTGGTTCTCGTCCACCGACCCCGACGGCCAGGTCGACAAGCGCGCGTACGACCACTGCTTCGTGGTCCTCGCCGCGTCCACCGCCACGGTGGCCGGCCACCCGCTCGGGCGGGCGCAGCTCGACCGGGCGCTCGACGTGCTCGAGCGCCGGTTCTGGGACGACGAGACCGGGCTGCTCGTCGACGTGTGGGACCGCTCGTGGACCGAGCTCGAGCCGTACCGCGGCGCGAACGCGAACATGCACGGCGTCGAGGCGATGCTGGCCGCGGCCGACGCCACCGG
>JBKJTJ010000025.1:0-10133 GCA_046590855.1 Actinomycetota bacterium
GCGCGAGGCCTACGTCATCGACGCCGTGCGCACCCCCTTCGGCCGGTACGGCGGGGCGCTGGCCGGGGTGCGCCCGGACGACCTGGCCGCCCACGTCGTCCGCACCCTGGGCGAGCGGACCCCGGGCCTGGACCCGTCCCGCGTCGACGACGTCATCTTCGGTGCGGCCAACGCCGCCGGCGAGGACAACCGCGACGTGGCCCGGATGGCGGTATTGCTGGCCGGGTGGCCAACCAGTGTGCCGGGGGCCACCGTCAACCGGCTCTGCGGCTCGGGGCTCGAGGCCGCGATCCAGGCCCGCCGGGCCGTCGTGACCGGCGACGCGTCGCTGGTCGTGGCCGGCGGCGTCGAGTCGATGAGCCGTGCGCCGTGGGTGCTCACCAAGCCCGAGACGCCGTACCCCCGCGGTCACGAGACCCTGCACTCGACGACGCTGGGTTGGCGGATGGTCAACCCGCAGATGCCCTCGGCCTGGACCATCTCGCTGGGCGAGAGCACCGAGCACCTGGCCGACCTCGGCGGCATCAGCCGTTCTGACCAGGACACGTTCGCCGCCCGCAGCCACCGACTCGCCGACCAGGCGTGGAACGAGGGCCGCTACGACGCCGAGATCACCCTCGTACCGGGCACCGACCTGGACCGCGACGAGTCGATCCGCGCCACGACCAGCGCCGAGAAGCTGGCGGGGCTGAAGCCGGTGTTCCGCACAGACGGCACCGTCACGGCCGGCAACGCCTCACCGCTGAACGACGGCGCCGGCGCGCTGCTGGTCGGCGACGAGTCCGCCGCCCGCGAGGTCGGCCGCGAGCCGCTGGCCAGGATCGCCTCGTCCGCCGCGGCTGGGGTCGACCCCGACGTCTTCGGGATCGGGCCGGTGCGGGCCGCCGAGGTGGCGCTGAAGCGGGCGGGCATCGGCTGGGGCGACCTGGTGCACGTCGAGCTGAACGAGGCGTTCGCCGCCCAGTCGCTGGCCTGCCTCGCCGCGTGGACCGAGCTCGACCCCGAGATCGTCAACCCGCACGGCGGCGCCATCGCCATCGGCCACCCACTCGGAGCGTCCGGGGCGCGGGTGCTCGGGCACCTGGCCCACGCGCTGCGCGCCCGCGGCGGCGGCTGGGGTCTGGCGGCGATCTGCATCGGCGTCGGGCAGGGTCTCGCCGTCGTCCTGGAGGCCTGAGGTGGCGGGACTGCGGCTGCCGCACTACCGCCCCGACCCCGAGGGCACCCACCCGCCGCTGCGCTCGCCCGGGTACGCGAGCACCCGCCTGCGCTCGCCACTGCGGCCGCCGGTCGACCTGGCCCAACGGCTCACCGAGGTGACCGGCCCGGCGCTCGGCGCCGAGCGGGTCAGCGCGCTCGACCACGACCTGACCCGCCAGTGCGACGTCGCACCCCAGGGCCAGCGGATCGTCGTCCAGGGTCGGGTGCTGGACGGCGACGGGCGGCCGGTGCCCGACACCCTCGTCGAGGTGTGGCAGGCCAACGCCGGTGGCCGCTACCGGCACGCGAGCGACCAGTGGGCCTCGCCGCTGGACCCCGGCTTCGACGGTCTCGGTCGCACGACGACCGACAGCCAGGGCCGCTACCGGTTCGTGACGGTGCGGCCCGGGGCCTACCCCTGGCGAAACCACCACAACGCCTGGCGCCCGGCGCACATCCACTTCTCGC
Source organism: Actinomycetota bacterium (assembly GCA_046590855.1). Taxonomy (GTDB): domain Bacteria; phylum Actinomycetota; class Actinomycetes; order Actinomycetales; family Angustibacteraceae; genus JACMOY01. The sequence continues at coordinate 1,669 of JBKJTJ010000025.1, forward strand.
TGTTCGGCCGCGCGTTCACCCAGCGGCTGGTCACCCAGATGTACTTCCCGGGCGACCCGCTGCTCGCCCACGACCCCATCCTGGGCTCGGTGCCCGAGGGCTCGCGGCACCTGCTGGTGTCGCGGTTCGACCTCGAGCGCACCGAACCCGAGTGGGCGCTGGCGTACGCGTTCGACATCGTCCTGCGCGGCCGCGACGCAACCCCGTTCGAGGACGAGGCCGGCCGGTGAGCAGCCGACCCACCACCCCGTCGCAGACCGTCGGCCCCTACCTCGGCATCGGCCTGGTCTGGGACGACGGCCCCGACGTGGTCGCCGACGGCACCCCGGGCGCGATCTGGCTGCGTGGACGGGTGCTCGACGGGGCTGGCCACGTCGTCGCCGACGCGCTGGTCGAGACCTGGCATGCGGACCCGGACGGCCGGTTCGACCACCCCGACGACCCGCGCGGACCCGTTGCGCGAGAGGGGTTCCGAGGGTTCGGCCGGTGTCCGACCGATGTAGCGGGCGAGTGGGCGGTGCGCACCCTCAAGCCCGGCCCGCTGCCGGACGGCGACGGCGGGCTGCAGGCCCCCCACGTCGACGTGTCGGTGTTCGCCCGGGGCCTGACGCAACGTCTGGTGACCCGGCTGTACTTCGGCGACGAGCCCGCGGCGAACGCGGCCGACCCGGTGCTCGCTGCGCTGCCGGACGACGAGCGGCGTGCCACCCTGGTCGCGGCGCCGTCGCCGGACGGGTACCGCTTTGACATCGTGCTGCAGGGAGACCATGAGACCGTCTTCTTCGCCGTCTGAACCCAAGCCGGTGACCGACTCGGGCGGGCTCTTCGGTGCGGTGCTGGGCCGTGGTGCGGCGGCCGCGCGGACCAGCGACGCCGCCTTCCTGCGGGCCCTGCTCGACACCGAGGCCGCCCTGGCCCGGGCGCACGCGGCAGTGGGCTCCGCCCCGGCCGACGAGGTTGCGCTGATCACCGGGGCCTGTGCCGGCGACTACGACGTCGCAGCGATCGGCGCCGCCGCAGCGGCCACCGGCAACCCGGTCGTGCCGCTCGTGCGCGAGATCGGCCGGCGACTGCCCACCCCGGCCACCGCCTACCTGCACCTCGGCGCGACCAGCCAGGACGTCATGGACACCGCCTGGATGCTCGTCGCACGCAACGCGCTCACGGCCCTGGACGACGACCTCGCCGCCGTCGCAGACACGCTGGCGACCCTGTCGCGGCGACACCGCGACGACGTCGTGACCGGCCGCACCCTGATGCAGTCCGCCACCCCCACGACGTTCGGGCTCGTCGCCGCCACCTGGCTGACGGGCGTCGACGGCGTCCGGATGCGGCTCGGCTCGGTCGCGGCGACCCTGCCGGTGCAGCTCGGGGGCGCCGTAGGCACCCTGACGGCGACCAACCTGGACGCCGCCGGCGCAGCCGGGCTGATCGCGGCCTTCGCCGCCGAGACCGGCCTGGCCGAGCCGGTGCTCGCCTGGCACGCGGTGCGGCTGCCGGTCACCGACCTCGCAGGTGCCCTGGGCGCCACCGCCGGCGTCGCCGGCAAGATCGCCCACGACATCGTGTTGTCGGCGCAGACCGAGGTGGCCGAGCTGCGCGAGGAGGCGCCGGGCCGGGGCGGCTCGTCGACCATGCCGCACAAGGCGAACCCGGTCGCAGCCATCTCGGCGCGCGCGAGCGTACTGCGAGCGCCCGGCCTGGTCGCCACGCTCTTCGCCTGCCTCGACGACGAGCACCAGCGCGCCGCGGGCAGCTGGCACGCCGAGTGGCTGGCATTGCGAGACCTGTTGCGCTGCACCAGTTCGGCAGTGTCCTGGTTGCGTGCGAGCCTCGACTCGCTGGTCGTCGACGTCGGCCGGATGCGTGACGGCGTCGACCCGACGTCCGCGGCCGAGGCGGTCGCCGGTGTGCTCACGCCCCACCTCGGTCGCGACGCAGGGCACGAGCTGGTGGCCCGGGTGGTCGCCGCAGCCCGGGCCGACGGAACACCCCTCGCGCAGGCCCTGCTCGCCGACAGGCAGGTCGCGCAGCTGCTGGACGCCGGGCAGGTCGCCGAGCTGCTCGACCCGGCCCGGGCCGGAGTCGGCAACGCGGGCCTGTTCGTCGACCGCGCGCTGGCCGCCCACACAGCAACCACCCCCGACAAGGAGATCCCGTGACCGCCGTCGTCGTGCACCACGTCACCCACGGTCCGGCCGACGCGCCCGTGCTGGTGCTGGCCGGGTCGCTCGGCAGCACCCACCGGATGTGGGACCCCGTCGTGCCCACCCTGGCCGAGCACCTGCGGGTCGTGACGTACGACGCGCGCGGCCACGGCCTGTCACCCGCACCGACCGGGCCGTACGCGATCGACGACCTGGCCGACGACCTGGTGCTGCTGCTCGACACCCTCGGTGTCGAGCGTGCCCACCTCGGCGGGCTGTCGATGGGGGGCATGACCGCCATGCGGCTGGCCGCGCGCGACCCCCGGCGGGTCGGGTCGATGACGCTGCTGTGCACCTCGGCCCAGCTCGGGCCGGCGCAGGGCTGGCTCGACCGCGCCGCCGCCGTCCGCGCCGGTGGGCTGGCCTCGGTCGCACCGGTGATCGTCGAGCGGTGGCTCACACCCGCTGCAGCGCAACGGGATCCGGCGCTTGTGGCGTCGCTCGTCGAGATGATCTCGTCCTCGTCCGACCACGGGTACGCCGCCTGCTGCGAGGCGATCGCCGAGATGGACCTGCGCCCCGACCTCACCTCGATCACCGCCCCGACCCTCGCGATCGCCGGCGAGCAGGACCCCGCGACTCCCCCCGAGCACCTGCGGCTGATCGCCGAGGGCATCGACGGTGCCCGGCTCGAGGTGCTCTCCCCCGCCGCCCACATCGCGGTGCTCGAGCAGCCCGCGGCCGTCGCGCGGCTCGTGCTCGACCACGTCGCCGCGCACCCCGTCTGACAGGATCGCCCCGTGGACGACGAGGACCGCGCAGGGCAGGGCACCCGGGTGCGCCGCGAGGTGCTCGGCGACGCGCACGTCGACCGCGCGGTGGCCGCGACGACCCCGCTCACCGCCCCCTTCCAGGACCTCGTCACCCGCTACGCCTGGGGCGAGGTGTGGTCGCGGCCGGGCCTGGACCGACGTACGCGCAGCATGCTGACCCTGGCGCTGCTCGCTGGGCTGGGCCACGACACCGAGCTCGCGCTGCACGTGCGGGCCGCCGTCACCAACGGCGTCACGCACGACGAGATCGGCGAGGTGCTGCTGCACACCGCGGTGTACGCCGGGGTGCCCGCAGCCAACAGCGCACTGGCTGTGGCGCAACGGGTTCTGGACGAGCTGGACGACGAACCGAACGACGGGAGCTGACGTGGACAAGGTGGTCGGATCGGCGGCGGACGCCGTCGCTGACGTGGCCGACGGCGCGACCCTCGCCGTGGGCGGGTTCGGGCTGGCCGGCATCCCGTGGTTCCTCATCGAGGCGCTGCTCGAGCAGGGCGCCACCGACCTGTCGGTGGTGTCCAACAACTGCGGGGTGGACGGCGCCGGGCTCGGTCTGCTGCTCGGGGCGCACCGCATCGCGCGGGTGACCGCGTCGTACGTCGGTGAGAACAAGGAGTTCGCCCGCCAGTACCTCGCCGGCGAGGTCGAGGTCGAGCTGACGCCGCAAGGCACGCTCGCCGAGAAGCTGCGCGCCGGCGGGGCCGGCATCCCCGCGTTCTACACCCCCACCGGGGTCGGCACCCAGATCGCCGAGGGGGGCCTGCCCTGGCGGTACGCCGCCGACGGCTCGATCGCGCTCTCCTCGCCGGCCAAGGAGGTGCGCGAGATCGGCGGCCGCCGCTGCGTGCTCGAGGATTCGATCACCACCGACTTCGCCCTGGTGCGCGCTGCGATCGGCGACCGGCACGGCAACCTGGTCTTCCACTCCTCGGCCCGCAACTTCAACCCCGTCGTCGCCATGGCCGGGCGCACCACCGTCGCGGAGGTCGAGCGGCTGGTCGAGCCCGGCGAGATCGACCCCGACCAGGTGCACCTGCCCGGCGTGTACGTGCAGCGAGTGGTGGTGCTGACCCCCGAGCAGGCTGCCGCCAAACGGATCGAGAAGCGCACCGTCACCCCCAAGGAGGCCTGACGTGGCACTGTCCCGCGACCAGATGGCGGCCCGAGCCGCCCGCGAGCTCGTCGACGGCTCGTACGTCAACCTCGGCATCGGCCTGCCGACACTGATCCCCGGGTTCCTGCCCCCCGGCGTCCACGTCGTCATGCAGTCCGAGAACGGGATCCTGGGCGTCGGGCCCTACCCCGCCGACGAGGACGTCGACCCCGACCTGATCAACGCCGGCAAGGAGACCGTCACCACCCTGCCCGGGGCCAGCTTCTTCGACTCGGCCACCAGCTTCGGGATGATCCGCGGCGGTCACATCGACGCCGCCGTGCTCGGGGCCATGCAGGTCTCGACCGGCGGCGACATCGCCAACTGGATGATCCCCGGCAAGATGGTCAAGGGCATGGGCGGCGCCATGGACCTCGTGCACGGAGCCCGCCGGGTCATCGTGCTGATGGAGCACACCGCCCGGGACGGCGCACCCAAGCTGCTGCGCTCGTGCACCCTGCCGCTCACCGGGCAGGGGGTGGTCACCCGGGTGATCACCGACCTGGCCGTGCTGGACGTCGGCGGCGACCACTTCGACCTGGTCGAGCTCGCGCCCGACGTCAGCCTCGAGCAGCTGCGTGACGCCACCGACGCGCCGGTTCAGACTCGTGGGTGAGCCGGCCGAGCTGACCCCGCGTCCGTTCCCCGCGGCGCCGGACGAGGTCGAGGCGCTTCTGGGTGCCCTGCACCGCAACCGGCGCACCTTCGCCTGGAAGACCGGCGGGCTCGACGCGGACGCCATGCGCCGCACCCTCGGGCCCTCGTCGATGACCCTCGGTGGGCTGGTGAAGCACCTCGCGCTGGTGGAGGACCACTACTTCACCCACCAGCTGCTGGGCCGCGACTACCCGCAGGTGTGGGCGCCGACGGGCGAGGACCCCGACTGGGAGTGGACGTCGGCCGCCGACGACTCCCCCGAGGCGCTCAGAACCCTGTGGCTGCAGGCAGTCGAGCGCTCGCAGGCGGCGGTCGACGAGGTGCTCGCCGCCGGCGGCGGCCTCGACCACCCGCTGGCCACCTCGGACTGGCCGACGACGCCGAACCTGCGGCGGGTGCTCGTCGACATGGTCGAGGAGTACGCGCGGCACACCGGCCACGCCGACCTGATCCGCGAGTCCGTCGACGGCCTCGTGGGTGAGGACGCGCCGCAGTAGTCAGCGCGGCGGCAGGTCCTTGACGTACGACCAGGTCGCGGTGGCGCCCAGGTGCCCGATCCAGGCGACCTCGGCGACCGCGCCGATCGCACCCACCGTGGCCAGGACGGCGATCGCCACCGAGGTCGTCGAGCGCGCCGCGAGCCTGCGGTGCCCGACGTCGGCACCGCGCCGTCGCGAGACCCACCAGACGGCGGCGCTCATCACCGCCAGCGCCACCGCCCAGGGCAGCAGGGCGCTCGCGGCGTGGGCGTGCGCGTCGATCTCGGGGTTGGCCGGCAGCCGGGCCCGCAGCCGGTTGCCCGAGCTGGTGGTCAGGGGCACCAGCACGAGGCTGACGACGCCGGCGGCGGGCAGCAGCAGGCCGGCGCGGGCGGCGACCCCGGCGGAGAAGGCGGACAGCACCAGCAGCCCGGCCGTCAGCGGCAGCAGCACCACCGTGGCGTGCAGGACCAGTGCGTGGACCGGCAGGCCCATGAACGACAACGGCGTCAGGCGCTGCTCGCCACCACCGCGCCGTCCTTGACGGTCACCGGCACCGAGGTGAGTGCGCGCGGGGCAGGGCCCGACAGCACCTTGCCGGTCAGCGCGTCGTAGACCGAGCCGTGACAGGGGCAGTTGAGCTTGGCGCCGGCCGGGGCCACGGTGCACCCCTTGTGGGTGCAGATCGCGCTGAACGCGACGGCGGTGCCGGCGGTCGGCTGGGCCACCACGACCGCCTTGCCGCCCATGGTCGCCGCGACCGCGGAGCCGACCGGGATGTCGGCGAGCTGGGCCAACGGTGCGGAGTCCTCGCTGGACGGCGCAGCGCTCGTCTCGGCCGGCGTCGTGACAACGGCTGCGGAGGTGGTCGTGCCCGCGGACGACGTGCTGCTGCCACCGCACCCCGCGAGCAGCGCGGCCCCACCGACGGCGAGGGCACCGCCGGACAGCACGCTGCGGCGGCCGAGCAGGACGTCGTCCGTCAGGCCGGTGGTGTCGGTGCTGTGGTTCGGCGAGCTGGTGCGGTCAGTGGTCATGGTCTCGTCCCGTCGTGAGGGGTCTGGTGACATCTGGTGACCAGGACACGCAAAGGGTGCCCGTCAGGTTCACCGCGGGGCCACAGTGGGGTGAACCGATCCGGGCCACATCTCGTGACCAGGTCAGGAGGGCCGATGACCCGCACCGACAGCCAGCTCATGCAGGCGCTGCACGACGAGCACGCCGGACCGCTGTGGGCGTACGTCGTGTCGCTGACCGGTGACCGCGCGAGCGCCCAGGACATCGTCCAGGAGACGCTGCTGCGCGCCTGGCGCCACCCCGAGGTGCTCGACCCCGACCGCGGGCCGGTGCGCGGGTGGCTGTTCACGGTGGCCCGCCGGCTGGTGATCGACGAGTGGCGCAGCCGCCGCTCGCGCAGCGAGACCATCACCGACACCGTGCCCGAGCGGCCCTCGCCGGACGACCACGAGCGCGCGCTGCAGTCGTGGGTGGTCGCCGAGGCGCTGCGACAGCTCTCGCGAGAACATCGTGACGTGCTCGTGCAGTGCTACTACCGCGGCTGCTCGGTCGCCGAGGCCGCCGCCACCCTCGGCGTCCCCGAGGGCACCGTGAAGTCACGCACGCACTACGCCCTGCTGCGACTGCGGCTGGCGCTGGCCGAGATGGGAGTCGAGCAGTGAGCAGGGACGCGTTCGAGATGTCGGCCGGCGCCTACGTGCTGGGTGCGCTGTCGCCCGCCGAGCGGGGTGCGTTCGTCGAGCACCTCGACACCTGCGCCGGCTGCCGCGCGCACGTCGACGACATGGCCGGGCTGCCGGGGCTGCTGTCACGCGTCGGGCCCGCCGGGATCGCGACGCTGGACGACGACCCGACCGGCGAGGACGGCGAAACCGTTGCAACGCCGCCCGTTCCGGCCTCGCTGCTGCCTGACCTGCTGCGAGCGGTCGACCGGGCCCAGCGCCGCCGCACGTGGACGACGGCTGCGCTGGTCGCCGTCGCCGCGTGTGCCGCACTGCTCGCGGTGCTGGCCGGCGTCCAGCGCAGCGCGGCCCCGACGCCGCTGGCGCTGCGGCCGGTCGTCGCCGCACCGATCACCGCGGACGTCGGGCTCACCCCGGTGTCGTGGGGCACCCGGATCGGGTTGCGCTGCACCTACTCCGGCCCCAAGGGGGTCTCACGCCCCTACGCCCTGGTGGTGCTCGCGACCGACGGTCGCCACGAGAGCATCGGCACCTGGACGGCGGTGCCGGGCGACGAGGTGCGGCTCAGCGGCGCGACCTCGATCCGCGAGAGCGACATCGCCGCCATCGAGGTGCAGGCCCTGAACGGCTTCACGCTGCTGCGCCTGACCGATCCCGGCGCGGTCGGGTAGCGCCCGTCACCGACCGCCGGTGAGGTTGCGGCTGCGCTGCGCCTGCCCGGGCCCGCCGTAGGGGTAGTCCGCGGCGGCCGGGTCGCTCGCGACGTCCAAGGCGGCCGTCTCGTCGGCCGACAGGTGCAGGCCGGCGCTGGCCAGGTTGTCGTCGAGCTGCTCGAGGGTGCGCGCCCCGAGGATGGTCGATGTCACCGCGGGCCGGTCGGTCAGCCACGACAGCGCCACCTGGGCCATGCTCACGCCGCGCTGCTGGGCGATGGTCTGCACCGCGTCGACGACGTCCCAGGTGCGTTGCTGCGCCGAGCGTCCGGCGTACGCCTCGACGCCGCGCTCGGGGTCCTCACCGAGGCGGGTGGCGCCGGTCGGCTGCTGGTCGCGGCGGTACTTGCCGGTCAGCCAGCCGCCACCGAGCGGCGACCAGGGCAGCAGGCCCAGGCCCTCGCTCTGGGCGGCGGGCACGACCTCCCACTCGATCTCGCGCACCAGCAGGTTGTACTGCGGCTGCAGGGTCACCGGAACGGTCAGGTGCTGGGACTGCGCCACCGCAACGGCCTTGACCAGCTGCCAGCCGGTGAAGTTCGAGAGCCCGACGTACGAGATCTTGCCCGCGCGCACGGCGTCATCGAGGAAGCGCAACGTCTCGTCCAGCGGCGTCAGGGGGTCGAACGCGTGCACCTGGTACAGGTCGACGTGCTCGACGCCGAGCCGGGTCAGCGACGCGTCCAGGGCGCGGGCGAGATGCCGGCGCGAGATGCCCACGTCGTTGGGGCCCTCGCCCATAGGGAACCGACCCTTGGTGGCCAGCACCACGTCGTCGCGGAC
>JBKJTJ010000053.1:0-4309 GCA_046590855.1 Actinomycetota bacterium
GGCCGAGGACCCGACCGAGCTGGCCAGGCACGCGCTCGACTTCTGGCTGACCACCGAGGACCTCCCGCTGCCGGACAACCGCGTCACCCTCGACGGCGACGGCGGAATCTGTCTCACGTACACGCCGACCAACCTGGAAGCGCACCAACGGCTGCGGGCGAAGTTCGAGGGCCTGCTGGACGCGATCCAGTGCACGGACGAGGTCCTGGAGAACTACTCCTACCGAGGCGGCCGGCTCGGCATCAACGGTGTGGCGCACCAGAACGGGACGGTCCGCTTCGGGACCGACCCGGCGACCTCGGCCCTCGACGTCGACTGCAAGATGCACGACCTCGACAACGTCTACGTCGCCGACTCGAGCTTCTTCGTGTCGAGCACGGCCGTGAACCCGACCCTGACCATCATCGCCAACGCCCTGCGCGTCGCCGACCGGATTACCGAGCGCCTGGGCACCCGGTCGACGACGCTCGACCCCGGCGTCGGTTGAGCATGGGCGGGCCCCAGGACTTCGTCACGTACTCCCCACCATTCATCGACGTGCTGGGCGATACGCCGAGGCTGGTCAAGGTGGTCGACACCGATGCCCATGAGGGCCCGGTCTGGTCGGCAGCCGAGGACGCGCTCTACTTCACCTCGCTGCCGTTGCGCCCCCAACCGGCCGCTGGCCCCATGGTCGCGATCCGCCGGCTCGCCTTGGCCGGCGAGCGCTTCCCCGTCGACCCGGCCGGTATCACGACCGTCGTCGCCGACGCCAACGCCGCCAACGGAATGGCCCTTGACGCCCGGGGTCGGCTGGTGGTGTGCGAGCAGGGCGGTCCGACGTCGGCTGCGGCGATCAGCCTCATCGACCCGGTGGACGGCAGCCGGACCCCGGTCATCGACGCTTGGCACCTCGAGCCGCTGGGCTCGCCCAACGACGTGGTCGTCCGCAGCGACGGCACGATCTGGTTCACCGACCCGAGCTACGGCCACCTGCAGGGCTTCCGTCCCCCACCGACTGTTGCAGATCAGGTCTACCGCTACGACCCGGTGACCAAACGCCTCGCCCCGGTCGCGGACTCCTTCGACAAGCCGAACGGGCTCGCCTTCTCACCCGACGAGCGCACGCTCTATGTCACCGACAGCGGCGCGAACCAGGAGGCGGGTAGCTACTACGCCGACCGCCCGCACCACGTGGTCGCGTTCGAGGTCAGCGACGGCCGCCACCTCGGGCCGGGCCGTGGGTTCGCGGTCGTCTCGCCCGGCGTCCCCGACGGGATCACGGTCGACGGCGCGGGGCGCCTGTACGTGTCATCGGCGAGCGGTGTCCAGGTCTACGCCCCTGACGGCACGCACCTGGGTCTGATCGCCCTGCCCGGCGCCGTGAACTTCACGTTCGGGGGCCTGCATCGAAATGTCCTGTACATCACCACCGACGACGCGATCTGGGCTGCGGTCCTGTGCGCGAACGGGTTGCGGCCGCAGGCCGTGGTCCGCCCCTGACGCCTCGAAGGAGCCTGCTATGACTGCCCCGCCCACCGCCAGCACCACCGGCCCGTCCTCCGCCGTCCGCACCCGCCGCGTCCTGGACGTCGAGGGCACCGACGCCGTCGTCAAGGCGGCGCAGGAGGCTGCGCTGCGCGCCGGGGCCCGCGTCGTCATCGCCGTCGTCGACGCCAGCGGCCGCCTCCTGCAGCTGCGACGCACCGAGGGGGCCCAACCGGCCAGTGACCAGGTCGCGATCGACAAGGCCCGCACGGCCGCGATCTTCGTTCGGCCCAGCCGCGACATCGAGGCCCAGGTCAGCGCCGGTCGCCTGGGCGCCCTGGCGCTGCACGGCGCGGTCGCCCTGACCGGTGGTGTCCCGCTCATCGTCGACGGCGAGGTCGTCGGCGCCATCGGCACGAGCGGTGAGACCCCGGACGAGGACGAGGCGGTCTCGATCGCCGGTGCCGCGGCGGACTTCTCCGCCGCCTCGGTTCCCGCACTCTCCCGGGACGCGGCACGAGCCGGCGCGGAGTTCGCGGCGGCTGCCGCCGCCGACCGCGGGGTGGCGCCGGTCATCGCGGCCGTCGACGCGGGTGGCTCGCTGGTCTACCTCGTCCGACCTGACGATGCTCAGGTGGCGAGCGTCGACGTGGCCATCGACAAGGCCCGCACCGCCGCCCTGTTCCGTAGGCCCAGCAAGGACTTCGAGGACCAGGCGGCCAACGGTCGCCCGTCGGCCCTCCACCTGGCCGGCGCCGTACCACTGCAGGGCGGGCTGCCCATCCTCGTCCAGGGTCAGGTGATCGGCGCGATCGGTGCCAGCGGGGCGTCCTCGGCCGACGAGGACCAGGAGCTCGGCGTGGTCGGGGCGCGGGCGGCGGCCAGCGCGGCAACCCGCGGTGGTGGAGAGGCGACCTTCGTGTCCGCTGCAGACGTGCAGGCCACGCTGGCCGTGGGCGGTCTGCTGCTCGACACCGCCGCCTACAAGGTCGACGCCGGCCGTCGCACGGCGCCGGGCGAGGTCGAGTACCACACCGCCGTGACCGACATCATGCACGTGCTCGAGGGCCAGGCAACGGTCGTGGTCGGCGGCCACATCGTGTCGCCGCGGACGACCCGCCCCGGCGAGGTCCGCGGGGAGTCGAACGACGGCGGCACCAGCCACGAGCTGGCCGAGGGCGACGTCCTGGTGGTACCCGCTGGGGTGCCGCACCAGTTCGTGGCCGTCAGCGACCCGTTTCTCTACTTCGTCGTCAAGGTGGCCGGCTGAGATGGCTCCCACGCCCACCGCCAGGCTGCCGCGGCCCAGCGAGCTGCTCGCCGGGCGCCCCGATGCCGTCGTCGACCTGCAGAGCCACGAGGGCGTGGTCCTGGTCGGCGGCCAGTGGCGCTACAGCGACACGCAGGTCCGCGAGACCGCATTCACTGCCGTCGCCGATGACCTCGGCCCCGGTGACCTGACGAACTCGACGTACGAGGTGGTGCCGCACGCCCAGGCAGCGGACTTCGACGACTCGACCTGGCGCCTGCTCGAGCCGGCCGAGACCATGCTGCGGCTGAGCACCGGCCGGGTCTGCTTCAACTGGTACCGCATCGAGGTGACGGTCCCCGATCAGGTCGGAGACCTCGACCCGACCGGCTGCACGATCGTCTTCGAGACCACGATCGACGACTACGCCGAGATCTGGGTCGACGGCGTTCTGCCGCAGGCGCTCGGCGCCACCGGCGGCCCGGTCGTTGCTGGCTTCAACGCGCCCAACCGCGTCGTCCTCACCCAGAAGGCCCGGGCCGGACAGCGGTTCCAGATCGCCGTCTTCGGCATCAACGGCCCGATCTCGGCGGCGCCCGCGAACTACATCTGGATGCGGACGGCGACCCTTGACTTCTACACCCCCGCCAGCGCGCGCTGCACCGAGGACGCCCCCCTGACGGTGCGCCGCGCCGACGTCGGGCTCGACGCGATCTTGCCCGAAGGCGCGAGGCTCGAGCGCATCGCCACCGGCTTCGACTTCACCGAAGGCCCGGTCTGGACCGGTGACGGTGCCCTGCTCTTCAGCTCGCCGAACACCAACGCCATCTACCGGTGGTCACCGCTCGGGACGGTCTCGGTGTTCCGCTCCAAGAGCGGCTACGCCGGACTCGACATCGGCCGCTACGCCCAGCCCGGGTCGAACGGCTTGACGCTCGACCCCGACGGCCGCCTGACCATCTGCCAGCACGGCAACCGCCGGATCATCCGGGTGGAGCCGCACGGCAACATCACGGTGCTCGCCGACCGCTTTGCCGGCGATCGGCTGAACAGCCCCAACGACCTGGTCTACCGGTCCGACGGGGCCCTGTTCTTCACCGACCCGCCCTTCGGCCTCCCCGAGGCGTACGACGACCCGGAGAAGGAGCTCGGCTTCAGCGGCGTGTTCTGCGTCCGCAACAGCCAGGTCAGCCTCGTCACCGACGAGCTCGCCGGGCCCAACGGCCTCGCGTTCTCACCCGACGAGCGCTACCTGTACGTCGGCAACTGGGACCCGCGTCGCAAGGTGGTCATGCGCTACGAGCTCGCCACCGACGGCACCGTCGTCTCCGCAGAGGAGTTCTTCGACATGACCGCGGATCCGGGTGAGGACGCAATCGACGGGATCAAGGTCGACGTCGAGGGCAACCTGTTCGTCTGCGGCCCATCCGGCATCTGGGTCATCGACGCCGACGGCCGACATCTGGGCACCCTCGGGCCCCCCGAGAACCCACACAACCTCGCCTGGGGCGACGACGACGCCCGCGGGCTGTACATCACCGCACTCACCAGCGTCTACCGACTCCGGCTCAGCAACGCCGGCATCCGCCCCAC
>JBKJTJ010000254.1:0-35375 GCA_046590855.1 Actinomycetota bacterium
GTGTTGGCCTCGCGCAGGGTCGCCGCGAGCAGGGCCAGGGCGTCGCCGCCGTGGGACTCGCCGTCCAGGGCCACCATCCGCCCGACTGCTACCGAGCTGGCGACGTCGCCCCCGGCGTGCCCGCCCATGCCGTCGGCGATGACCAGCAGGTGCGGGCCGGCGTACCCGGAGTCCTGGTTGTTCGTGTACCGGCCGAGCCCGATGTCGGAGCGGGCGGCGTAGCGCAACGCGATCGCCATGCCCCTACCTGCGCAGCTCGAGGACGGTGGTGCCGATCTTCAGGGTCGACCCGACGGTCAGCCGCTGCGGCCCGCTGACGCGCTGCTGGCCGGCGAAGGTGCCGTTGGTCGAGCCGAGGTCCTCGACGAACCACTCGCCGGCCTCGGGGAAGATCCGGGCGTGCCGGCCCGAGGCGTAGTCGTCGTCCAGCACCAGGGTCGACTCGGGGCTGCGCCCGATCAGCACCGACTGCTGGCGCAGGGCGATCGTCGTCCCGCGCAGCGGGCCCTCGGTGACGACCACGGTGTGCGGGGTGCGCCGGCTCGGCGCGGGTGCCTTGGCCACCCGGGCGGGCTTGGGCGTCGGAGCCGGGCGGGGCGCTGGCGCCGGCTTGGCCGCCCGCGCGGTCACCCGGGTGCCGAACAGGTCGCCGCGCAGCACCCCCACGACGGAGAACACGAAGACCCACAGCAGGGCCAGCAGCCCGAGCCGGACGACGGTGACGGTCAGCTCGCTCATCGCGGCCCCCTGCGGTAGGTCGCGCGGGTGCGGCCGATGGTGATCGTCGTCCCCTCGCGCAGCGCCTCACCGTGCTCGCCGCGGCCGATCCGGTCGCCGTCGACCAGCGTGCCGTTGGTCGAGCCGAGGTCGCGGACGGTGGCCACCAGGTGCGGCCCGTCGCTGGTGACGCGGATCTCGGCGTGCCGGCGCGAGACGCCCGGGTCGTCGACGACGACGTCGGCCTCCTCGCCGCGCCCGATCACGGTGAGCGAGCCGACCAGGGGGTAGGCGTGCCCGTCGATGTCGAGCCAGGGGCGGCGTCCGGGCGAGGCGGCGGTCACCGGGGACGGCGGCACCTCGCGTGGCGGCGGCGGGGGGGTCTGGGGGTCACGCGGCACCGGGGACGGGGCTGCCGGGGCGGGGTGCTCACGGTTCTCGCGGCTCTTGATCGTGGCGGTGCGGATGCTGAACACCCCGGTGTCGAGCCCGTCGGCGAGCTCGAGCTCGACGGTGACCGGGCCCACGAAGGCGTACCCCTGGCGGTCGGCGTGCTCGCGCAGGCTGGCGACGAGCTCGTCACCCAGGGCATCGGCGTACTCGCCGAGGCGCTCGTGGTCGGTCGGGCCCAGCTCGACGACGTACGCGTTGGGCACCAGGGTGCGGCCCCGGCTGATCACCGCGGCCCGGTCGTCGCAGGCCTTGCGCAGGGCGCTCGCGATCTCGACCGGCTGCACCTCGGACTTGAAGGCCTTGGCGAAGACCCCGTTGACGGCACGCTCGATGCCCTTCTCGAAGCGGTCCATCACTCCCATGGGCACCTCCTGTCGCTGCGTCGTGGTCGGCCGGTCGTCCGGCACGGTGTCCTGTTGGCCTCGATCGTAACGGGCGGCGGGTCGTCCGCCCCGTGCGTGCTAGCCTTGCCGACGGCTTCTGAGCCCCTGATCAGGGGGTTTCGGTGGCCACGCGCGAGTGGCGGAATGGCAGACGCGCTGGCTTCAGGTGCCAGTGTCCGAAAGGGCGTGGGGGTTCAAATCCCCCCTCGCGCACCGACACGCAGATGCCGTCCAGATCGAACCCCCGTGGGATCGTCTGGACGGCGTTCTGCTGTCCGCGGCCAGACTGTCGACATGCGCGACGCCCTTGAGCGGTACCGGTCAGGGGAGCGGCTGGGACCCCAGCTCGCCTCACCGGTCCGCGTCTGGGATGACCACGGCACGCTGGCCGCACCGTGAGCCGCTGGACGGGGATGCGCACGAGGCCAAGGCCAGGGACCTGCAGCGTCTCGCGCCGGAGGGTCGGGCCGGCCGGTGCAGGCCCCGGTCAGGCGATCCGGCGCAGGCGGGTGATGGTCAGGCCGTCGCCGTCCAGCAGGTCGCCCAGCCGCGCGGCGAACTGCACCAGGTGCGGTGCGGCGAGGTGGGCGTCCAGCTGCTCGGGCGACTCCCAGTGCTCGTACGGGTGGAACGACCCGCTGTCCTCGATCGACTGGTGCAGGTCGTAGTTGACGAACCCGTCCTCCTGGCTGGGAGTGCTCACGGGCGCTCCCGGTCGGTGGGTGGGTAATCTGCCGCCGTGCTGGCCGACGACGTCCCCGCCCGCCGTGCTGTCGCCGCGACCATGGCGCAGGCCGCTCTCGCGTGGCTGGACGGACTGGACGGCGAGCAGCGGGCGACCGCCGTCGGCCGCGCCCCGCAGGACGGCGCCGACGACCTGGAGCGGCGGCGCTGGTTCTACACCCCCACCGACCACGGCGGCCTGACCGTCCACCAGCAGCGGCCCGCGCAGCAGCGCGCCGCGATGCGGCTGGTGGCCTCGGGGCTGTCGCCCGCGGCGTACGTCACCGTCGCCACGGTCATGGGCCTGGAGAACGTGCTCGACCACGCCGAGGGGTTCGTGACCCGCTTCGACCGCGAGCGCGGCCGCGACCCGGGGCTGTACTACCTGCGCGTCTTCGGCGACCCGGGCGACCAGGGGGCGTGGGGCTGGCGGTTCGGCGGCCACCACGTGTCGCTGAACAACCTGGTCGTCGACGGCGAGCTGGTCTCGACCACGCCGTGCTTCCTCGGCGCCGACCAGGCCACACATCACCGCTGCTCGGGGGCGCCGTCAACCGCCCCCTGGCGCGCGTCGAGGACCTCGCCCGCGACCTGGTGCGGTCGCTGTCACCCGTGCTGGCCGCCCGCGCGGTCCTGCTGGCCACGGCCCCCCCGGACCTGCTCACGGCCAACCGCACGATCGTGACGCCCGGCGACCGGGTGATCCCCCTGGCGGGGATCTGGCGCACCGAGCGGTTCGGCGACGACGCCGAGCAGGCCAGGCTGCAGGCGCTCAGCGACGCCATCGACGAGGCGGCTGGCTACGGCGAGGACGAGCACCGCGCCGTCGAGTACACCGCCGAACCTCGCGGGGTCCCGGGCAGCGAGCTGGACGCGGAGCAGCGCGAGCTGCTGCGCCTCCTGGTGCAGACGTACGTCGGGCGGGTGCCGGATGCCGTCGCCCCGGCGTACGACGAGCTCGACCAGGTGCACGTCGCCTGGGCGGGACCGCTCGAGCCCGGCGCGCCGCACTACTACCGGGTGCAGGGGCCGCGGCTGCTGCTGGAGTGGGACAACACCCAGCGCGGCGTCAACCACGCGCACTCGGTGTGGCGTGACCCGGTCTCGGACTTCGGCCTGGACGTCCTCGGCGCCCACCGCGAGGCGCACCACTGACGCACCGAGTCCGCGGGAGTGGCCCACCCGTACGCCCGCGGTGGGCCGTTTGCGCAGACTCGGGGCGGGCCGACGTCCGGCCCGCCGTACGGTCTGGGGGTGGCTGCCGACCAGGGACGCAGAGCCGCGCTCGACGGCCTGCGCGCGGTCGCCGTGACGGCGGTCGTGGCGTACCACCTCGGCGGCGGGGCGGGCAGCGCGGTGCGCGGGGGGTTCCTCGGCGTCGACCTGTTCTTCGTGCTGTCGGGCTACCTGATCACCGGGCTGCTGCTGCGCGAGCACCGCGAGCGCTCCCGGATCGACCTGGTCGGGTTCTGGGTGCGGCGGGTGCGCCGGCTGCTGCCCGCCCTGCTGCTCGTGCTCGTCGTCGTCGCGCTGGCCACCTGGTGGGCGGCCCGGCCCGAGACCTGGTCGGCCCGGCGCGGCGACGCGCTGTGGACCCTCGCCTATCTGGCCAACTGGCACTTCGTCGCGGCCGGCGAGGACTACTTCGCGGCGTACGCCGGCGCCTCACCGCTGCGGCACACCTGGTCGCTGTCGATCGAGGAGCAGTTCTACCTGCTGTGGCCGCTGGTGGTGCTCGGCTGCCTTCGGGTGCGGCGCGGGCTGCTGGGTGTGGTCGCCGGGGTGCTGGTGGTGGCCTCGGCCGCGGCGATGGCCTGGGCCTACGGCGCCGCGTCGCTGTCGCGGGCGTACTACGGCACCGACGGGCGGGTGCAGCAGCTGCTCGTCGGGGCGCTGCTGGCCCTGCTGCTGGTGCGCGCCCGTCGCATCCCCCGGTACGCCGGCCCGGTCGCCTTCGCGGCGCTGCTGCTGGCCCTGGTGCTCGCGACCGACACCACGCCGATGTACTACCGAGGCGGGGCGCTGGCCTTCGCGGTGCTCACCGCCGTCGCCGTCGCGGACGTCGAGCTGCGGCCGGACGGCGCGCTCGCGCGGGCGCTGTCGTGGACGCCGGCCGCGGCGCTGGGCCGGATCTCGTACGGCGTCTACCTGTGGCACTGGCCGGTGCTCGTGCTGGTGCCCCTGCCGCCAGGGCCCTCGCTCGCGTGGTGGCCGACCCAGGCGCTGCGGATCGGCCTGACGCTGGGACTGTCGGTGCTGTCGTGGGTGCTGGTCGAGCGGCCGGTGCTCGAGCGCCGGGTGCCGTGGCTGGGCGGTTCGCGGAGCCGTCTCGCGGTCGGTGCGCTCGGGTCGGTCGCGGTGGTCGTGGTCGTGACGCTGCTCGCGACCCGGCTGCCCAGCGGGCTGCAGCGCCAGCTGGACGACCGCGCTGACACCCCGTGCGCCGGCGAGAGCGCGACCCGCCTGCTCGCCTGCGTCCAGGGCGGCAGCGTCGGCCCGGTGACGATGCTGCTCGGCGACTCGACGGCGCGCGCGCTCGTGCCGGGCCTGGCCGACCAGGCCCGCCGCGACGGCACCCGACTGGTGCAGGCGGCCTGGCAGCGATGCACGGCGACCGGGCTGCTCGTCGTCCCCAACGGCATGAGCGCGCCGGACGAGCCGGCGCGGGTGTGCGCGACGCAGGCGCGCCCGGCCATCGCTGCGGCGCTCGCCCGCTACCGGCCCGCGGTCGTGGTCGTCAGCGAGTTCTGGGCGCACCACCAGGCGCTGCTGGTCGACGGACGGCGGCTCGCGCCCGGCACGCCCGACCACGACCGGGCGCTGCGGACGGCGTACCTGGGCCTGGTCGACGAGGTGGGCGCAGCAGGTGCGCGGGTGGTCTTCGTCGACGTCGCTCCGCCGGGCCGTTCGGTCGGGCCGGCCGTCGCGGCCGGGCGGCCGGCGGGTGCGGCGGCAGTGCCGTTCAGCGGGCGGTACGTCGCGGGCTTCGACGACCTGCTCGAGTCGGTGGCCGCCGCCCGGCCGGGGGTGGCGGCGACGGTCAGCATCACCGACCTGCTGTGCCCGGGCGGCCGGTGCGACGCCGTCCAGGACGGGAAGGTCGTGCGGGTGGACGGCGTCCACGTCACCTCGGCGTTCTCGCGCACGCTCGCGCCCGAGCTGACGGCCCGGGTGAATCGGGCGCTGGCCGGCTGACCGCTGCCACACCGACAGGCGCGATGGGCCGGGGTCCGCAGGATCGAGCACGGGCTCGCGCACTTCGGCGCCGCACCGCATGTCGGTGTGGCGGGCTAGGTTGCGCACATGCGAGCCGTCGTGATCGAGCAGGCCCACCAGTGGGCGGTCCAGGACGTCCCCGACCCGCGCCCGGGCCCCGGGCAGGTGCTGCTGCGCCCCGTGCTGGCCGGCGTCTGCGGCACCGACCGGCACCTGCTGGCCGGCGGGTTCATGGCCCGGTTCCCGCTGGTGCCCGGCCACGAGATCGTCGGCGAGGTCGTCGAGCTGGGCCCGGACGTGCCGGGCCCGATCGCGGTGGGCGACGTCGTCGCGGCCGACAACACGAGGCTGTGCGGCCACTGCGAGTACTGCCGCCGCGACCAGCCGCTGTACTGCCGCAGCTTCGACAGCCTCGGCGTCACCGGCCCGGGCGGGTTCGCCGAGCTGGTCGCGGTCGGCGCCGACAAGTGCTTCCCCCTGGACGGCCTCGACCCGATGGTCGCCGTGATGACCGAGCCGCTGGCGTGCGCGATGCACGGCGCCGACGTCCTCGCGCTGCGCCCAGGCAGTGACGTGCTGGTGCTCGGCGCCGGGCCGACCGGGCTGCTGCTCCGCCAGCTGCTGCTGCACGGCGGCGCGGCCCGGATCACGGTTGCCGCGCCGTCCGCGCACAAGCTCGAGCTGGCCCGCGCGTTCGGCGTCGACGAGACGGTCGAGCTCAGCCGCACCGACCCCGACCCCGGGTTCGCCGCGCTGGCCCGCCTCGCGCCGTCCGGGTACGACGTCGTGGTCGAGGCCACCGGCTCGGCGAAGGTGCTGTCCCGGTGCGCCGCGCTGACCCGGATGGGCGGCACGGTACTCGTCTACGGGATGGCCCACGAGAGCGACACGGTGGCGTTCTCGCCGTACGAGCTGTTCTCGCGTGAGCTCACTGTCAAGGGGTCGTTCGCCCAGACGCACTGCTTCGACCGCGCGCTGCTCGCGCTGCGCACCGGGCGGGTGCGCACCGAGGGGATCGTCACCGACGTCCACGGGCTCGACGGGTTCGGCGCGGCACTGACGCCCAGCGGGGTCAAGGCCGTCCTGCGGCCCTGACCCGGCGGGGGTGCCCGTGTGCCACGCTGGCCGGGTGACCGACGTCCTCGCAGGGTGGCAGTCCGAGCCGTTCACCGCCGTGGGTATCACGCACCCGGTGTACCGCAAGGGTTCTGGCCCCGGCGTGGTCCTGCTCCCCGAGCTGCCGGGCATGACTCCAGAGGTGATGGCGCTGGCCGAGCGGCTGGTGGCCTCGGGCTTCACGGTGGCCGTGCCGTCGCTGGTCGGGACGCCGGGCCGCGCGACGTCGGGCGCCTACCTGGCGTCGTCGGTGCCGAAGGTCTGCGTGTCGGCCGAGTTCAAGGCGTTCGCCGTCCGGGCCTCGCGCCCGGTCGCCGAGTACGTGCGCGCGCTGGCCCGCGCGCTGCACGACGAGGTCGGCGGCCCCGGCGTCGGCGTCATCGGCATGTGCTTCTCGGGCGGGTTCGCGCTCGCGGCCGCCGTCGAGCCGGCGGTGCTCGCCCCGGTCGCGAGCCAGCCGTCGCTCCCGTTCGCGATCGGTCGTGCGCGCAAGGCCGACATCGGCATGTCGGACGACGACCGCGCCGTGCTCGCGCGGCGGGCCCGCGACGAGGGGCTGTGCGCGCTCGGGCTGCGGTTCACCGCGGACGGCGCGGTGCCGGCCGAGCGGTTCGCCGCCATGGCCGAGACGCTCGGGGCCGGGTGGCGGGTGGTCGAGATCGACTCGAGCCCGGGCAACCCGCACGGCCTGGCCAAGGGGGCGCACTCGGTGCTCTCGAAGGACTACGTCGACGAGCCCGGTCACCCCACGGTCGCCGCGTACGAGACCGTCGTCGCGTTCCTGCGCGAGCGGCTCGACGTGACCGCGATGTACTGACCTGATCGAGATGTGCTGAACGGGTAGGTGGGCCGCCCCAAGTGTCACCATGGGGCGGTGGCCGACCTCGCCGTGCACCCGGCGCCCTCGGCCGAGCCCCCGTCGACGGTCGAGGCCCCGAGCCAGCCCGGCCTGCACCTGGCGCTGGCCCGGTGGTGGGCCCGGGTGCTCGCCTGGGCGCCCTGGCAGCAGGCGCTCGGCGCCTACGCCGTGTCGCGGCTGGTCGCGGCGGTGATCATCGAGGCCGCGGCGCGGTTGCTGCAGAACCCGGCCGGGGTCGGTGACCTGCGCCCCGACTACCTCGACATGACCGTCATCTGGGACGGGCAGTGGTACCGCCAGATCGTCGAGCGCGGGTACCCGCACGGGCTGCCGATGACTGACCTCGGACAGGTCGACTACAACAGCTGGGCGTTCTTCCCGCTGTTCCCCGGCCTGGTGCGGGCCGTGATGACGACCGGGCTGCCCTTCTCGGTCGCGGCGTCCGTGCTCAACCTGGGCCTCGGCGCAGCGACGTCGGTCGTGCTGTGGCACCTGTACGTCGCCCGCGCGCCGGGCGCGCACGTCGGGCGCGCCCGCAGCCGGCTCGGGGTGCTGGCCGTCGGCACGTGGTGCCTGCTGCCGCCGGCGGCCGTCCTGCAGGTGGCCTACACCGAGGCCCTGGCCGCGCTGCTGCTGGCCGGCGCGCTGCTGCTGCTGGTGCGGCGGCGCTACCTGGCCGCCGTCCCGGTCGTGCTGCTGCTCGGGCTGACCCGGGCCGTGGCCGCGCCGCTGCTGGTGGTGATCGCCTGGCACGCGGTCGCCCGCTGGCGGTCGGCCCACCGCCCGGCGCGCCGGGAGTGGCGCGGGCTGGTCGCGCTGGGCGCCGCCACCGGCGTCTCGACGCTGCTGTGGCCGGCGATCGTGGGCGTCGCGACCGGCGTCCCCACCGCGTTCTTCCAGACCCAGGCCGTGTGGGGCCAGGAGCCGGGACGCGGGCCGTTCGTCCCGTGGCTGGCCTGGGCGTACGCCCACGCGGGGCTCGTCGGGGTGCTGCTGCTGCTGGGCGCCGTCGCGGCCCTGGTGTCGGTCGTCGCGGGGCCGCACGCGGCGTGGCTGTCCACCGAGCTGCGGGTCTGGGCGGTCGTCTACCCCGTCTACCTGCTGGCCGTCGTGCGGCCGATCACCAGCATGTGGCGGTTCCTGCTGCTCGACCTGCCGGTCGGGGCGGTGCTCGCCAGCATGGCCGTGCGGGGCACCAGCCTCGGCCGGCCGATGAGCCGGTACTGGCGCTGGCGGGTGGCGGCGACGCTGGTCAGCGCCGTGGTGGCGATGAGCTGGTGGGTCGGCGTGCTGCTCACCCGCACCCCGTGGAACGACTCGCCGCCGTGAGGACTACACCCGCATCGCCCGCCGGACCCCCGGGGTGACGACCCCGGTGACCCGCTGGTGGTGCGAGCGCTGCCAGCGCATGACCCCGGTGGCGGTCCGGCGCCCGTAGCGGCCGTCCGCCTGCACCCCGACCCGGTGCTGGATCGCGGAGACGACGGCGCCGCGGCTGCCGACGCGGTAGACGGTGGCGGTCGACCGGCCGGTCGGGCGGCCCGGACGCCGGATGGCCGAGGCCGCGGCCGTGGCCGTCGGCTTGCGGAAGACCTCGGCCACCCACAGCCGGCCCCCGCCGTACGCGACGCCGATGCCGACCTGGGTGAAGTCCGAGTCCAGCACGTTGGCCCGGTGGGCCGGTGAGGCCATGAACGCCCGGTGCAGGCCGCCGACGTCGTAGCCGACGCCCACGTTCTCGCCGACGAAGCGCCAGCCGCTGACCTGGCCGGCCAGGTTCGGGTTGTGCCGCAGCGACCCGCTGGAGGCCATCGTCTGCGCCCAGCTGCGGGCCACCGACGTGAGGTCGCTCGACACGGCGTACGTCGGCCGGCCGGCGCTGCGACGGGCCGCGTTCACGCTCGCCACGAACCCCGACTCGTCACCGCCGGCGGAGGCGGCCGCCGACGTGGCGGTGGCCAGGCCGGTGAACGTCGCCGCCGCGACCGCGACCGCGAGCAGGCCACCCACGAGCCGGCGTCGCGCCCGACGGTGCGGGGCGTGGGCGATGAGCGCGGTCATGGGGTCTCCCTGAGGGCGGCAGGCGGTGTGCCCGACCCCCTTTCCTTCGGGCCGATCACGGCCCGCCGATATCGCCCGATCGAGTGGCGTCGGCCGCCGCGGTGGTCACGCGCTGTCGTTGCAACCGCCCCGGTGACCCGATCGGGTGCACACTCGTGGCGTGCCCGAGCTGCCCGAGGTCGAGGCCCTGGTCGGGTTCCTGCGCGAGCGGCTGGTCGGCGAGGTGGTGGCGCGCGTCGACGTCGCCGCGATCAGCGTCCTGAAGACCTACGACCCGCCGCCGACGTCCCTGGCCGGGCTCGTCGTCGCGGGTGTGGCGCGGCACGGCAAGTGGGTCGATCTGGACGTCGACGGCCTGCACCTGGTCTTCCACCTGGCCAAGGCGGGGTGGCTGCGGTGGTCCGACGCGCTGCCCGACAGGGTGGCCCGGCCGGGCAAGGGACCGATCGCGCTGCGGGTGGCGATGGCGAACGGTGGCGGGTTCGACCTGACCGAGGCCGGCACCCGCAAGAGCCTGGCCGTCCACGTCGTCCGCGACCCGCAGCAGGTGCCGGCCATCGCCAGCCTCGGGCCCGACCCGCTGGACCCCGGGTTCGACCGGGCCGCGCTCGCCGCGGTCCTCGCGGGTCGACGTACCCAGGTCAAGGGGGTGCTGCGCCAGCAGTCGGTGCTGGCCGGGGTGGGCAACGCCTACAGCGACGAGGTGCTGCACGCGGCCCGGCTCTCGCCGTACGCCCTGGCAGCGACGCTGACCGACGAGCAGGTCGACCGGTTGTTCGCGAGCCTGCGCTCGGTGCTCGCCGACGCCGTCGTCGCGGCCTGGGGCCGGCCGGCGTCCGAGCTCAAGGACGCCAAGCGGGCGGGCATGCGGGTGCACGCGCGGGCCGGGCAGCCCTGCCCGGTGTGCGGCGACACCGTGCGCGAGGTGAGCTTCGCCGACTCGGCCCTGCAGTACTGCCCGACCTGCCAGACCGGGGGCAAGCCGCTCGCCGACCGGCGGCTGTCGCGGCTGCTCAAGTAGGAGCACCTCTCAGACGGCTCACTTACACTGCG
This sequence comes from Actinomycetota bacterium, assembly GCA_046590855.1. Taxonomy (GTDB): domain Bacteria; phylum Actinomycetota; class Actinomycetes; order Actinomycetales; family Angustibacteraceae; genus JACMOY01. Next base: position 10,582 of record JBKJTJ010000254.1, read on the forward strand.
CTGACCGCCAGCCACGTTGGAGTGACCCATGACCGACACCGTCCGTTCGGCACCCGCCGGAGCCGCCCGACACGGCACCCCGAAGCGCCGCCGCCGCGGCCTGCGCGTCGGGCTGCTCGTGCTGGCGCTGCTCGTGCTGGTGCTGGCGGCCCTGCTGGTCTGGGCGGGCCTTGGCACCCTGAAGGCGGTGCCGGTGATCCAGCGGGAGGCCGGCACGGCCCAGGGCGAGCTGGCCCAGTTCCGCACGACGCTGCAGACCGGTGACAGCGCGGCAGCCAAGACCCACCTGGACGCCGGCGCCGCGGCGATCGGACGGGCCGAGGCCGCGGCCGACACCGGTCAGCTGAAGGTCGCCGCGTACGTCCCGTACGTCGGCCGCACCGTCCGCGACCTCAACCACCTGCTCGCGGCGGCCGGCACCCTCAGCGCCGCAGGCGGCAACGCCCTCACGGTCTACGAGCAGTTCAGTGGCGCGGACTCCAAGCTGTTCAAGGACAACGTGTTCAGCATCCCCGCCATCCGCAGCGCCGGGACGTCGGTGACCGCGCTCGCCGGCGCACTCGACACGGCGGACGCCGAGCTGACGCAGGTGACCGGCACCGGGCCGCGCGGCGCGGAGGCGCTGGCCAAGAAGCAGTCCGCGCTCGACCAGGTCGCCAGCCTGCGCAGCCAGGTGGTGGGCCTGGCCCCGCTGCTGGCCGCCATGCCGGCCGCGGTCGGCGCCGAGGGCCCCCGCACGTACCTCGTCACGGTGCTCAACCCGGCCGAGTCGCGGGCGTCCGGTGGCGCGCCGCTGTCGGTCGCGTTCATGAAGTTCGACCAGGGTCGGCTCTCGATCCCGGTGCAGGGCCAGACGTCGATCCTGACCGGCGGCAACCAGCCGCACACCTTCACCCCGGCCAAGGGCGACCCGTGGCTGATCGGCCGCGGCGAGCGACGGTTCGTCAACGCCAACGTCAACCCCGACTTCAGCATCGCCGGCGAGCAGCTGCTGCGCGCCTCGGGCAGCTTCCGGCAGGCTCCGGTCGGCGTCATCGCCCTCGACGTGCAGGCGATCGGCAGCCTGCTGAAGGCGACCGGCCCCATCCAGTCACCCGAGTACGGCGAGCTGACCGCCGAGAACGTCGCCCAGAAGCTCGTCGTCGACGCCTACCTGGCCCCCCAGGACCAGCAGGCGCGGCACGACCGCAACGACCAGCTGATGCAGGTGATGCTGCAGCGCCTCACCCAGGGCGGTGGGCTGATCGGCAAGGCCCGCGCGCTCGGCGACGCCGTCCCCGGCCGGCACCTGCAGATGTACTTCCGCGACGCGGCGCTGCAGAAGGTCGTCGTCGAGGCAAAGGCTGCCGGGATCGTCGCGACCCAGCCGACCGGTGACCTCGCGGCGGTCTACACGCAGAACATCAACGGCAGCAAGGTCGACACCTACCAGCGCCGCACGGTGAACGAGACGTTCACGCTCGCCGCCGACGGCTCGGCCACCGTGCGCCGTACGGTCTCGATCAAGAACGACACCCCCGCGTACCTGGGCGTGGGCGAGGACCCCAAGTTCGGGTACTACACCCGGTGGGCGGTGCTGCGCGTGATCAACCTGATGCCCCCGAACGCGCAGATCACCGCGCAGCCGACGACGGCGAACAGCCCCGGGTTCCTCGCCGGGTCGGCCCAGCACAAGGGCACGGACGGCGCGGGACGACAGTGGGCCGACGCCATCACCGAGATCGCCCCCGGCGACACCGCCGAGCTGACCTGGTCGTACCGCGTGCCGAAGGCCGCGGTGCCGGACGGCGAGAACGGGATGCGCCTGCTGGTGCGCGCCGATACCCAGCCGCTGCTGACCCCGCCCGCGCTGCAGGTCACCGTCGTCGCGCCCAAGGGCTGGACCGCCCAGGTCGGCCCGGGCTGGAAGGCGACCAAGACCGGCGCCAGCATCACGACGACGGTGGACCGGGCCCGGCTGCTGCAGCTGAAGCTGACCCGCGGCTGAGGTCTGGCCGGCCAGAACCCTTGACCGCGGGGGACCCCTGCACCGTTCGGACCGTAGTGGGGTGCCCCCGCGACACGTGGCGGCCGTAGTGAACGGACCCGGAGTGGGGCGGTTTGCCCGGCGACGCCGTCCGCCGACCGCCGTCGGGGGGCGCCGAGGTCTGGCACGCTGGGCCGATGAGCGACTCCGCCGTCCCCGCTGACCCGCCCGCCGCGACCGTCGACCAGCTGCCGGACGGCGCCGGGATCCTGGACGTCCGCGAGCCCGAGGAGTGGGTCGTGGGCCACGTCGTGGGCGCGGTGCACGTGCCGCTCGCCGACGTGCCGGCGCGCCTGGCTGAGCTGCCGACGTCCGACCCGGTGTACGTCATCTGCCGCTCCGGCGCCCGCTCGGGCCGGGCGGTGCAGTGGCTGGTCGGGCAGGGGGTGCCCGCCGTCAACGTGACCGGCGGCATGCAGGCCTGGGCCGCCGCCGGCAAGCCCATCGTGAGCGAGACCGGCGCCCCGCCGTCCGTCGCCTGACCCGCCCCACACCGCAACCGCCCCGGGTTCGCGCACCTTCGCCACACAGTGCGCCCTGGAGGCCCGGAAAGCGGCACCTTGTGGCGAAGGTGCGCTCGTCGTCCGGCACTTTGTGCGCTGAGTGACGCTGCGCTCGCACGAGCGGCGACGAGGAGTGCAGCAAGTGCGGGCGTGGGATCGGGGTGTCTGCGCGCCTCTGGGGTCGGGGCTAGAGAGCCCGATACAGTCCGATCGTGGATCCCGTGCGCAACCCCTACGCCCCCGGCGCCGGTCAGCGCCCACCCGAGCTGGCCGGCCGTGACGGCGAGCTGACCGCGTTCGACGTCGTCCTGGAGCGGGTGGCCAAGGGCCGCCCCGAGCGCTCGCTGGTGCTCACCGGTCTGCGGGGGGTGGGCAAGACGGTGCTGCTCGGCGCGCTGCGCTCGGCGGCGGTGCGCCGCGGCTGGGGCACGGGCAAGCTCGAGGCGCGCCCCGACACCGCGCTGCGCCGCCAGCTGTCGGCTGCGCTGCACCTTGCCGTGCGCGAGCTCGGCGCCCGCGGCGAGGACACCGACCACGTGCTCGGGGTCCTGAAGGCGTTCGCGCTGCGCGAGGCCGAGCCGGGCAGCAGGCTGCGCGACCGCTGGCAGCCCGGCATCGACGTCCCGGCTGTGACCGGCCGCGCGGACTCCGGTGACATCGAGATCGACCTGGTCGAGCTGCTGGCGGACGTCGCGGGGCTGGCTGCCGACTCCGGGCGCGGGGTCGCGGTCTTCATCGACGAGATGCAGGACATCGGCCCGGACGACGTCTCGGCCCTGTGCGCTGCCTGCCACGAGATCTCGCAGCAGCGGCTGCCGCTGATCGTCGTCGGCGCCGGCCTGCCGCACCTGCCGGCGGTGCTGTCGGCGTCCAAGTCCTACAGCGAGCGGCTGTTCCGCTACGCCCGCATCGACCGGCTCGACCGCGCCGCCGCCGACCGCGCGCTCGAGGCACCGGCCCGCGACGAGGACGCCGACTGGACGCCGGGCGCGCTGGCGGCCATGTACGAGGCCACCGCCGGCTACCCCTACTTCGTCCAGGCGTACGGCAAGGCCGCCTGGGACGTCGCCACCGGCTCGCCGGTCACCGCCGACGACGTCCGCGTAGCGGCGCCGATCGCCGAGGCCGAGCTGGCCGTCGGGTTCTTCGGCTCGCGCTACGAGCGGGCCACGCCCGGCGAGCGCGAGTACCTGCGGGCCATGGCGGACGTCGCGCACGAGCTCGGCGAGGCGGGCGCCGGCACCGGCCCCGGCACCGGCCCCGGCACCGGCCCCGGCCCCGGCTCCGGTGCCGGCTCCGGCACCGACACCGACCAGGTGCCGACGTCAGCGGTCGCTGAGCACCTGGGACGCAAGCCGCAGTCGCTGTCACCCGCGCGCGACGCCCTGCTGAAGAAGGGCCTGGTCTTCTCGGCCGAGCGGGGCCGGATCGCGTTCACGGTGCCGCACTTCGGGCGCTACCTGCGCGCCCACGGCTGAGCCGGGAAGCGGCTGGTCGAGCGGGCGACTCAGGTGGCGCGTCGGCCGCGCTTGGCGTCGTACATCGCGCGGTCGGCCAGGCGCAGCAGGTCGGTGGCGGTGGTGGCGCTGCCGCCGTCCAGCGTGATGGTGCCGATGGACGCCGTCACCGCGGCGGGTGCCTCACCCTCAGCGGCCTCGGGCGGCCGGGCGAGACCCGCGACGATCCGCGCCGCGAGGGCGGCGGCCGAGGTCGCGTCGGTGTCGGGGCAGACCAGCACGAACTCGTCCCCGCCGAGGCGCGCGACCGTGTCGGCGCGGCGCACCTGGGTCAGCAGCTCGCGGGCGACGGCGACGAGCACCGCGTCGCCGGCGCCGTGGCCGTGGGTGTCGTTGACCGTCTTGAAGCCGTCCAGGTCCAGGAACAGCACCGAGACCGGCGTCCCGTCCTCGCTGTGCCGCTCGATGGCCGCGTCGAGGCGGTGCATCATCAGGACCCGGTTGGCCAGCCCGGTGAGGGGGTCTTTGGTGGAGTCCTGCCGCAACCGCTCGATGGCCGCGTGCTCGACGCTGACGTCCTGCACGTGCATCACCAGGTGCAGGCAGCGCCCGGCCCGGTCGAGCACCTTGGCGGTGCTGACCACGGCGTGGAACGGCGCGCCGCCCGGCCCCAGCAGTCGTACGCGGGAGCTCATGGTGAGCCCCGGCTGGTCCGCGAGCCGGTCGCACGCACCCAGGGCGACGGCGAGGTCGTTCGGGTGGGTGACCTCGAACAGGCTGCCTCCGACGAGCCGCGCGGCCGTCGTCCCGAGCAGCGCCGCCAGGGCGGGGTTGACCCGCAGCAGCACGCCGTCCGGCTCCGCGATGGCCATGCCGATGGGTGCGTGCTCGAACGCCGACGACAGGTCGCGGTCGACGGTCGCCTCACGCGCTGCGAGGTCGACCACGTCGTCGGCCTCCCGCAGTCCCTCGCTCATGGTCCCCCGGTTCCGACGATCCCCAGAGCAGCATGCCGCACCGGACGCGGATCCGGGGCTGGACGCCGCAGCCGGTCACCGGAACGGACCAACAAGCCGGTCGACCCGGTGCCCGTCGCCGAGCCTGTGCCAGGCTTGGGCCGTGCCGTCCAAGCGCGAGGTCGGACCCGAGGTCGTCGCCCACCGGGGGTCCAGCACCGAGCAGCCCGAGCACACCCTCAGCGCCTACCTGCGGGCGATCGACCTGGGCGCCGACGCCCTGGAGTGCGACGTGCGGCTGACCGCTGACAACCATCTGGTCTGCGTGCACGACCGTCGGGTGAACCGCACCTCCAACGGCCGCGGGCCGGTGTCCTCGCTCGAGCTGGCCGAGCTGGAGCAGCTGGACTGGGCCTCGTGGAGCACCCGCCCGGGCGACCCCGAGCAGCCGGACCGCGACGACGGTCGGCTGCTCACCCTGCGCCGCCTGCTGGACGCCGTGCGCGACGCCGACCGCCCGGTGACCCTCGCGATCGAGACCAAGCACCCCACCCGGTACGCCGGCCAGGTCGAGCGCGCGCTCGCGGCGGTGCTCGACGACTACGGCTGGGCGCGCGCCTGGCGCGGCCCGACCCCCCCGGTGCGGGTGATGTCGTTCTCGCCGCTCGCGCTCGGCCGGATGCGCCAGCTGACCCCGCAGGTGCCGCTGGTGCTGCTCATCGAGAACCGGATGCGCCGGGTCTACCGCGACAGCACCCTGCCGCGCGGCGTCAGCGCCGTCGGCCTCGCCATCGAGACCGTGCGCAAGCACCCGCGGTACGTCGACCGCGTGCGGGCCGCGGGCCGCCAGGTGCACGTCTGGACGGTCGACCGCACCGCGGACGTCGAGCTGTGCGTCGACCTGGGCGTCGACGCGATCATCACCAACCGCCCGCGGCACGTGCTCGGGCTGCTGGGCCGCGGGCCCGAGCCACTGGTGAGCACGAGCACGGCGCGTTAGGGTGGCCGATGTTGCACAAGGTCACCACCGGTGACGGGGGCACGACGGCGACCAGGAGCGGTGGATGACGCAGACGGCGCAGCGCGAGACCACGCGCGAGCCCACCCGCCACCGCACCCTGCGCGTCGCCCACCACCTCGCCGCCGTCCCGACCACCCGGCGGACGCTGGTCGACGACCTGCGCAGCATCGGGGTGGCCCCCGAGGTGGTGGCCGAGGCCGAGATCGTCGTCACCGAGCTGCTCGGCAACGCCGTCCGGCACGCCGACGCCCTGCCTGACGGCCGGGTGCGGGTGCACTGGCAGGTCAAGGGCGGCGTGGTCGAGCTCGACGTGACCGACGCAGGCCGCGGTGCCGTCCCGCGCCCGCAGACCCCCGCCCCCTACGCGACGTCGGGCCGTGGCCTGCGCATCGTGCGCTCGCTGGCCCACGAGTGGGGCGTGCTGGACGACGACCGCGGGCGCACCGTGTGGGTGACCCTCGGCGGTCCCTCGAGGCGGCGCCGGCCGTAGGCTCTGCCGCCATGGCCACGTCCGCACGCCGCACCCCCGCTCGCGCCACCTCCGCCCCGATGGCGACGACCGACGTCCCCGTCGTGGGTCAGCGCGAGCCCTGCCCCTGCGGGTCGGGCAAGAAGTACAAGGCCTGCCACGGCCGTGCCGCTGCCGTCGCGGCGGCCGTGCAGCCCGTCGCCCGCCCCTTCGCCGGCCTCACCGGTGAGGTCGACTGGGTGGCGCTGCGCGAGGTCGTGCCCGCGGCCACGGCCACCGTGCGGCTGAACCCGGCCCACCGCCGCCCGGCGCAGGGCGACACCCCGGCGGTCGAGCAGGTCACGGTCGCCTCGGTGCTGCCCCTCGCGTGGCCGGCCCTGCGCCGCTCGGACGGCAGCGTGTTCGTGGGTCTGCAGACCGGCGGCGGCTCGGGTGACGCCAGCCGCGACGTCGCGGGCGCGCTGCTGCGGGCGCTGGCGACCGAGCCCGGCTCACCGGTGCAGCTGGCCGAGCTGAGCGGGGCCATGCCCCCCGAGCGGCTGCAGGACGTCGTCGACGCGGACGCACCGTTCGAGGTCACCGTGCACGACGGCTTCGACTTCTGGGTCGAGGGCGCCGACGCCCTCACCGACGACGTGCGGGCCTCGCTGGAGCAGGCCAACGCCGCCGTCGTGCCCACCGCCCGCCTGACCGGCGTCGAGGGCGCCTACTGGTGCCGGATCGGTGAGCGCACCCACCTGCGCTGGGTGCTGCCCCAGGACGAGGACGTGCTGCTGAACGCGCTCGCCCGGCTGCACGCCGGCGGTGCGAGCTCGCTCGGCGAGGGCACTCGGTACATCGGCGCCTTCCGGGCCCACGGCCTGCTGGTGCCGGTGTGGGACCTGGCCGCCGGCACCGAGCCCGACGCCGTCGAGACTCCGGCGGCCGACTTCGCGCAGCGGCTGGGCGAGGCGCTCGCGGACGACGCGCCGCTGACCCACGACGAGCGCCGTGCCCGCGCCGGTGTCGTCAGCCGCCAGGTCACCCTGCGCTGACATGCACCTGCACGCGCGCGGACCGCTCGCCCCCGACCTGGTCTGGCAGCGCTACGCGCGCTTCGACCGATGGCCCACCTGGTCGCCGCAGATCCGCCGGGTCGAGGTGGTCGCGGACGAGCTCGTGCCCGGGGTGCGCGGGGTCGTCCGTGGCCCGCTCGGGCTGGCCGTCGCCTTCAGCGTGGACGACGTCGACGAGCGCGCCCGCACCTGGTCGTGGACCGTGAGCCCGGTCGGCCCGGTGCGGTTGCCTGGCGTGCGGCTGCACCTGCACCACGCGGTCGTCGGGGTCGCGGACGGCGGCTCGCTGACGACCTTGGACGTCAGCGGTCCCACCGCGGTGGTCATGGCGTACGCCCCGGTCGCGCTGCTCGCCCTGCGCCGGCTCGTCGGCGGCTGAGCGGCCAGGCCGATCGTGGGCCTCGGCTTCAGGTCGGGTGTCGCTGCACCGATGGCCCCTGGGGGCACCGACCGGTGCGCCGCACGAGAGGGGTCGGGGATGAACCAGGGCTGCGTGGGCTGCACGTGCACGTCCGCGCGCACGACGCCGACGTCTGGACGGCTGGTGCTGGCCACCCGCGTCGACCACACCGTCGGCGCCCTGCGCTCGCTGGCTCGGCAGCACGGCCTGGCCCTGCGACCCCTCGCGCCCGGCCTGCTCGGCGTCGACACGACCGACCCGACGGCGTTCATCGCCGCCGCCCGCGCCGAGCTGACCGGGGTCGAGGCCGACGAGGTCCGGTGCATCGTCCTCGAGCCCTCGTGCCAACCCGACCTCACGCTGCTCAGCCAGGCGATGACCGCGCCCTCGCTGGCCGCGGCGGGTGCGCGGGTGCTGCACGCCGACCTGCTTCCGCTGTTCGAGCAGGAGCGGCGCTCGTTCTACTCCGCCTACCAGCCCATCATCGACCTGGCCGACCGCCGGACGGTCGGCTACGAGGCGCTGCTGCGTGCCACGGACGCCGCCGGTGACGTCGTCCTGCCGGACCGGCTGTTCCCGGCCGCCGAGGCCGCCGGCTGGACGCACCTGCTCGACCGGATCGGGCGCACCACCGCGCTGCGCGACGCCGGCCCGTGGCTCGGCGACGCGATGCTGTTCATCAACTTCGTCCCCACCTCGATCTACCGACCCGAGGTGTGCCTGCGCACCACCGAGATCGCCGCCGAGGAGGCGGGCGTGCGGCTCGACCAGCTGGTCTTCGAGGTTACCGAGGGCCACCGGATCCACGACCTGGACCACCTCGAGCGGGTCTTCGACTACTACCGCGAGCGCAGCTGCCGGGTGGCCATCGACGACCTGGGTGCCGGGTACTCGTCGTTGAACCTGCTGGTGCGCCTGCGCCCGGACATCGTCAAGCTCGACAAGGACCTCGTGCAGTCGCTGCCCGGCGCCGTCGGCGCGTCCGTGGTCTCGGCGATCGTCGACATCACCCACTCCTACGGTGGTCTGGTGCTCGCCGAGTGCGTCGAGACCGCCGAGCAGGAGTCGGCTGCCCGCGAGCTGGGGGTCGACCTGGGGCAGGGCTGGGCGTTCGGCCGGCCCGAGCGGCCCGCACCGACGGCGGCGAGGCTGTCCCGGCCCGTCGGCCACGTGCGCGGGCTCGACCCGGCGCTGCCCGACCCCGCGGTCGCGCTGCAGCCGGACGCCGCACCGCAGCAGCCCGACCCCGACGCCGTCGGGTTGTCGACGCTGCTCGCGCGCGCCGTCGATGCGGGCGTGGGCGGGGTCGTCATCGTCGACGTGCAGGCGCCGGAGCAGCCGATCGTGTACGTCAACCCCGCGTTCCAGCAGATGACGGGGTACGGCGTCGACGAGGTGCTCGGGCGCAACTGCCGGTTGCTGCAGGGCCCCGACACCGACCCTGTCGTGGTGGCCGAGATCGGTCGCGCGGTGGCGCGGGGCGAGGAGATCCGCACCGTCGTCCTCAACTACCGGCGCGACGGCAGCCCCTGGTGGAACGAGCTGCACCTGTCGCCGGTGCTGGGGCTGCCTGGGCCAGCTGCCGGGCCGACCCACTACCTGGGCTTCCAGCACGACGTGACCGACCGGGTCGCCGCCGAGCAGAACCTGGCCCAGCTGGCCACCCGCGACAGCCTCACCGGTCTGGCCAACCGGGCCGCCCTCTTCGACCGGCTCGACCTGGCGCTGGATCGCGCCCGCGAGGACGGCCACGCCGTCGCCGTGCTGTTCCTGGACCTGGACGGCTTCAAGGCGGTCAACGACACCCTGGGTCACTCGGCCGGTGACAGCGTCCTGGTGCAGGTGGCCGAGCGGGTGGGTGCCGTGCTGCGCACCGGTGACCTGCTGGCGCGCAACGGTGGCGACGAGTTCGTCGGGCTGCTCACCGGGCTCGACCCGTTGGACGCCGGCCGCGTCGCGCTGCGCGCGGCCACCGACGTCGTCGCGAGCCTGGCCCGACCGTTCTCGGTGGGCCCGGCCCAGGCCCGGCTCGGCGGCAGCGTCGGCGTCGCGGTCTTCCCCGAGCACGGTGACACCAGCTCGGCGCTGCTGGCCCGCGCGGACGCCGCGATGTACCGCGCCAAGCAGGCCGGCACCGGTCAGGCGCGGATGGTCGACGGCCCGCCGGCCGTGCCCCCGAGACGGTGAGTCGCTCGTCGCCGGTGGTGTTCTGACCGGTCGGGCTGCGGCACGATGGGCGCCATGCCCACGCCCCCGCTCCCGGACGACGTCAGCGCGCTGCTCGCGCGCCCCAACCCCGCGGTCATCACCAGCAACCGCCCGGACGGCCAGCCGGTGTCGGTGGCCACCTGGTACCTGTGGGAGGGCGGGCGGCTGCTGGTCAACATGGACCAGGGCCGCAAGCGGCTGGAGTACCTGCGCACCGACCCCCGGGTCAGCCTCACCGTGCTCGCGGCCGACGACTGGTACACCCACGTCAGCCTGCAGGGCCGGGTGACCTCGCTGCTCGAGGACGCCGGCCTGGTCGACATCGACCGCATCGCCACCCACTACACGGGTGCGGCGTACCGGGTGCGCGACCGCGGCCGGGTCAGCGCGTGGATCGCCGTCGACCGCTGGCACGGCTGGGGCGCCGCCAAGAACGACTGAGCCGTTCGGGTGAACCGCACCCGGCCGGCATCCGTGTCGAGGGAACAGGGAGCCGCGCCCGGTCTCCCCCGAACGAGACGAGTCCACCATGTACTCACCCTCACGTCCGGCCGTCTTCGCCGCCGGCGCCCTGCTCGCCCTGGCCGTCGTCCCCGCCTCGTCCGCCCTCGCCTCGGGGGGTGACGACGGGCACGCAGCGGGCCACCACGGACTGCTGCTGAAGTCCTCGCTCGCCGGCAGCCTGACGAGCGACCCGCTCGTGTCCGGCGTCAAGCCCGGCGGCAAGCCCTGGGTGCTCGACGAGGGCACTACCCGGGTCGACGCCGCGGGCCACCTCGAGGTCGAGGTCGAGGGGCTGATCATCCCGGCCCTGGGCCGGAACCCGGTCGGGACGGTGTCGGCGAGCCTGGCCTGCAACGGCGCGGTCGTCGCCACCACCCCGGTTGTGCCCCTCAGCCCGGCCGGGGACGCCCAGATCGAGGCCACCGTGAAGGTCCCCGCACGCTGCATCGCCCCGGTCGTGATGCTCAACCCGTTCGGCGATGCCACGACGTTCATCGCGATCAGCGGTCAGGAGGCCTGAGGCCCCAGCGGGTCGCGTTCGATCGGGCACGACATGCAGCGCGGGCCACCGCGCCCGCTGCCCAGCTCGCTGCCCGAGATCGCGATGACCTCGATGCCGGCCTTCTCCAGCCGGTCGTTGGTCTCGGTGTTGCGCTCGTAGGCGACCGCGACCCGCGGGGCGATCGCCAGCGTGTTGTTGCCGTCGTCCCACTGCTCGCGCTCGGCGGTCACCGGGTCGAGGCCGGTGTCGATCACCCGCAGCTCCTCGATGCCCATCGCGGTGGCCGCCGCCCGCAGGAACGGCTGCGGCGCGGCCACCCGCAGGTCGTCGTCGACGAGGGTGACGGCCAACGCGGTCAGGGTGTCGGCCACGACGGGGTACATGACGATCGCGTCGATGTCGACCATCGTGCACACGGTGTCCAGGTGCATGGTGGCCCGCTCCTGGGCGATGGGCACCGCGAGCACCGTGTGGGCCAGACCCGCGCCGAGCAACCGGCGGGCGAGGCGCTCGACCCCGGCGGGCGTCGTCCGCTCGCCGGTGCCGACGGCGACGACGCCGGGGGCCAGCAGCAGCAGGTCGCCGCCCTCGACGGGCTCCAGCCCGGGCTCGTAGGCCATCGGCGTGCCCGCGAAGCGCGGGTGGTGGCGGTAGATCACCGCGGTCAGGGACGTCTCGCGCCGGCGGGCCGGCATCGCCAGGCTGGTCACCGCCACGTGGTCGCGCACCCAGCTGCTCGAGTCGCGGGTGAACAGCAGGTTGGGCAGGGGCTCGATGATGAAGTCCTCGGGCGCGGCCAGCGACGACACGACGCCGAGCCGGGCGGCGGGGTAGGCCGCGCTCAGCTCGTCGTGGCGCAGCCCCGCCATCAGGACGTCGGCCAGCTCGGTGTCGTCCAGCCCGGCCAGCAGGTCGGCGGTGCGCCCGGCCAGCCGGTCGCCGAGGTGCTGCTGGTCGAGCACCTGCGCGCAGGCCTCCTCACGAGCCGCCGGCACGGCCAGCGCCTGGCGCAGCAGGTCGGCGAGGTAGAGCACCTCGACCCCGCGGTCGGCCAGCGCCGCCGCGAACCCGTCGTGCTCGGCCTGCGCGCGCTCGACCCACGGGATGCCGTCGAACAGCAGCCGGTCGTTGTTGCGGGGCGTCAGCCGGCTCAGCTCGTGCCCGGGACGGTGCAGCAGCACCGTGCGCAACCGGCCGACCTCGCTGTCGACCCCGTGCGCGCGTCCCGGCAACCCGCTCCCCATCCCCGAACGCTACCCGCGCTCCCCCCACCGCGCTCCCCCCGACCGCGTCCCGCCGTCCGACGTGATCACGTCAAGCACGCCGCGTGCCGCTTCGCCAGGCGGCGCAGCGTCACACAGCGGGCCGCCGCGTCACAGAGCTCGTTGTGCCGGGGCCGGTGGCGGGCGGCGGTTAGGCTCGGCGCCGTGCCCGACCCCCGCCGCGGCTGCGTCGTCGCCGTCATCGTGCCGGCCAAGGACGAGGCCGCGCGGATCGGCGCCACGGTGACTGCCGCGCTGCAGATCCCGGACGTCGCCGTCGTCGTGGTCGTCGACGACGGCAGCAGCGACCGCACGGCCGCGGTGGCCCGCGAAGCGGGAGCCGAGGTCACCCGGCACGCGCGCAACCGCGGCAAGGGCGCGGCGATGCAGACCGGCGTCGCGTACGTCGCCCGGCACCTGGCCGCCGACGCGCTGCTGTTCGTCGACGCCGACCTGCAGGACTCCGCGCTGGCGACCGCGGCGCTGGTGGCGCCGGTGCTCGCGGGCGAGGCTGCCATGACGATCGCCGTGCTGCCACCGCAGTCCACGGTCGGCGGTGGCCGCGGGTTCGTCGTCCGCCTGGCCCGCGACGGTGTCGAGCGCGCGACCGGGTGGACGCCGACCCAGCCACTGTCGGGCATGCGCTGCATCACCCCGGGCGCGTTCGCCGCCGTCCAGCCGCTGGCCCGCGGCTGGGGGGTCGAGGTGGGCCTGACGATCGACGTGCTGCGCAGCGGACGTCGGGTGGTCGAGGTGCCGTGCGACCTGCACCACCGCGTGACCGGCACCCACCTGCGCGACCAGCTGCACCGTGCGGCGCAGTACCGGGACGTGTGGCTGGCCCTCGCCGCCAGGCGTCTTCGACGCCGATGAGCGTTGCGCGGCAACGGATCGCGGGGGTGCTCGCCCTCGTGTCGGCGGCGGTGCTGATCGGGACGTCGGCCCTGGGCCCGTCCGCCGCGTCACCGTCGCTCGGCCCGGCGACCGCGCTGCCGCCGTACGCGCTCGGTGCCCACCCGTCGTCCTGGCTGGTCACGGTGCTGCTCGTCGTCGCGTACCTGGCCGGCGGAACCGCTGTGGCGCTGGGCTTGTGGGCGGTGCGGCTGGGCGCGACCGTGCCGCGGTCGTGGCTGATCGCAGCCGGATGCGTTGCGGCAGTGGCAGTCCTGGTGCCGCCACTCGGGTCGGCCGACCACCTCAGCTACGCGGCGTACGGACGGATCGCGGTGCAGGGCGGTGACCCGTACGTCGAACCACCGGTCTCGTGGGCGGGTGGCCGCGACCCCGTGACCAGTGCCGTCGAGGACCCGTGGACGCGCACGCCGAGCGTGTACGGCCCGGTGGCGACCGGCGTCCAGGCCCTCACCAGCGTCGTCGGCGGCGACAGCCTGCGGCGCACGGTCTGGCTGTGGCAGCTGGTCTGCCTCGCGTCGTGGCTCGCGGTGGGGGTGCTGCTGCGCCGCCGCGGTGGGTCGCGCGGCGCCTGGCTGTGGCTGCTCAACCCGGTGTTGCTCGGCCTGCTGCTCGTCGGTGCGCACGTCGACCTGCTGGCGGCGGCTCTGGGGCTGGGTGCGCTGGTGCTCGTGCTGCGGCGGCCGCTGCTCGCGGGTGTGCTTCTGGGGGCGGCGGTCGGCGTCAAGCTGACCTTCGGTCTGCTCGCTCCCGCGATCCTGTACGCCTTGTGGCGCAACAGGTCTGGCTGGCGGCTGGTGCTGCTGGGTGCCGCCGGGGCCGCGCTGGTGCTGGTGCCGTCGTACCTGGTCGTGGGTCCGCAAGCGTTCGACCAGCTCGGGCAGGCCCGCCGGTTCGTGTCGCTGGCGACGCCGTGGCGGCTGCTCGTCGACGCGTACGGCGCGCGCGGGCTGGTGCTGCTCATCTGGCCGCTGGTGGCGGTCGGCCTGGTGATCCTGCTGGCCCGCGCGGTCGGACGTCGGCCGGCCGGCTCGGACGTCACCGCGGACGCTGCGCGAGCGGCCGTCGTGCTCGGGGCGGCGTACGTGCTGGCGGCGCCGTACTCGCTGCCCTGGTACGACGCGATGGCCTGGGCGCCGCTGGCGCTGGCAACGAGCGGGCTGGATGCGCTGCTGCTGGTGCGGCTCGTCGTCCTCGCGCTCGCCTACGTGCCCGGCCGGGTGGCCGGGATGAGCCCGCGGGTGCACGACCTGACGCTCGGCTACCGGCGCGAGGTCGCCCCGTGGCTCGCGATCGTCCTGCTGCTGTGGCTGGTCGTGCTGGCGCGACGAGGGCCGGAGATCCGGGCCGACTGATCTGACGTCCGCCGCCCCCCGAGACACCACGAACGGGGCACTCCCTCGGCTGACCGGTTCGTGGCCTCTCGGCGACTGACCCGGTCAGTCGTCGTCCTGCAGCGCCCGCATGCTGGCGGCGATGACCAGGGGGATGGCCAGCATCGCGCCGATGGCCGGGATCGCCGTCCCCGAGTCGTTGACGGCGAAGCCGATGCCGAGCAGCACCAGCAGGCAGGCCAGGCCGCGGCGCAGGGTGGGGCTGCGGTCGTAGGCCAGCGCGAGGGCCCGCACCCCCCACGACGAGGGCCGCATCAGCACCAGCGCGACGAACAGCGCACCGACGGGGATCAGCACCGACAGCACGCTGCTGAACAGTATCGTCAGGTTCTGCTCGGCCTTGCGGGCCACCACCTGCCACGCGCCGCCGTCGATCGCCGACTGCACGAACCGCCCGAGGTGGGTGCGCTCGTCGGCCGGCCGCAGCCAGTCGGCGACCGACACCGCGGTCAGCAGGACCACGGTCGCGGCCGCGATCACCAGCGCCTTGACCACCGACAGGCGCACCCCAAGCACCAGCAGGGTCAGGACGGCGAACGCCGGCACCAGCGCCAGCGGGCCGCCGAAGTCGCTGCCCCACGCGGGTGCGACGTCCAGCATGGTGGCGAGCACACCGATCGCCGCCACGCACCCGGCGGCCGCGCGACGACGTCCGGCGGCCACGAGCGGGTCGGCCACCGCGACCGCCAGCAGCAGCGCACCGGTCGCGAACAGCGCGAACGTCACGTTCGAGAAGCCGTAGAACCGCCCGGCCACCACCGGTTGCAGGCCCATCAGGCTCGAGATCTGCAGCCGCGACCCGGTCACGATGTCGGCGGCCAGGATCAGCGACGTCAGCCCCGCGACCGCCCCGAACGCACCGAGCGGGCGGCGGCGCCACGGGCCGAGCTGGGCCACCAGCGAGACGGCGCCGACGTACGCCGCGACCACCAGCGTGATCGTCAGCAGCCGGTGGTCGGCCCGCCACCACGGCACGGTGTTGGCGAGGTACGTCGACACCGGCACGGCCGCGAAGACCAGCGCCACCCGTCGCACCAGCGTCAGCACGCGGTCGCGAGCCGGCCCGGACGCCCAGCGGCGGCGCAGCGCGACGGCGGCTGCGCCGTACAGCAGCAGCTGGGCGGCGACCAGGCCGGTGAAGAACGTCGGCACCAGGGCGGCGACCGACCGGGCCGCCAGGTCGAGGTCGAGCACCTTCTCGAGTCGGGCGCCGGGGGACGTCGGCCCGGCCAGTGCCTGCACCGGCGACCCCACGAGCGCGGTCGGCTGGGGCACGTCGAGCAGCCGCAGCAGCGTCGGTGTCAGGTCGGTGAGCTGCACCAGCGCGGTCTGGCGGGTGGACGACGACCGCACCCAGCCGGGCCCGAAGCCGGGCCCGCGCGCGGCGAGCAGCTGCAGGTGGGGGGTGCGGCCCGAGTCGGCGAGCGAGACGACGATCACCCGGGCGGTGGCCGGGGCGGCCGCGAGCGCCGCGGCGACCCGGGCGTCGACCGCCGCCACCTGGGTGGCCCGGGGCGGCGGGGTGGGGCCGGTGTCGCCGAGCGGCTGGTCGTCCGGGTCGCGCACGGCTCCGGCGTCGACGACGGTGAGCGGGCAGGCGGCGCCGCCGGGCGGCGGGGTGCCGTCGCTTCGAGCCAGGGCGATCGCCGCGCCGGGCCCGTCGGCCGTCGCGCAGACGCCGGCGCGGGCGAGGGCGTCGCCGAGCAGACCCGGTGTGGCGCCGTAGCTCTCGGCTCTCGCCGCGGCGAGGTAGCCGCCCCAGCCGGGCACCGGGCCCGCGGCGCCGGACGTCGGCAGCGCGGTGCACGGGGCGTTGCCCGGCGCGGGTGCTGCCCGGGTGCGTGCCCCGGCCGCCCGGCGTCCGGCCGACACGGTGAGCCAGCCGTCGACCGGGCAGGTCGTGGTGCGCACGCTGCGCACGGCCACGGCACCGATGGCGCCGGTGTCGGCGAGGGCGGCCAGTGCCGGCGTCCGGCCGGGGTCGACGTCCGACCAGCGCACCCCGGCCACGCCGATGACGACGACCGGCGTCGGAGTGGGATCGGCCGCGGCAGCGGGAGCCAGCGCGATCAGCCCGGCCAGTGCCAGCAGCACGATGAGCAGGGGGCGCGGCACCGGCACAGGTTACGGGGGCCGTCGGTCACACTGGGGGCGTGGCGCAGGCGGTGAGGGACGTGGCGGTGACCCGGCCCCGACGCCGGACGGTGCGGCCCGCCGTCCAGGTGCTGCTCGTCGTGCTCGTGCTGGCGCTCGCCGAGCTGCCCGTGGCGTGGCACTACCTGGTGACCTGGCCCGGCGACCAGTGGCAGGTCGACGTCGAGGTCTACCGCGAGGCCGGCCGCTCGGTGGTCTACGGGCGGCCGATCTACGACCAGATGACCGAGTCGCCCCAGCTGCTGCCGTTCACCTACCCGCCGTTCGCCGCGCTGCTCGCCCTGCCGCTCGCCGCGATCCCGTTCGCCGCAGTCGGGTGGGTCTGGACCGTTTTGCAGGTGGCCGCGACGTACGCCACCGTGCTGATCGCCTTCCGGCGGTTGCTGGCGCGCGCGGGGGCGCTGCGATGGCTGGCCGGGGCGGTGGTGGCCGCGCCGATGCTGTGGCTGCACCCGGTGGCGGACGGCGTCCGGTTCGGGCAGGTCAACGCGTTCATCGTGCTGGCGTGCGTCGCCGACCTCGCAATGGCCCGCACCCGCTGGGCCCGCGGAACGATGATCGGCCTCGCGACCGCCGTCAAGCTCACCCCCGGGGTGTTCCTGCTGCACCTGGCGTGGTCGCGGCAGTGGCGGACGGCCGCGACCGTCGTGGCGGCTGCGGTCGCGGTGACGCTCGGGTCGTTCCTGGTGCTGCCCGAGGACTCGCTGGCCTTCTGGGGCGGCGCACTCACCGACCCCACCCGCCTCGGCCCGAACATGGGCACGTCCAACCAGTCGATCCGCGGGTTCCTGCTGCGCCTCGGCCCGGGCGGCACCGGCGGCACGGTGCTGTGGCTGCTGCTGGCGCTGCTCGTCGGGGCGTACGGGCTGCAGGTCGCCCGCCGCGCGCACCTGGCCGGCGACCGCGTCGGCGAGGTCGCCGCGATGGGCCTGGTGGCCCTGCTGTGCTCGCCGGTCTCGTGGATCCACCACTTCGCCTGGATGGTGGTCGTGATCGCCGCGCTGGTCGGCGACGGACGCTCCCGCCGCCGCCTCGTGGGCGCGGGCGTGATCACCGCGTGGTTCCTGTGCCGGCTGCCGTGGTGGGGGATCACCTGGCTGGCCGACGACTACCCCGTCCGCGTGTTCGGACGTGCGATCCAGAACGCCGACACGGTAGGCGCGCTGCTCGCCCTCGTGCTGCTCGCCCGCCTCCATCCCCGCCGCCACTCCGCAGCGGGGCCTCCGACGTGATCACGTCAAGCACGCCTGCGCCTGCTTGACGTGGCGGTGTCGCCTGGCGAAGCGGGCGTTCACCGCGGGAAGTGCCGAGGGCGCACCGCAATCCAGTGCCCCAGGCCGGACGGCGGCGCCGGGCTCAGACCGGCAGGTCGACACCCAGCGCCTGCAGCCCGCTCAGCGCAGCGAGCAGCAGGCAGACGCCGCCGCCAACCCGCTGGATCGTGCCGAGCCGCATCCGCTTCAGCAGCGCCCGCCCGAGGACGGCGCCGAGCGCCGAGACCAGCAGCAGCCCCGCCCACGCCCCGACGAACACCGACACCGGGTCCTTGGTGCGCACGACCATGCCGGCGGTGAGCAGCTGCGACAGGTCGCCCCACTCGGCCAGGAACAGGATGCCGAAGCTGGCGGCGACGGCGTGGACGCCGGTGGCCGGCTTGACCTGCTCCTCGAACTCCTGCTCGGCCTCCGCCTCGGCGGCGTCGGCCTTGCCCGCGCCGCGCAGCAGCACCACGCCGCCGATCAGGAACAGCAGGGCCGCCACGGCCACCACGGGCCGGTGCGGCAGTCGCGCGATCAGCCCGCCGGCGGTCACCGCGACGAGCGTCTGCACCAGGAAGGCCAGGCCCACGCCGATCCACACCAGCAGCGGGCGGTAGCGGGTGGCCAGCACCAGGGTCGCGACGAAGGTCTTGTCGGGAAGCTCGACGGGGACGATGAGCAGCAGGGCGGTCAGCACGACAGCGAGGTCCATGACGTCCTAGCGCTGGGGGTCGGGCGAGCCGACCAGGCTGCCAGCCGCCGCGATGGCCCGTGCCAGCACCACCTTCACCGGCAGCCCGAGCTGGGCGGCGACCTGCGCGACGTCGTCGTGCTCGGGCTGGGCGTTGACGACCTGACCGCCGTCGTGGGCCAGCTTCACCCGCACCGGGTGCCCCCCGACGTCCACGACCTGCTCGGTGCGCGGCAGCGCGGTCTTGGTGACCACCTGCTCGCGCAGCCCGATGGCGCTGCTCTCGGCGAACACCACCGCGCGCAGCCGGGCGAGCACCTGTGGGTCGGCCGGCGACAGCACGTGCAGGGTGTGCGCCGGGCGGCCCTTCTTCATCAGGATCGGGGTGAGCCAGGCGTCGGAGGCCCCAGCGGCCATCAGCCGCGTCAGCACGTGCGGCCACACCCGCGGGTCGAGGTCGTCGACGTTGGTCTCCAGGACGACGGCGGTACCCGGCTGGCCCACCGCCGTCCCCAGCACCAGCCGCAGCGCCCCCAGCCGGTCTGGGAGCACGCGGCTACCCGCTCCGAGTCCCACGGCGTCTACCGTCATCAGCGGCATCGGGCCGTACGTCGACGCGATCGTCACCAGCAGCGCGGCCCCGGTGGGCGTGCAGAGCTCGACGTCGACCGGACCGCCGTACGCCGGGGCGCCGGCACCGGTGAGCAGGGCCAGCACCGCGGGCCCGGGCACGGGGATGACGCCGTGCCCGGCGTGGGCCGTGCCACCGCCGAGGGCGATCGGCCCCACGTGCACCTCGGCGCCGAGATGCACGATGCCTGCGCAGACCCCGACGACGTCGCCGATCGCGTCGTGGCCGCCGACCTCGTGAAAGTGCACGTCGTCGGGTGCGACGCCGTGCACCGCCCCCTCGGCCACCGCCAGGCGCTCGAACACCCGCAGGGCGGGCTGCTTGACGTTGACGTCAACGTCAGCTGCGTCGAGCAGGCCGCGGATCGTCGCCCAGGTACGGTCGGTCGGCGCCAACTCGGTGGCCGCCACGACGGCGCGCCCGACCCGGAACCCGCTCCGTTGCTCGTGATCGAAGGTGACGGCGACCGGAGCGACCGCGGCGGCGGCGTCCGCCATCACCGAGGCCGGCACGCCGGCCTCGTGCAGAGCGGCGAGCAGCATGTCGCCGCTGGCCCCGGACGAGGCGTCGACCCAGAGCAGGCCGCTCACTCGCGGACCGCTGCCCGGCGGGCCACCCGGGCCGCGTGCACGCCCGCGCCGTACCCGTTGTCGACGTTGACCACGACGACGCCGGGCGCGCACGAGTTGAGCATCGCGAGCAGCGCCGCGAAGCCGCCGACCCCGGTGCCGTAGCCGGTGCTCGTCGGGACGGCCACGAGCGGCACGCCGGTCAGCCCGCCCACGACGCTGGGCAGCGCGCCCTCCATGCCGGCCACGACGACCAGTGCGTCGGCCTGCTCGAACCGGTGGCGCACGGCGAGCAGCCGGTGGATCCCGGCCACGCCCACGTCGTCGATCCGCTCGGCGTTGGCCCCGTGCACCCGGGCGGTGATCAGCGCCTCGGCGGCGGCAGGGGCGTCCGAGGTGCCGGCCGACACGACCAGCACCAGGCCCCGACCGTCGGGCAGCGGGCCCAGCACCGCGGTGCGCGCCACGTCGTCGACGTCGGCGGCGGGCAGCGAGGCCCGCACGGCCGCCCGGGCCGCGTCGTCCAGCCGGGTGGCCAGCACCGCCCTCGTGGGGTCGTTCGCGTGCAGCGTGGTCAAGGCGCCGACGACCTGCTCGGGGGTCTTGCCGCCGCCGTAGACGACCTCGGCGTCGCCGGTGCGCCGGGCGCGGTCGGTGTCGATCCGCGCGTAGCCGACGTCGACGAAGCCGGGGTCGGTGGGTGGCAGGTCAGCGGGCACGCGGTCGAGGGTACGGGGGGCGGCGCCCGCGTAGGCTGCGGCCCGTGAAGCTCGCCTACCTCGGCCCGCAGGGCACGTTCACCGAGGCCGCGGTGATCCAGGTGGCCGCACCGGACGACGAGCTGCTGCCGCTCCCGAGCGTGGACGCCGCGCTGACCGCCCTGCGCGACGGGGACGTCGACCGCGCGGTCGTGCCGATCGAGAACTCGGTCGAGGGCGGGGTGCCCCAGACGCTGGACTCCCTGGGCAGCGGGTCGTCCCTGATGGTCGTGCGCGAGATGCTGGTACCGATCACCTTCGTGCTGGCCGCGCGCGCGGGCACCCGGCTGGCCGACGTCCGCACCGTGTCGTCGCACCCGCACGGCTGGGCGCAGTGCCGGGGGTGGGTCGCCCGGCACCTGCCGAGCGCGACCTACGTGCCGGCGCTGTCGACGGCCGCTGCGGCCGAAGGGCTGGCCCGCGGCGCGACGTACGACGCGGCCCTGTGCTCACCGCTCGCGGCGCAGCGCTCGGGGCTGGCGGTGCTGGCCAGCGGCGTCGGCGACAACCCGGCGGCGGTGACGCGGTTCGTGCTGGTCAGCCGTCCGGGACCGGTGGGGCCGGCGTCCGGCGCCGACAAGACCAGCGTCGTGGTGTTCCAGAACGACGACCACCCCGGTGGCCTGCTCGAGCTGCTCGAGCAGTTCGCCACCCGCGGCATCAACCTGACCCGCATCGAGTCGCGCCCCACCGGCGACGCCCTGGGCCGGTACTGCTTCTCGATCGACTGCGAGGGCCACATCAGCCAGGCCCGGGTGGCCGAGGCGCTGATGGGACTGCACCGCACGTGCAGCCAGGTGCGGTTCCTGGGCAGCTACCCCCGGGCGGACGGCGTCCCCCCGGTCGTGGGGTCGACGACCAGCGACGCGGCCTTCGAGCAGGCCCGCGCCTGGCTCGACACCCTTCGCTGACCCCTCCCCGGGTGACCGCACCTTCGCCACAAGGTGCGCCCTGGGGGCCCGAAAACCGGCACCTTGTGGCCAAGGTGCGCCCTGGGGGCCCGAGAACCGGCACCTTGTGGCGAAGGTGCGTCCAGGCGGGGGTCAGTCTCGGGCGGGGCGCAGGGCCAGGACGGCGATCGTGGCGCAGACCAGGCCGTTGAGCATGCCGAAGACGACGTCGGTCGGGTGGTGCATGCCGCGGTAGAGCCGGGCGGTGGCCACGGCGAACGGCACCAGGCCGAACACGACCGTCGTCACCACCCGCGCGCCGACGGAGGGGAACCGGCGCAGGCACAGCATGACCAGACCGAAGTACAGGGCCGACCCGGCGCCGGTGTGCCCCGAGGGGAAGCTGGAGGTCGGCGGCGACTGGTCGAGCTTGGGGACGTCGGGCCGCGGCCGGTCGATCAGCAGCGTCGTCAGCAAGAACGCCAGTGCCTGCGAGACGACACCGATCGCCACCGGCAGGACGTCGCGCAGCCGCCGGGCGATCAGCCAGTAGACGAGGCACGCGGCGACGGTCGAGATGATGATCGTGCCGGTGTTCGCGACGTGCGACACGTAGTTGGTGGCCGTGTTCCACCCGGGGCTGCGGTGGGCGGCGAAGTACCGGTTCACCCCGTCCTCGCCCGAGATAGCCGACTTCAGCGGGTGGCTGAGCAGCCAGCCGGTGCCGGCGAGCAGCACGAACCACAGCGCCACGAACGGCAGCACCCTGGTGCCGATGATCTTCGCGAGCGCGCCGAGCGGCGGCGCGGCGCCGTCGTCGGTGCGGGTGCGGGCGCGGCCGGCACCGGGGTCGACGAAGGCGTTCACGGGGTCCTCCCAGTTGACGTCGCACCGTCGGCCTCGCGCCGGGTGCGCTCACGCAGGACGGGGCCGAAGGCGACCCACGACGAGATGACGACCAGCGCGCCCACGAGGTCACCCGCGATGACGTCGGTCGGGAAGTGCACCCCCAGCAGCAGCCGGTCGAACGAGGTGGCGGCGACGAGCAGCACCCCGACGGCGAGCGCGACGCCGCGCCGGGACGCGCGCTCGAGCGGCCGCCAGAGCAGCAGCAGCAGGATCGTCACCCCGAGCGCCGCGTTCAGCGCGTGCCCGGACGGGAAGCTGAAGCCGGACGCCGCCGCCACCGGGTCGTCCAGCTGCGGCCGGGCCCGCTGCACCAGCAGCTTGAGCACGACGCCGAGCAGCGACCCGACGACCATCGTCGTGGCCGCCCACAGCGCCGCAGCCCGCGCCCGGCGCCGGAACAGGACCACGGCGGCGACGATCACCGCGGTGCGGAAGACCCACGGGTGCAGCGCAAGAGCGCCCACCTCGGCGGCGCGGCGCACGGCGGGGTGCGCCAGGGCGTAGCCCGTGAGCCGGACGTCGACGCGCTGGTCGAAGCGACCCACCGGGCCGGCAGCGTCGCGCACCAGCAAGGCGATCACGACGACCGGTACGGCGCTCGCGACCATCGCCAGCACGCCACCGACCAGCCGCGGCCGGACGGCGCGCACGGCCTCCTCGGTGGCGGTCCCGCGATCAGCCACCGGACGCCGCCGGCACCCGCACCAGGAGCGCCCCGGGGTCGACCCGGACGCGCATCCCGCGCACCTGACCGACGGTGTCGCCGTCCAGCTGCCCCTCCTGCGGGCGCTCGGCGGCGACCCGCAGCGTGCGGCAGCGCAGGTGGTCGATGGTCGAGTGGCCGGCCTTGCGGACCAGGCGCGCGGCCGTCGTCGCCCACCCGACCACGCCGGTGGGCGACAGCGTCACCGTGTTGAGCCAGCCGTCGTCCAGCACGGCCTCGGGCAGCAGCACCAGACCAGCGGTGAGCGTGCCGCAGTTGCCGACCAGCACGGTCTGCACGCGGCGGGTGTACGACGGCGCGTCGTCCGCCTTGATCCGCACCTTCACCCGCGGTCCGGACAGGTTCTTGACCCCGCTGACGGCGTAGGCGAGCCAGCCGACCTTGGACTTCAGCTTCTCGGGGGCATCCGCCATCATCGCCGCGTCGAACCCGAAGCCGGCCATGACGAGGAAGACCTGCTCGTCACCGTCGTCCTCACCGGTGAGGTCGAAGCGCACCTGCCCGACGTCGATCGGGCGGTCGGTGCCCGACAGGGCGACCGCGAGCGCGGTGTCGAGGTCGTCGACGGGCAGCTCGAGGTTGCGGGCCAGCAGGTTGCCGGTGCCGCCGGGCAGCAGCCCGATCGGCGTGCTGGTGTGCACCAGCGCCTGCGCCACGGCGCGGACGGTCCCGTCGCCGCCGAGGGGGCAGACCAGGTCGACGCCCTGCTCCATCGCCTCGCGGGCCTGGCCCTCGCCCGGATCCTCGGCGGTGGTCTCGATCCACAGCGGCTCGGCCCAGCCGGCGCTGGTGCAGCCGGCCGTCACCTGGGCGTGCACGGCGGCCAGGTCGGTGAACTTGGTGGGGTTGACGATGACTGCCGCTCGGCGGGTCGTGGTGGGGTCGCTCACGCGGACGTCCTCGGGTCGGTGGGGGAGCCAAGGTAGCGTCGCGGCGCCGCTGGCGCAGTCTCGATACCCTGACGTGGTGATCGACCTGCGTGTGGTGCGCGACGACCCCGATGCCGTGCGGGCCAGCCAGCGCGCCCGCGGCGAGGACCCCGACCTCGTCGACCACGTCCTGGCCGCCGACGAGGAGCGGCGCGGTGCGCTCGCCGGCTTCGAGCAGGCCCGCGCCGAGCAGAAGGCCGCCGGCAAGGCCGTCTCGGCGGCCACCGGCGCCACGAAGATGACCCTGGTGCTCGCGGCCCGCGACCTGAGCCAGCGGGTCAAGAGCCTGCAGGCGGACGCCGACGGCGCAGCCGAGCGCCTCGACGCCCTCGTGCGCCGGCTGGCGAACGTCGTCCAGCCAGAGGTGCCGGTGGGCGGTGAGGACGACTACGTCGTGCTCGACACCGTCGGCACGCCGCGGGACTTCGCCGCCGAGGGGTTCGAGCCGCTCGACCACCTCGCGCTGGGCGAGCGCCTGGGCGCCATCGACACCCAGCGCGGCGCCAAGGTCGGCGGCTCGCGCTTCTACTTCCTCACCGGCCCCGGCGCGCGGCTCGAGCTGGGGCTGCTGAACATGGCGATGGCGCGGCTGATCGAGCGCGGCTTCGTGC
>JBKJTJ010000310.1:0-8056 GCA_046590855.1 Actinomycetota bacterium
CGAGAGCGGCACCAACGCCCACCACGGCAGCGGCGACGTCTTCGTCCTCGAGGCGGACGAGAGCGACGGGACGTTCGTCGTCTACCGCCCCGACGTCGCCGTCGTCACCAACGTCCAACCCGACCACCTCGACCACTACGGCGACCTGGCCGGGGTCGAGGCCGGCTTCGCCGCGTTCGCCGCGAGCATGCGCCCAGGGGGGGTGCTCGTGGCGTGCGCCGACGACGCAGGTTCGGCGCGGCTGGCCGATGTGGTTGCAGCGCAGGGGATCCGGGTCGTCACGTACGGCGAGTCGCCCGGTGCCGACATCCGCCTCGTCGACCTGCGGGCCAGCACGACCGGCTGCCACTTCGCCGTCGTCGCCCGCGGACGCCGGATCGGCGAGGTCGCGCTCGGCGTGCCCGGCCACCACAACGCCCTCAACGCCCTGGCCGCGGTGACGGCGGCCCTGTCGCTCGGCACCCCCGCCCCCGTCGCGCTGGCCGGCGTCGCCACCTTCGGTGGCACCCGGCGGCGCTTCGAGCCCCGCGGCCGGGCCGGTGGGGTGCAGGTCTTCGACGACTACGCCCACAACCCGGGCAAGGTCGTGGCCGCCGTCGCGACGGGTCGCCAGGTGGCGGGGTCCGGACGCCTCGTGGTGGTGTTCCAGCCGCACCTGTTCAGCCGCACCCGCGACTTCGCCGCGGCCTTCGGTGCGGCCCTGGGTGGCGCCGACGAGGTCGTCGTCATGGACGTGTACGCCGCCCGCGAGGACCCCC
Organism: Actinomycetota bacterium; assembly: GCA_046590855.1. GTDB lineage: Bacteria > Actinomycetota > Actinomycetes > Actinomycetales > Angustibacteraceae > JACMOY01. Next base: position 759 of record JBKJTJ010000310.1, read on the forward strand.
TTCCCGGCGTGTCCGGCGCCCTGGTCGCGGCCACCGTGCCGCTGCCGGCCGACCGGGTCGCCTACGTGCCCTCGTGGTCCGACACGGCCGACGCCGTGCGCGACCGGCTGCGCCCCGGCGACGTGCTGCTGACCATCGGCGCCGGCGACGTCACCCTGCTCGCCGACGAGGTGCTCGCCCTGCTGGGCCCCGACCCCGTGACCGCGGTGCGGCCGTGACGACCACCCGGCCGGTGCGCCGGCCTGCCTCCGCCCCCAGCGGCACCGCCGCCCGCTTCGCCGCCCGGGCCCGGGCCGCCCGGTGGCGGCACCGTCGTCCGCTCGCGGTCGCCGTGGTGGTCGCGGTCCTGCTCGTCGCGGTCGCCGGGTTCCTGTACGCCGGCCCCGTGCTGGTGGTGCGCGAGGTGACCGTCGCCGGGGTGGGCGCCGCCCGGGCCGAGCAGGTGCGCGCGGCCGCGGCGGCGCCGCTGCAGCGACCGCTGGCGCGGGTCGACACCGGGGCGGTCGCCGAGCGGGTGCGGGCGCTGCCGTTCGCCGAGGTCGTCACCGTCCGACGCCACTGGCCCTCGACGCTCGACGTCGTGGTGCAGGCGCGGACCCCCGCGGCGCTGGTGCCGCTGGCCTCGGGTGGCTTCCGCGTCGTCGACCCCGCCGGGGTGGCGTTCGCGTCCGCCACCGCGCCGCTGCCGGGTCTGCCGGTGATCCGGGTGGCGCTCAGCGAGCAGGCCCGGCCGGCGCTGCGCGCGGCCCTCGCGGTGCTCGCCGCGCTGCCCGCGCCGGTGCGCTCGACCGTGCAGTCGGTCTCGGCCGGCTCGCCGGACGACGTCCGCCTCACCGTGGGTGACTCGACCGTCGTGTGGGGCGGGCCCGACCACAGCGAGCGCAAGGCCGCGATCTACGCCGTCCTGCGCCGCACGCCCGCGAAGGTCTACGACCTCAGCTCGCCCGCCACGCCCGTCCTGCGCTGACGCCCCGGGCCCGCACGAGTACTTGCCCCGGCGGTCGCATGGACACCGCAGTGGTTGCGGCACAACGGTTCTGGACACGGCCGTCGCACCGCAACCACGGCGGTGGTCACGACAGGTGACCCCATCGCGTCGTGCGCTGCGGACAAACGCGCCGACACGCCGACGTCGGTCGTTGGCTTCGAGGGGCACCGCACCTAGCGTCTGCGTCAGCGCGAGGTTGACATAACTATAACCCTCCAGTTGAGGGTGAGGTTCCCATCAGGCACCACACGAGAGGCAGCGCCGTGGCAGCACCGCAGAACTACCTGGCCGTGATCAAGGTCGTCGGCATCGGCGGCGGCGGCGTCAACGCGATCAACCGGATGATCGACGTCGGCCTCAAGGGCGTCGAGTTCATCGCGATCAACACCGACGCCCAGGCGCTGCTGATGAGCGACGCCGACGTCAAGCTCGACGTCGGGCGCGAGCTCACCCGCGGGCTCGGCGCCGGCGCCGACCCCGAGGTCGGCAAGCGCGCCGCCGAGGACCACGCGGAGGAGATCGAGGAGGTGCTCAAGGGCGCCGACATGGTCTTCGTCACCGCCGGCGAGGGTGGCGGCACCGGCACCGGCGGCGCCCCCGTCGTGGCCCGCATCGCCCGCTCGCTCGGCGCCCTCACCATCGGCGTCGTGACCCGACCCTTCACCTTCGAGGGACGCCGGCGCGCCAACAGCGCCGAGACCGGCATCGCCTCGCTGCGCGAGGAGGTGGACACCCTCATCGTCATCCCCAACGACCGGCTGCTGTCGATCAGCGACCGCGCGGTCAGCATGCTGGACGCGTTCAAGAGCGCCGACCAGGTGCTGCTGTCGGGTGTCCAGGGCATCACCGACCTGATCACCACCCCCGGCCTGATCAACCTGGACTTCGCCGACGTCAAGTCGGTCATGCAGGGCGCCGGCAGCGCACTGATGGGCATCGGCTCGGCCCGCGGCGAGGACCGCGCGGTGCAGGCGGCCGAGCTCGCGATCTCCTCACCGCTGCTCGAGGCCAGCATCGACGGCGCGTACGGCGTCCTGCTGTCGATCCAGGGCGGCAGCGACCTCGGCCTGTTCGAGATCAACGAGGCGGCGCGGCTGGTGCAGGAGGCCGCCCACCCCGAGGCCAACATCATCTTCGGCGCGGTCATCGACGACGCGCTGGGCGACGAGGTGCGGGTCACCGTCATCGCGGCCGGCTTCGACGGGGGCGCCCCGGTGCAGCGGCCGAACGACCGCGCGCTCGGTCAGGTGTCGGGCCGCGCCCCGACGTCCGCCGACCGTCCCGCCCCCACGGCGGTGCCGATCGGGGTCGGGACGTCGACCGGCTACCGGCCGTACGGCGGCCAGCAGTTCGCGCCGGCGGGGCAGGAGCGGACCGCAGCCACCCCCGAGCCCGCGGACCTCGCGGCGCTCGCGGAGCTCGACGAGCAGGTCGTGGTGGTGCCCGAGACCCTCGAGCCGGTGCGCGTGCGCTCGGGTCGCTCGGTGGCCTTCGACGACGGCGACGACCTGGACGTACCCGACTTCCTGAAGTAGCCGCACCCGCACCGCCCTGGCGGGCCCCGCCTACGCTGTCCCGGTGTTCTGGGACGAGAGCGTCGGCGGGGCCCGCTTCGTCGTGTCCGAGCGAACCGGCGGGGCCAGCGCCGCGCCGTACGACGGGCGCAACCTCGCGCTGCACGTCGGCGACGACCCGGCCACCGTGCACGCCAACCGCGCCGCGCTCGCCGCCGACCTGCGGGTGGCACCAGACCACGTCGTCTACGTCGAGCAGGTGCACGGCGACACGGTGCTGCAGGTGGACGGACCGCTGTCCGGGCCCGCCCCCCACGCCGACGGGCTGGTCACCACCACCCCGGGGCTGGCGCTCGCGATGATGGTCGCGGACTGCGTGCCCGTCCTGTTCGTCGATCCTGATGCCGGTGTGGCGGGAGCCGCGCACGCCGGGCGCAACGGCATGGTCGCCGGGGTGGCCCGCCAGGTCGCCGAGGCGATGCGCGACCTGGGTGCGCGCCGCATCCTGGCCCGCCTGGGCCCCTCGGTCTGCCCGCGCTGCTACCCCGTGCCGCTCGAGCTGCGCGAGCAGGTGGCCGCCGTGCACCCCGAGACCCGCTCCCTGGACCGGCACGCCCTGCCCTCGATCGACGTCGCCGCCGGCGTCCTCGCCCAGCTCGGGCCGCTGTGCTCCGACGTCGAGCAGCTGGCCGGCTGCACCGTCGAGGACCCGCGCCTGTACTCCTACCGCCGCGACGGCACCACCGGCCGGTTCGTCGGCGCCGTCGTCCTGACCCCCTCGTGAACGACACGCGATCGGCCGAGCTCGCCGCCGCCCTCGCCGACGTCCGCGAGCGGATCGCCCGCGCCTGCGCCGCGGCGGGGCGCGACCCCGGTGAGGTCACCCTCGTCGTGGTCACCAAGACCTTCCCCGCGGACGACGTCGCGCGGCTGGCGGCCCTGGGTGTGGTCGACGTCGGCGAGAACCGTCACCAGGAGGCCGCAGCCAAGGCCGAGACGCTCGCCTCGCTCGGGCTGCGCTGGCACTTCATCGGCCGGCTGCAGCGCAACAAGGCGCGGGCGGTCGCGTCGTACGCCGACGTCGTGCACTCGGTCGACCGGGTCGAGCTGCTGGCCCCGATGTCCAGCGGCGCCGTGGACGCGGGCCGCGTCGTCGACGTCCTGGTGCAGGTCGACCTCGACCCCACCGGAGCGTCGGCCGGTCGCGGCGGGGCCGCGCCGTCGGCGGTGCCGGGAATCGCGGACGCGGCGGCCCGGGCGTCGGGGCTGCGGCTGGCCGGGGTGATGGCCGTCGCGCCGCTCGGCGCCGACCCCGCCGAGGCCTTCGCGCGACTGCGCACGGTCGGTGACGACGTCCAGGCTGCGCACCCGGACGCGAGCTGGATCTCGGCCGGGATGAGCGGCGACCTGCACGAGGCGGTGGCCGCCGGCGCGACGCACCTGCGTGTCGGCAGCGCCATCCTGGGGCAGCGGCCACCTCTGCAGTAGCGTCCAGCACACGGCACGGACGGCGTGCAGACCAACGGATGGGGTGCTGGCGATGGCGGGTGCGCTGCGCAAGACCATGGTCTATCTCGGTCTGGCCGAGGAAGACCACTACGACGACGAGACCTACGACGAGTACGACGACCACGGCGGCGAGCGATCCACTGCCCGCCACGGGTCCACGGCGTCCGGTCACGGCACGAGTCACGGCGCCGCGGTGACCTCGCTGCCCCAGCGCTCGCTGTCGCGCGTGGTGCCGAGCCCCGCGCCCTCGGGTGAGCTGCAGCGGATCACCACGATCCACCCGCGCACCTACAACGAGGCCAAGACCATCGGTGAGGCGTTCCGCGAGGGCACCCCGGTGATCATGAACCTGACCGACCTGGACGACGCCGACGCCAAGCGCCTGGTCGACTTCGCGGCCGGCCTGGTCTTCGGCCTCCACGGCGCGATCGAGCGGGTCACGAGCAAGGTCTTCCTGCTCTCCCCGGCGCACATCGAGGTCGTCGCCGAGGACAAGGAGCCCGCGCCCGCACCGGGCTTCTTCAACCAGAGCTGACCGGTGGGCCCGATCCGCTCGATCCTGCACTTCATCGTCCTGATCTTCTTCATCCTGCTGATCGGGCGACTCGTCGTCGACTGGATCCAGGTCTTCGCCCGCGAGTGGCGGCCCCGCGGGGTCACGCTGGTGCTGGCCGAGGCCGTCTACAGCGCCACCGACCCCCCGCTCAAGGCCCTGCGCCGGGCCGTGCCCCCGCTGCGCCTCGGCCAGGTGCAGCTCGACCTGGCCTTCATGATCCTGTTCTTCGTGACCTTCTTGCTGCTGCAGCTGCTCTGAGCGGCCCCGTCGCCTGACCCCCGCCGCGTTCCCCGACCGACCCCGTCGACGCCACCGAAGTGACCCCCACCTGCGGATTCGCTACGGTGTCCCGGGCCGACCACGACACCAGAGGTGACCAGATGGCGTTGAACCCCGAGGAAGTTGTCAACAAGCGCTTCAGCGCGACCAAGTTCAGGCAGGGGTACGACGAGGAGGAGGTCGACGAGTTCCTCGACGAGGTCGTCTCCGAGCTGCGCCGCCTCAACGGCGAGAACGAGGAGCTGCGCACCAAGCTCAGCGCCTGCGAGAGCCGCGTCGCCGAGCTGTCCCGCTCGTCCTCGCGCTCCGAGGTCGCCGCACCGGCCGCTGCACCGGCACCGGTCGTGGCCCCCGTCCCGACGCCCGCCCCGGCCCCCACGCCGACGCCGGCTCCTACTCCGGTCCCGGTGGCGGCGTCTGCACCCAGCGGTGTCGACAGCGCGGCCGGCATGCTGGCCCTGGCCCAGCGGCTGCACGACGAGCACGTCGCTGCCGGCAAGTCCAAGGGCGACAAGCTGGTCAACGACGCGCAGGCCCAGGCCACCCGGTTGGTGCGCGAGGCCGAGGAGAAGCAGCGTCAGACCCTCGGTGACCTGGAGTCCCAGCGCCAGGTGCTCGAGCGCAAGGTCGAGGACCTGCGCTCGTTCGAGCGCGAGTACCGCAGCCGGCTCAAGGCCTACCTCGAGACACAGCTGCGCGATCTCGAGAGCACCTCGGCCAGCGGCGGGACGCGGTCGGCGTCCAGCGCTCCGGCTACCGACACCGCTGGATCGCCGTCCACCCCGGGGCTGCCCTCACGCACGCCCACGGTCGTCGAGACCGGTCAGGACGCACCGACGGGTGAGACCCCGCGCTTCCCGTTCGGGGGCTGAGCGCGACCCAGCACGTGATCGGCCCGCGGCCGCCGGACGACGTTCGTCCGGCGGTCGCGCGCATGGCGGGGAGGTGACCACCGCTCACTGGTGGTGGCGTGTGGCGCGGTGGTGAGGTACGGCACCTATCATTCGGCGACGATCGCGAGGCGGCGGTCACCTGGAGGGGCGATGACCAGCAGCACGCAGGGCCGAGGTCGGGCCGACCGGGCCGTGGCAGCGGCCGGCACCACAGCGGGGCGCAGCACCCGGAGCACAGCCTCGGCGAAGGCCCCGGTGGGCAAGCCCGCGCCCGCCAGCGCCGCGGCGAAGAAGACCGCGCCGGCCAAGGCCGCAGCGACGAAGTCCGCCTCCACCAGGGCGGCGGCGACGAAGTCCGCCCCCGCCAGGGCGGCGGCGACGAAGGCTGCCCCGGCGAAGGGCGCTCCCGCCAAGGCAGCGGCGAAGAAGACCGCGCCCGCCAAGGTTGCCGCCGCCAAGTTCGCCCCGGCCAAGGCCGCCGTGAAGCAGGCCGCCCCGGCCAAGGCCGCCGTGAAGAAGGCCGCCGTGAAGAAGGCCGCGGACACGTCGCCCGCGGCGAAGCAGGCCGCCCCGGCCAAGACCGCGGTCGCCTCGGCCGCTGCGGCCGAGGCCGCCGACGTGAAGGCGGCCACCGCCACCCCCCCTGCGCCGGCTGAGCGCGAGCAGGCGCCGTCGCGAGCGGCCCGCCCCGCGGCGGCCCGCTCCCTGAAGGTCCGCGAGGACGAGTCGCCCTGGACGGCCGCCGAGCTGGCCGAGGTGCAGGCGGCGCTCGAGGCCGACGTCGCTCGCCTGGGCGCCGAGATCGCGACGGCCGAGACGGGGTTGCACGAGCTGCTGCGCGACTCCGGCGACGGTGCGGGTGACGACCAGGCCGACGCGGGCGCCAAGACCTTCGAGCGCGAGCAGGAGATCTCGCTGGCGAACAACAGCCGCGAGATGCTCGACCAGAGCGTCCACGCCCTCGCCGCGATCGCCGACGGCACGTACGGCGTGTGCGAGTCGTGCGGGCTGCCGGTCGGCAAGATGCGGCTGCAGGCCTTCCCGCGTGCGACCCTGTGCGTCTCATGCAAATCACGCCAGGAACGACGCTGACCGAGGCTCCGGCGCCCGCCCGGGTGCGCTTGGTGCGTGCGCTCGCGCTCGTCGCGGTGCTGGTCTACCTGGTCGACCAGGTCACCAAGGGACTCGCCGTCCGCCACCTGACGCCCGGCGACCCGGTGCCCCTGATCGGCACGCTCGTCCAGCTGCGCATCATCCGCAACCCCGGGGCTGCGTTCTCGATCGCGACCGGGCTGACCTGGGTGCTGACCGGCGTCGCCGTCGTCGTCGTGGTGGTCGTCGTCCGCTCGGCCCGCCGCCTCGGCAGCCGCGGCTGGGCCCTGGCCCTCGGGCTGCTGCTCGGCGGTGCGCTGGGCAACCTCACCGACCGCCTGCTGCGCGAACCGGGGGTCGGCCGCGGCCACGTCGTCGACTTCATCGACTACCACGGCCTGTTCGTGGGCAACGTCGCCGACATCGCGATCGTCGCGGCCGCCGTCCTGGTCGGGCTGCTCGGCCTG
>JBKJTJ010000011.1:0-12603 GCA_046590855.1 Actinomycetota bacterium
CACCACGCAGGAGGTCACCGAGCGGCGCGAGGCCGAGGCCGCCGTCCGTCGGCTGGCCATGACCGACTCGCTGACCGAGCTGGCCAACCGCGCCCAGGTGCTCGAGCGGATCGGCACGGCGCTCGTGGAGTGCCCCAAGCCGCTCGAGGTCGGCCTGGTGCTGCTCGACGTCGACCGGTTCAGCCACGTCAACGACCGGTTCGGCCCTTCGGCAGGCGACCTGCTGCTGATCGAGGTCGGACGCCGGCTGGCTCGGCTCGGCGGCTCGCACCGCACGCCCGGCCGGCTCGGCGCCGACCAGTTCGCGCTGGTGCTGGAGCGGGCGACCGCCGAGCAGACGACCGCCCTGGCCGAGACGGCCTTCGCCGAGCTCAGCCGCCCCTACGAGCTCACCGGGATGAGCGAGGCCGTGCACGTCACCGTCTCGGTCGGCAGCGCGCTGTCGATGCGCAGCGTCGCCCACTCGACCAGCGAGCTGTTCCGCCAGGCCGAGATCGCGGTCTCGTTCGGGCAGGCCAGCGGGGGCGGCCGCGTCATCCACTTCGACGAGGTGCTGCGTTCGCAGGTGCTCGGCCGGCTCGACATGGAGGGGCGCCTGCGCGCCGCCCTCGGCACCGGCAGCGTCTTCCCGCTCTACCAGCCGGTCATCACCCTCGGCGCCCACGCCTCGCAGGACCGGATCACCTCGTGCGAGGCCCTGGCCCGGATGGACGGGCTGGGCATCGTGATCCCGCCCTCGGAGTTCGTGGGGGTGGCGGAGGAGAGCGGTCTGATCGTCGACCTCGACCTGGCGGTGTTCGCCAAGGCGGTGCGCCAGGTGCTCGGTCAGGCGCCGACGGCGGGGCTGGGGCTGGCCACGAACTTCAGCCCGCTCAGCCTGCAGTCTCCCGGGCTCGTCGACCGCGTCGCCGCCGTGCTGGACGACTCCGGGCTCACCGGGCGGGCGCTGCGCGTCGAGATCACCGAGGGCTGCCTCGCCGAGCCCACCCCCCAGCTGCTTGCCCACCTGCGCGGACTGCGTGAGCTCGGCGCCCAGATCGGCCTGGACGACTTCGGCACGGGGTACTCCGCGCTCGGCTACCTCAGCCGGTTCGACCTGGACTTCATGAAGATCGACCGGTCGTTCGTGACCAACGTGTGCACCGACCGCAAGTCCAGGGCCGTCGTGCGCGCCGTCATCGACCTCGCGCACGCGCACGACCTCACGGTCGTCGCGGAAGGCATCGAGACGTCCGAGCAGCTGGAAGCGTTGCGGGACATGCAGTGCGATATGGCTCAGGGCTTCTTGCTCGGCCGCCCGATGACCATCGCGGCCCTCACGGACGCGGCGTCCGCCTCGAGGTAGGTCGCCCACAGGTGCATCAGCGCGGTGCTGCGGTGCGGTGCCCAGGCGCTCGCGCGCTCTGCAGCGGCGCGAGGGCTACCGTCGTGGCCGGCGCGCTCGAGCACCCGGCGCACCGCCAGGTCGGTCGGCAGGAAGACGTCCGGGTCCTGGTGGCAGCGCAGATCGACGTAGTCGGCGGTCCACGGCCCGACACCCGGTAGCTCGAGCAGCCGTTCGCGCGGCGGTAGACCGCCCTCGGTGACGACCGCCGTCGCGCAGGCGATGACCGTGCGGCCCCGCGCCCGAGGCATCGGCATCAGCATCGGGTCGTGCGCCGCCAGCGTGGCCATGGACGGGAACGTGGTGGTCACGCCGGCTCGTGGTCGCGGCAGGGGCTCACCGAGGACGGCGCTGATCTTGCCGAGCGCAGCACGCGCGCCCTTTAGCGACACCTGCTGTCCGACGACGGTGCGCACCAGCGTCTCGCCGTGGTCGGCGCTGCCGGCCGCGTGCAGACCGGGCCGATCGCGCACGGACGCGCCGATCACCGCGTCGTCGGCAAGGTGGCGCTCCGCCTCCGCCGTCGAGATGGTCGTGGCCAGCAGGTGCTGGAGTCGTTGCAGCACAGCGGTTTCCGTGGTCCCGTCGACGACGACGCCATCCGGCTCCGCGGTCATCGTGACGACCACCGCGCCGTCCGGCGTCTGCAGCGAGCGGCTGTACGTCGAGCCGTCCCAGTGCTCGACGCCGGGCACCGCGTGGGCGCCCAGGAACCCCAGCAGGCGCGGGCCGTCATACGGTGGCTCGGCGGCGAGCAGGGTCGGCATCGGGCTCCTTCGTGGCGGTGTGGCCACGCTAGCCCGGGGCGCCATCTGCGCGGCCTACCCACCCGGCAGGCGCCAGTGACTCCGCTCATGCACACGGCTCCATCAGACCTTGACCCACCAGCCGAGTCGGATGTGATAGAACACGTGTTCGAGGAGCACTCACGATGGTGCCAGCGGCGCCCGCTCTCGACGAGCGGGCACCGATCCCGGCGCTGTCCACTCCCTCGCGGCGCTCCCACCCCTGGCCGGCGTCGACGGGTGAACGGTCGTCGAGCTCGCGGCGCGCCACCGCGACCCGCGTCGCAAGTGGGCTCGCGACGGCAAGCCGCAGCCCGGCGCGCCGCGGACGGCCGCCGACGAGCCGCTAGGCACCGTCTTCGAGCAGGCCTCCACGGAGGTGGCGCTCGCGCTCGACCTGCCGCGCGTCACCGCTCGGGGGCTCGTCCTGGACGCCGTGTCGCTCACCCGCCGCCTGCCGGCAGCGCTGGACGCTCTGGCACGGGGCGCGATCTCGACCGCCAAGGCCCGCTGCATCGCCGACGAGACCGCCCTGCTCTGCGTCGGCGACGCCCGCCGGGTCACCGACGCCGTGCTGGCGCGCCCCCACCTGCGCACCGCCGCCCAGACCCGCGCGGCACTCCGTGCGCTCGTGATCGCCGCCGACCCGGCCCTCGCCCGCCGCCGCGAGCTGAACGCTCGCAGCGAGCGCTTCGTGCGCTCCGGGCGCCAGGTCGACGTCGGCATGGTCTCGTGGGAGGCGCACCTTCCGGTCGGCGACTCGGTCGCGATCTGGCAGCGCCTGTGCGGGCTCGCCGATGCCGCGGACACCCCGGACGACCCTCGGCGGGTCGACGCCCGACGGGCCGACACGTTCGTCGACCTGCTCCTCGGACGCACCGTCTCGACGATCGACGGGCGCCCGGTTCAGCAGGGTGCCGGCAAGGTCTGGCGCACCGACGTCGTCGTGGCCGTGGCGGCGGATCCTGACCGACCCCGCGAGCGGGCTGGTGCGCGACTACGGCACGACCGCTACCGGCCGCCCCAGGCGCTCGCCGACTTCGTCCGCACCCGCGACGGGCGGTGCATCGAACCCTTCTGAGGCCGGGTCAGCGCCTGGCACTGCGACCTCGACCACCTGCGGAGCTCCCCGGCGGGCCCGAGCCCGACCCCGATCCGGACGGCGCGACGTCCGACCTCAACCTGGCGTCGCAGTGCCGCGCCGGGCACCTGGCCAAGAGCCTGCCCGGCTGGTCGGTCGACTGCCCGCACGAGGGCCGGTTCGTCTGGACGACACCGACCGGGCACCAGTACGAGCGACTGCCCGAGCCGCCACTGCCGCCGCCGTTCTGAATCAGCCCTCGACGGCCAGCTCGCCCAGCAGCGACCAGTCCTCGCCCGGCACCGAGAAGTTGACGATGCGCGGCGTCGACGCCAGGTGCGGCGGCAGCTCGCGCTGGGCGGCGAAGAAGTGGTCGGTCTTCACGTGCGCCGCGCCGGCGGCGTCGTCACGGAACGCCTCGACCAGCACGTACTCGTCGGGGGCGTCCAGGCTGCGCGACCACTCGAACCACAAGCACCCGGGCTCGCTGCGAGTGGTCTCGGTGAACGCGGCGCTGATCTGCGGCCAGCGCTCGGCGTCCTCGTGGCGCACCTGGAACTTGGCGGTGATGAAGATCATCGGTGGTCCTCTCGTCGACGGGGCCTCAGCCTGCTGCGGTGGCGATGATCGACGCAACCTCGTCCGGGTGCGATGCGAACGGCGAGTGCGAGCTGTCGAGGGTGTACACCACACGCGCCCGGGCCGACATCGCCTGCTGCGCCGCGTAGGGGATGGCCCGGTCCTGGGTGCACGCGACGTACACCGACGGCACGTCCTGCCAGGCGGCCGCGGTCTGCGGGGAGGCGAAGGACGCGAGGGACTGGTCACTGAGTCGGCTCGCGTAGCCCTGCGCCACGACGTCCGGCAGGTCGGCGTAGAACACGGGCACCGGGTCGGGCACCCGGCTGACCCCGGCCTCGGCGTCGACCTCGATCCAGCTCGGCGACTGGCCCCCGAGTGCCCCGAGCAGCGACTCACCGGTGTCGAGCATGAACGCCGCGAGGTAGATCACGCTCATCACATTCGGCTCGCCCGCGGCTGCTTCGCTGACGACGATGCCCCCGTACGAGTGCCCGACCAGCACGGTCGGCCAGGGGTTCGCCCGCAGCGCGTCGCGCACGACCGTCGCATCGGCAGCCAGGTCACCCCCGCGGCCCGCGCTCGGCAGGTCGACGACCTCGACGTCCAGCCCGGCCCCGAGCAGGTGCGGGATCAGGGGGTCCCAGGCCCACCCCCCGTGCCAGGCCCCGTGCACCAGCATCACGTGGCACCGCACCGCCATGGTCTTCCGCTCCTCGTCCGTGGGTCCGCGGGCCACCCGCGTCGCTGAACTGTGGCCGATGGGTGCGACGCACGCAAACGATGCGACGCAACGCGTGTGCCATCGTGAGCGCCGCACCGCCCGGCGCACGAGGAAGAGAGCACTGACATGACGGACGCCGACGAGCTCACCCACCGGCTGCCCCGGCGCTGCGCGGTGGTCGGCGGCGGTCGGATGGGCGCCGGGATCGCGCACGCGCTGCTGTTGGCGGGCTGCGAGGTCACCGTCGTCGAGCGCGACGAGACCGCAACCGACGCGGCGCGCACCCGGGTCGCGCGAACCGTGCGGGCCAGCGCAGAGCGAGGGGTCGTCACCGACCCGGACGACGTGCTGACCCGGTTGCGCTGCACCAGCGACAGCTCTGACCTCGCGGACGCCGAGCTGGTCATCGAGGCCGTCCCCGAGGACCTCGACCTCAAGCTCGCGACCCTGCGCCGGGTCGAGGACGCCGTGCGGCCCACCACGGTGATCGCCTCGAACACCAGCAGCATCAGCCTCGACACGCTCTCGCACGCCCTGGCCCACCCCGAGCGGCTGCTCGGTCTGCACTTCTTCAACCCCGTGCCGGCCAGCCGGCTGGTCGAGGTCGTCATCGCCACGGCGACCTCGCCGCACCTGCGCGCGCACGCCGTCGCGTGGGTGCACCAGATCGGCAAGACGCCCGTCGTCGTCCGCGACTCCCCCGGGTTCGCCAGCAGCCGGCTGGGGGTGACGCTGGGCCTGGAGGCGATCCGGATGGTCGAGGAGGGTGTCGCCTCGGCCGCTGACATCGACGCCGCGATGACCCTGGGCTACGGGCACCCCACCGGCCCGCTGCGGCTCACCGACCTCGTCGGGCTGGACGTGCGCCTGGGCATCGCGCGCTACCTCGAGCGCGAGCTGGGCCCGCGGTTCACCCCGCCGGCCCTGCTGGTGCAGCTGGTCGACCAGGGCCACCTGGGCCGCAAGAGCGGGCACGGGTTCTACGACTGGGACCCGGCCACGGCCTGACCGCGCGACGCAAGGGCGCGAGCCTGCGGATGGCTGCGAATCGAACCGCTCACCAGGTGCTGATCCGCAGCACCCGCATCCGCGCGTACAGGGTGGTCCGGCTCAGGCCCAGCTCGCGCGCGGCCCGCGCCTTGTTGCCGTCGCACTCCCCGAGCACCCGCACGATCGTGGCCCGCTCGGCGCGCTGCAGCCCGCTCAGCCCGGCTCGGGCCGTGGTGCGGTACGCCGCTGGTAGGTCGGCGAGCACCACGTCGCCGGTCGACCGGTGGGCGACGACGTCCGCCATCACCGCGCGCAGCTCGTGCAGGTTGCCGGGCCAGCTCTGGGCTGCGAGCGCCTCGATGACGCTCGGGGTCAGCCGCAGCCGTGCCGCGGGGTTCGCGAGGCGAACGGCGTGGGCGGCGAGGTCCTGCATCTCGCTGCCGCGCTGGGCGAGCGGGGCCAGCTCGACCTGGTGGACGCAGGCGCTGGCGAGCGTGAGGGCCGCGCCGCTCAGCTCGTCCCGCGGGCCGCTGGTCAGCACCAGGTCGGGGCGGGTCGTCGACGCGAGGCTCTCGAGCACCTGGGTCACCAGCCGCTCGGGCAGCGTGTCGATCCCGTCGACGACGACGGTGCCCTCCCCGCCGGTCAGCAGGTCGCGCAGCCGGCGACCCCACGCGAGCGCGCCATCCGCGGCCGCGCCACCGTCCAGGACCACCACCGGGTCGCGGGTGGCTGCGGCCCGGGCCCGCGAGGTGCGTCCGCTGCCCGGCGGACCGCTCACCAGCAGCGGCAGCCCGGTCACCAGGCGCAGCGGGCCCGGTGCCCGGGTGCGCCGCGGGTCAGGCGGCTCGATGGTGAACAGCGCGCCCCCGCCGGCCCCCTCGACCCGGCTGACAGTGACCGTGACGACCGCCCCGCCGGCCAGCGCCATCGAGGTGCGCCCGGCGTCGCCAAGGGCCCGCAGGTGCGCGTAGTCGCGGGGGTCGAGCAGGTCCAGCGCCGCGCGGTTCGAGAGCACGACGTTCTCGCCGATCGCCACGAGCACCCGCTGACGACGGCCGGACGCCGACTGGAACGCGGCGAGCAGCGCCCGCTCCGACGTGCGCGTGCCGTCGAGCAGCCGCTGCTCGATGTCCTCGACGGCGCGCGCGATCAGGGGCGCCAGCAGCGGGTTGGCGTCGGCCGCCAGGCCGGTGATGTCGAGCACCCCCTCGAGCCGCCGGGTGACCGGGTGCCAGATGGGGTGGCCGTAGCAGCTGAAGGGCTGCAGCTGGTGCGCGTAGTGCTCGCCCGCGTGGACGCGGACCCCGGTGCGCAGCTCGTGCGCGGTGCCGAGGGCGTTGGTGCCGACGACCTCCTCGCGAAAGCTCGCGCCGGTGCGGGCGCCGAGGTCGTCGAACAGCGACTCCGCGCGTCGGTCGTCGCACCAGCGGCGCACGATCCGGCAGTCGCGGTCGGCCAGCAGCAGGCTGTACCTGGTGTCCCGCAGGCGGTGCTCGAGCTGCTCCAGCACCGGTGCCGCCGCCAGCATCAGCGGGCTGGTCGCGTCGACGTCGGTCGTGGGGGCGTGGCCCAGCGTCGCGTCGGCGGCCAGACCGCTGCGCTGCACGCGGTGCCACGACTGGGCGATCGGCTCGCGCTGCCCACCTGCGTCGACGGTCGGCCGCTCGATGGTCGGCCGCTCGATGGTCGACCGCTCGATGGTCGGCCGCTCAGGGCTGGGCAGGCTCACGGCGGCTCCGTCTCGAGGTGGTCAGGTCGGGCACGAGCGCGCGCGCCGAGCGGGCCCGGACGGCGCCGGCCCACACGCCCGCGCCGTACGCGACGTCGTCCAGACGACGCACCAGCAGGAACGGCGCGAAAGCGAGCGGCGGCGCCGTCCGGCGGTGCTCGACAGCCGCGTCGACCAGCCCGGCGATGACGACCGCGCGCCGCGCGCGGCCCGACACGAGGCACGCGACGAGGGTCACCGGCCACCAGTGCCGCAGCATCAGGGCGCTGGCCTGGCCGGACGCCGCCCCCAGGCCGGTCAGCGTCAGCGTCGCGGCCAGCCGCACCGGACGACGGCTGCGCGGCACCCGCCGGGCGATCCGCGCCGTCACGGCGGCGCAGGTCACCGCCACCACCGGCGCCGACCACCAGCGCTGGCACAGCGCGGCGCCCACGGCCAGCACGCTCCACGGCGCCAGCACCGCCGGTGCCACCAGGGCACCGTGCCGGTCGGCCAGCAGCGCAGCCCCGGTGCCGTAGTACGCCTTGCGGCTCATCCACGCGACCAGCTCGGCGCGGTGCTCGTGCTCGACGCGCACGTCTGGCTCGTACCGAACCCGCCAGCCGTCGGCGCACAGCCGCCACACCAGGTCGACGTCCTCGGCCACCCGCAGCTCGTCGCTGAAACCCCCGCCCAGGGCCGAGACCCGCGCGACCACGCACGCCGTGGCCACCCACGACACCCGTGATCGCGGGCGCACCAGCGCCGGGTCGGGTCCCGGATCAAGCGAGGACCTCGCCCCCTCGTACGCCGCCACCCGGCTGCGCGGCTGCCCGGCCAGGGGCGTCACCCGGGGCGCGACCAGCGCGACCCGGGGATCAGCGAAGTGCCGCAGCAGCGTGGTGATCGCGTCCGCCGTCGCGACGACGTCGGAGTCCACGAACGCGACGTAGGGCGTGCGCACCCGCGCCAGTCCCGCGTTGCGGGCGCCCGCTGGTCCGACGTTCGCGCTCAGCGGGAGCAGCGTCGCGCCGTGCGCGGCAACGACCTTCGCTACTGCGGCCGGTTCGTGTGAGGCGTCGTCCACCACGAGGACGCACAGCGTGCGCCCCAGCGCGGCGAGCAGCCGGTCGAGCTGGGCCGGCCGGTCGCGCACCGGCACCACGACCGTCACCGAGTCGGCGGCGACCTCGGGCAGCGAGGCCAGCACGGGGTTCGCCAGACCCGTCTCGACCAGCCGCTCGGCCAGGGCGCGCGCGACCGGCGTGGTCGCCCGCAGGGTGCCGCCGTCGAGCAGCTGCGCGGCCGACTCGGTCAGGTGCAGCACGCGGGTGGGCGACCCGCCGACCAGGGTGGTGCCGCCGTCCCGCACCCGCGTGTGCCGGCTGAGCACGACCACGGTGTCGAGCGCCTGCAGCGGCGGCGCGGTCACGGGGTGAACCCGCCGTCCGCCTGGACGACCGAGCCGTTCAGGACGCCGCCCGCGACCGAGCAGCAGAAGGCGACGGTCGCGGCGATCTCGTCCGGCTCGAGCAGCCGGCGCACCAGCGTCGAGGCGGCGAACCCCTCGACGTCGCTCTCGCCGTACAGGGCGGCGGTCGCGGTCAGCATGTCGGTACGGGTGCTGCCGGGCGAGACGGCCACCGCTGTGACTCCGGTGCCGACGAGATCGGCGGCCAGCCCCTTCACCAGCCCGACGACGGCGTGCTTGGCAGCCGAGTACGCGGCGAGCCGGAACAGGCCGTGCGCCCCGGCCGCGGAAGCCAGCGCGACGAACCGGCAGCCGCCGGGGGCCGGCCCAGCGAGCATGAGCGGCACCGTCACGGCCGCCGTGGTCCACACCCCGCGCACGTCGACCTGCCACAGCGCGTCCAGCTCGTCGTCGGGGGTCTGCCACAGCGGCGACCCTCCCGCCATCACTGCCGCGGCCGCGACGACGGCGTCGAGGCGTCCGAGCTCGTCCACCGCCAGCTGCGCGGCGTCCTGCATCGCCGCCCGGTCGCGGACGTCGGCCACCCGGGTCAGCACGGCGCCGCCGCCGGCCGCACCGACCGCCTCCAGCTGGTCGCGGGTCGCGAGCGGGTACGCCACGGGGTCCGGCCGCGCAGGGCCCTCGCCCGCGCACGAGTCGACCGCCACGACGGCGTACCCCTGGGCCACCAGCGCCGCCACGCTCGCGGCACCGATCCCCCGCGCCGCTCCGGTGACCAGTGCGACCCGGCGGTCGGTCACGACGCCGCCCGCTCGGACGGCACGACGAGGCAGCCGCGGCCGTCCGGTGCCCCGACGGACAGGCGCCGCGCGGCCGCGCCCACCATCGCGCCCAGCAGCCGCTCGCCCTCGGCGGCATTGGCGCCGATGGGATCGCCCAGCACACCGGACGCCGATACCGCCCGCACCCCGGCGGTGGTCAGAGCGGGCATCAGCTCGGCCAGCGTGGCGACGTTGCCCACCACCGCGCGCTCGAGCCGCACCAGGTGCGGAGCCAGGTGCATCACCAGGCAGGTCTCGGTGAAGCCCGCGTGGAGGTCACCACCGCCCACCGTGCACGGCACCCAGGCCACGTCGTGCGACTCGCGTCGCAGCTGGGTCACGGCGCGGGACAGCGGGTCGACGTTGCCCCCGTGCCCGTTGACGAGGACGACGCGGCCGGCCCAGGTTGACAGCGACCGCACCAGCTCGATGATCACGAGGTGCAGCGCGTCCGCGCCGATCGACACCGTGCCGGCGAACCCCTGGTGCTCACCGCTGGAGCCGTAGGCGAGCGGGGGTGCGACGAGCACCGGGTGCTCGGCACTCGCGAGCACCCGTGACAGCCCCTCCGCGGTGGCCGTCGCCACGAGGGTGTCGGTGGACGTCGGCAGGTGGGGTCCGTGCTGCTCGGTCGACCCGACCGGCACGAGCACCAGCGGGCGGGCCGGCAGATCGGGCCAGGTCGACTCACCCAGCGCCGTGCTCATCGGGGGGAGCTCATCGCGCGGTGCTCATGGCAGGGCGCTCACGGGGTCGCGTCGACCCCCAGCGCCCGGGTGAAGCCCGGCGGCACGAGCACGTCACTGGGCCGCAGGTCGCGCGCCGCGGACAGCCCGAGCCCGAGCACGGTGGAGTCCAGGCCGCCGCGCAGCACGTCCAGCACGTTCTCGACGCCGGCCTGCCCGTTCGCCGCGAGGCCCCACAGGTAGGCGCGTCCGATCATCACCGCGCGGGCGCCGAGCGCCAGCGCCTTGGCGACGTCCGAGCCACGCCGGATGCCGCCGTCCAGCAGCACCTCGATCTCGTGCCCTACAGCGTCCGCCACCGCGGGCAGCGCCCGGATGGGCGCCGGTGTGCCGTCCAGGTTGTTGCCGCCGTGGTTCGACACCGAGATCGCCGTCGCGCCGGCCTGCACGGCGCGCTTGGCGTCGTCCACGCGCGAGACGCCCTTGAGCATGAACGGCCCGTCCCACTGCGAGCGCAGCCAGGCGACGTCGTCCCAGCTCGGCGGAGGCGTCTGCATCCACTCGTAGTAGGCGCCGAAGAACGTCGGCGCGGGCTCGCCCGGCGCGGCCAGGTTGGGCGCGGTGAGGTCGGGCAGCTTGCCGCTGCGGGCGAAGTCGACCAGCCAGCGCGGCCGGCGCAGCCCCTCGGGCGCGAATCGCAGCATCGCCTTGAGGTCGAGCTTCTCGGGGATCGTCGGGCTACCCCAGTCGCGGCCGTTGGAGAACGACCAGTCCAGCGTCGCGATCACGCCCACGCAGCCGGCGGCCCGGGCCCGGTCGAGCCGGCTCACCATCGCGTCGCGGTCGCCCATCCAGTAGGTCTGGTAGAGCGTGCGGGGGTTGGCCGCCGTGACCTCCTCGACCGGTTTGCTGGCGAACGACGACAGCCCCATCAACGTGCCGCGGGCGGCGGCCGCGCGCGCCACCGCCACCTCGCCGTCCGGGTGCACCGCCTGGACGCCGGTCGGTGAGATCAGCACCGGCAGGTCGATGGTCTGGCCCATCACCGTCGTCGACAGGTCGCGCGCGGCCGAGCTGCCGGCCACGTGCGGGGCGAAACCCAGCAGCGCGAAGGCAGCCAGGTTGTCGTCGTACGACAGCCCCTGCTCCAACCCGGCCAGCAGCGCGCTGTACACCGACGGCGGCAGCCGCTTCTTCGCCCGGCGCTGGGCCTCGGCGACCGTCTCGAACCACGCTCCCACGTCAGGTCGCTCCTTCAGTCGCGGGTGAAACCCGCGAGCGGGCTCTCGGAGCAGGCGGACACCGGCGGAGCGCTCGGGCCGGGTCGGGTGCCGATCTGCACCGGCACCGGACGCCGGACGGCCGGCGCGGTGCGGTGCGAGTGGTCGTCGGTCGGTCGACGCGCCGCGATGGTGGCGGCCCGGTCGTCGGCTGCGAGCGCGGTCTCGCCGAAGCCGCGCACGCACTCGGGATCGGGGCCGTCCAGCGGCAGGCCGGTGAAGAACTTGGCGGCCATGCACCCGCCGCGGCACGAGTCGAAGAACTGGCACCGGGTGCACGCCCCCGAGGTCTGCGGCGAGCGCAGGTCGGCGAACAGCTCGGAGGTGCGCCACACCTGGCCGAAACCGCCGTCCCGCAACAGGTTGCCGGCGAGGAACGTGTCGTGGATGGCGAACGGGCAGGCGTACACGTCACCGATCGGGTCGATCAGGCAGACCACCCGACCCGCGCCGCAGAGGTTCAGGCCCGGCATCGCGGACTCGCCGTACCCGGCCAGGTGGAAGAACGAGTCACCGGTCAGGACCTTCTCGCCGGCGCCGACCAGCCAGTCGTACAGCTCACGCTGCTGGGCGGCCGTCGGGTGCAGCTCGTCCCAGACGTCGACCCCGCGGCCGGACGGGCGCAGCCGGGTCAGCCGCAGCGTGGCCCCGTGGTCGTCGGCGATCTTCTTGAACGCGTCGAGCTGCCCGACGTTGTGCCGGGTGACCACGACCGAGACCTTGGCGTCCTCGAACCCCGCCGCGGCGAGGTTGTCGAGGGCGCGGATGGCCGTCGCGTACGACCCCACGCCGCGGACGTGGTCGTTCACCTCGGCGGTGGCGCCGTCGAGCGAGACCTGCACGTCGACGTAGTCGGTGCGGGCGAGCACCTCGGCACGGTCGGGAGTCAGCCGTATCCCGTTGGTCGAGAACTTCCCCCCCACCTGGTGGGCGACCGCGTAGTCCAGCAGGTGCCAGAAGTCCTCGCGCACCGTCGGCTCACCGCCGCCGACGTTGACGTAGAAGACCTGCATCCGCTGCAGCTCGTCGATCACCGCCTCGCACTGCGCCGTCGTCAGCTCGCGCGGGTCGCGCCGTCCGGACGACGACAGGCAGTGCACGCACGAGAGGTTGCACGCGTAGGTGAGCTC
>JBKJTJ010000064.1:0-3991 GCA_046590855.1 Actinomycetota bacterium
GGGCACGCGACGCAGGAGGAGCTGCTGCTGCTGACGACGCACGGCATCCTGCACCTGCTGGGGTTCGACCACGCCGAGCCCGAGCAGGAGAAGGAGATGTTCGACCTGCAGCGCCGGCTCCTGCTGACCTACCTGGCCGGCCGCGGCTCCGGGTCCGCCGCCGGCGCCACTGCCGGCCCGGGATGACCGCCCCCGAGGCGCGGCTGGCCGTCCTCGCGGTGCTGCTGGTGCTGGCCGCGGCGCTGCTGGCGGCCGCAGAAGCGTCACTGGGCCGCGTCTCACGCACGCGCGCCGCGCAGCTGGCGGACGACGGCCGCCGCGGTGCCGCCGCCCTCGTGCAGGTGCTCGACGACAGCGGCCGGTTCCTGTCGGTGTCGACGTTCGTCCGGGTGGTCTGCGAGTCGTTCGCGGCCGTGCTGGTGACGATCACCTGCGCGGGCGTGTTCGAGCGGCGCTGGGTGGCCCTGGTGGTGGCTGCCGCGGTGATGGTGGTGGCCTCGTTCGTCCTGGTCGGGGTCAGCCCGCGCACCCTTGGCCGTCAGCACGCCGAGGCCGTCGCCCTGGGCACGGCGGGGTTGCTGCGATGGCTGGCGCGACTGCTCGGCCCGGTGACCCGGCTGCTCGTCGCGCTCGGCAACGCCGTCACGCCCGGCCGCGGCTACCGTGACGGGCCGTTCAACGACGAGGCCGAGCTGCGCGACCTGGTCGACCTCGCGGGCGAGAACGAGGTCATCGAGGCCGGCGAGCAGCAGATGCTGCACTCGGTGTTCGAGCTCGGCGACACCATCGTGCGGGAGGTGATGGTGCCACGCACCGACATGGTCGTCATCGACCACGACAAGGTGCTGCGTCAGGCGCTGTCGCTGTTCCTGCGCTCGGGTTTCTCGCGCATCCCCGTCGTCGACGACGGCCCGGACGACGTGCAAGGGGTGCTGTACCTCAAGGACGTCACCCGGCGGGTGTTCTCGGACGCCGCCGCCGAGCTCAGCGTCCCGGTGCGCGACGTGATGCGCCCGGCGCACTTCGTGCCCGAGAGCAAGCCGGTCGACGACCTCCTGCGCGAGATGCAGCGCGACCAGTCGCACGTCGCGGTCGTCGTCGACGAGTACGGCGGCACGGCCGGTCTGGTCACGATCGAGGACGTCATCGAGGAGATCGTCGGTGAGATCACCGACGAGTACGACCGCGAGGACACCCCGGTCGAGCACCTGGACGACGGGCGGGTGCGGGTGCGCTCGAACCTGCACCTGGACGACCTCGGCGAGCTGTTCGGCCTGCAGATCGAGGACGAGGACGTCGACACCGTCGGGGGGCTGCTGGCCAAGGCGCTCGGCCGGGTGCCGATCCCCGGCGCGCGCGCCGTCGTCGACGGCCTCGAGCTGGTGGCCGAGCGGCCGGCGGGGCGCCGTCACCGGATCGCCACCGTCCTGGTTCAGCTCGAGCAGGGCCCGGCCGGTGCGGACGCCGAGTCCACCGAGCCGGCCGCGCACCCGGCCGACGCCCGCTGACGTGTCCGCTCAGACGAAGGCGCTGACCCCGGTGATGGCCTTGCCGACGATGAGCGTGTTGATCTCGCGGGTGCCCTCGTAGGAGTAGATCGCCTCGGCGTCGGCGACGAACCGCCCGACGTTGTGCTCCAGCAGGATCCCGTTGCCGCCCATCAGCTCGCGGGCCATGCCGACCGTCTCGCGCATGCGCACCGTGCAGAACGCCTTCGCCAGCGCCGACTGCTCGTCGCGGTAGGAGCCGCGCTCCTGCAGCTGGGCCAGTCGCACGCACAGCGCCATCGACGAGGTGATGTTGCCGAGCATCTTGACCAGCAGGTCCTGCACCAGCTGGAATCCCGCGATCGGTCGACCGAACTGCTGGCGCTGCGTCGAGTAGGCCAGCGCGTTGTCGTAGGCACCCATCGCGCAGCCGATCGCCATCCAGGCGACCCCGGCGCGGGTCAGCTTGAGCACCTTCGCGGTGTCGGAGAACGAGTTCGCGTTCTGCAGCCGGTCGCTCTCGGGCACGCGCACGCCGTCCAGGGTGATCCGCGCGTTCTGCACGACGCGCAGCGCGATCTTGTCCTCCATCTTCTCGGTGCTGAAACCGGGGGAGTCGTTCGTGACGACGAAACCCTTGACCTGCTTGTCGTCGACGTCGCGGGCCCAGATCACCGTGAGGTCGCTGAAGGTGGCGTTGCCGATCCAGGTCTTCTGCCCGTCCAGCACCCAGCCGTCGCCGTCCCGGCGCGCGGACGTCGCCAGGCCGCCTGAGGCCCCCGACCCGACGTCCGGCTCGGTGAGCCCGAACGCGCCGATCAGGTCCATGCGGGCCATCGCGGGCAGCCACCGCTGCTTCTGCTCCTGCGACCCGCACAGGTGGATCGAGCCCATGGCCAGCCCGCCGTGCACGCCGTTGAAGGTGGCGAACGACGGGTCGACGCGGGCCAGCTCCATCGCGACCATGCCGTCCAGCAGAGGTCTGCGACCACCGCACCCGTTGCCGGAGTACGCGAGTCCCGATGTCTCCAGTGCCGCGAAGGCCGGCACCAGGTCGTGTGGGAACGACGCCCTCGACCAGTGGTGGGTGATGACCGGCTGCACCTGCTCGTGCATGAACCTCCTCACCCGGTCCAGGAACGCGCGGTCGTCCTCGTCGAGCAGGTCGGTGAAGTCGTAGAAGTCGGCGGACGGCGCGGGGCCGGGTGCGGTGAGGTCGGTCACGGTCGCTCCTTCGGTGTCGCTGGGATGTGGGCCAGGTCGGGGTGCAGGAACCGGGTGATCACCGGGGTCAGCACCTCGACGTCGGTGACGAGGGTGAGGTGACCACCGGCGTAGACGTGCAGACGCGAACCGCGGATCAGCCGGTGCAGCACACGCGCGTTGACCAGGGGGATGATCGGGTCGTCGTCACCGCTGAGGATCAGGGTGGGCGTGGTGACCAGGGGCAGCACCGGCAGGCTGCTCCAGCAGGCGATCGCCAGCAGCTGGTGGGCGTATCCCCGCTGCGAGCCCACCCGGGTGCTGTCGCCGAGGACGCGGCGCACCTGACCCGGGTGCGTGCGCGAGCTCCCGCCGTACAGGGTGCCGGCCAGCGACGCGGCGTACTCGACGTCGCGGAACCGTCGCGGCGTCAGCATCTTCACGAGCACCTCGGGACGCCCAGGCACCATGGTCATGCCGGTGCCGGTGCTGACCAGCACCAGGCGCCGCACCCGTCCGCGGTGCTGCAGCGCGAGCTGCTGGGCCAGCCCGCCGCCCCACGAGAGCCCGAGGACGTCGACCCGCCGGTGACCGAGGGCGCTGATCAGCCGCGAGACCAGGAACGCGTTGCCGGGGAACCCGATCGGCAGCGCGCCGGGGGGTGAGGCGCCCGCGCCGGGGACGTCGAAGCGGATCACGCCGATGTCGGGGTCGAGGGCGTCGACGAACGGGGTGAACGCCTCGAAGCCGGCGCCGATGCCGCAGCACAGCAGCAGCGGGGTGCGGCCCGGGGCACCCGGTCGCACCCGCACCCGGATCTCGAACCCGTGCAGCGTGACCGTGCGGGTGACCTCGTCGCGGGCGCTCACCGGTCGAACACGTACGTGCCGGGCGCGGGCGCGCCGACCCGGTGCCGGGCGTTGCCCAGCGCCCGGGGACGGGCCTTGTCACCGCCGCTGCGCGGCTCCAGCCACGCCGCGTAGTCCACCCACCAGGTGCCCTGCACCGTGTCGGCCTCGCGAAGGAACCGCTCGGGGTCGGCCGGGTTGGACGGGTGGGTGCGGTAGGTGGCCTTGGCGTTGGTGGGCGGGTTGACCAGCGAGGCGATGTGACCGGCGGTCGACAGGACGAAGCGGGTCGAGCCGCCGAGCAGCTGGGTCGTCGCGTAGCAGGACTGCCACGGACAGATGTGGTCGGCGACGCCGGCGATGACGTAGGAGTCCACGTCGACGCGCGACAGGTCGACCGGCGTCCCGAGCATCGTGGCCGAACCGGGGACGGTGAGGCTGTTGGCCAGGGCC
>JBKJTJ010000150.1:0-4072 GCA_046590855.1 Actinomycetota bacterium
GCCGCTGACCAGGGCGGCGAGGCGCTCGCGGCGCCCGACGTCCAGCTCGGCGAACACGTCGTCGAGAACCAGCACCGGGTCGCCGCCCCCCTCGTGCCGCAGCAGCTCGTAGGACGCCAACCGCAGCGCCAGGGCGTACGACCACGACTCCCCGTGGCTGGCGTACCCCTTGGCCGGCAGGTCGCCGAGCGAGAGCACCAGGTCGTCGCGGTGCGGACCGACCAGGCACACGCCGCGGTCGAGCTCCTGCGGGCGCATCCGGCCGGTGGCCTCGAGCAGCCGCGCCTGCAGCAGCTCGCGGCCACCCGACGGCGCGTCGCGGACGGCGTCGACCAGGTCGTCGCCGAGCGCGCTCCGGTAGGCGATGACGGCGTCGCCCTGCTTGTCGCTGACCTGGGCGTACGCCGCGGCGACCGGTGCGGTCAGGTCGTCGACCAGCCGCAGCCGGCCGGCGAGCAGCTCGGCCCCCGCGTTCGCCAGGTGGGTGTCCCAGACGTCCAGCGTGCGCACGTCACCCGAGCCGCGGCGGATCGCCGAGCCGGCGGACTTCAGCAGCGCCGTCCGCTGCTTGAGGACGCGGTCGTAGTCGGCGCGGACGCCGCCGAAGCGCGGCGAGCGGGCCGTGAGCAGGTCGTCCAGGAACCGGCGCCGCTCACCGGGGTCGCCCTTGACCAGGGCGAGGTCCTCGGGGGCGAACAGCACCGTGCGCAGCAACCCGACCACCTCGCGGGCGCGGGGGACCGGTCCGCGGTTGATCCGCGCGCGGTTGGCCCGCCCTGGGGTGATCTCGATCTCGACCAGCGTCGAGCGGTCGTCGCGCACCACCGCGGCGCGCACGATCGCCCGCTCGGCGCCCGAGCGCACCAGGGGGGCGTCGGTCGAGACCCGGTGGCTGGTCAAGGTGGCGACGTAGCCGACGGCCTCGACCAGGTTGGTCTTGCCCTGGCCGTTCGGCCCCACCAGGGCCGTGACCCCTGGCCCCAGTGCCAGCTCGACCCCGGCGTAGCTGCGGAAGTCGATCAGCGACAGGTGGGCGACGTGCACGACTCAGCTGGTCGAGCCGGTGCCGGACGACGGCCCCGCGCTGACCGACTCGGCGGCCGTGGTCGCGTGGCCGCCGAACTGGTTGCGCAGCGCCGAGACCGCCTGCATGGCGGGGGACTCGGTCTGCCGCGAGGCGAACCGGGCGAACAGCGCGCTGGAGATCACCGGCATAGGCACGGCGTTCGCGATGCCCTCCTCGACGGTCCACCGACCCTCGCCGGAGTCCTGGGTGTACCCGCTGATCTCCGCCAGGCCGGGGTCCTCCTCGAGCGCCTTGACCAGCAGGTCGAGCAGCCACGAGCGGACGACAGTCCCGCGGGTCCAGGCCTTGAACGCGCCGTGCACGTCGGTGACCAGGTCCTTGGCGGCAAGCAGCTCGTACCCCTCGGCGTACGCCTGCATCAGCCCGTACTCGATGCCGTTGTGCACCATCTTCGTGTAGTGCCCGGCCCCGACGGCGCCGGCGTGGACGAAGCCCTCCTCGCGCGGGCCCTCGGGGCGCAGCGCGTCGAAGACCGGCATCGCCCGCTCGACATCAGCGGCGTCGCCGCCGACCATCAGCCCGTACCCGTTGTCCTTGCCCCACACCCCACCCGAGACACCGCAGTCCAGGTAGCGCACACCGTGGGCGTCCAGCGCCGTGGCGTTGACGGTGTCGTCGGTCCACCGCGAGTTGCCGCCGTCGATCACCAGGTCGCCCGGCTCGAGCAGGTCGGCGAGCTCGGCGACGGTGGCGCGGGTGGCCTCACCGGCGGGCACCATCACCCAGACCAGGCGCGGGGACGGCAGCGCCTGCACCATGGCCGCGAGAGAGTCGGCGTCGCTGATCTCGCGGTTGCGGTCGTAGCCCACGACCTCGTGACCGGCGGCGCGCAGACGCTCGCGCATGTTGCCGCCCATCTTGCCCAGCCCGATGAGTCCGAGGTGCATGGCGAGTCCTTGTCCGCTCAGCCGGCGAGTCGCACCGGCATGAGCACGTAGCGGAAGCTGTCGTCGGTCGCGGCGTCGGCGGCCTCCTGGCCGGTGAGCAGCGCCGGCTTGGTGGCTTGGGTGAAGGCGAACGTGGCCCACGGCTGGTGCAGGGCGGCCAGGCCGTCCAGCAGGTACTGCGGGTTGAACGCGATCTCGATGTCGGCGCCGGTGAGGCTGGCCTCGATCGCCTCGCTGGCCTGGGCGTCCTCACCCTGACCGGCCTCGATCGTCAGCTGCCCGTCGGTGAACTTCAGCCGCACCGGGGTGTTGCGCTCGGCGACCAGCGCCACCCGCTTGACCGCCTCGACCAGCGAGGCCGTGGTCAGCACGGCGGCGGTCTCGGTGGTGGTCGGGAAGATCGAGGTGACCTTCGGGTACTCGCCGTCCAGCAGCCGCGAGGTCGTGCGTCGCTGGCCGGCCTCGAACCCGATCAGGCCCTCGCCGCCACCGGTGCGACCCAACGCGATCTGGACGTCGGCACTGGCCCCGAGCGCGCGGGCGGTGTCGCTGAGGGTGCGGGCCGGCACCAGGGCAACGGCCGAGGCGTCGGCCGCGTCGGGGTTCCACGGCAGGGTGCGCATCGCGAGCCGGTAGCGGTCGGTGGCCAGCAGGGTGATCGTCGACCCCTCGATCTCGACCCGGACGCCGGTCAGGATCGGCAGGGTGTCGTCGCGGCCTGCCGCGGTGGTCACCTGGGCGACCGCGAGGGTGAACACGTCACCGGCCACCGTGCCAGCGGCCTGCGGCATCGCCGGCAGCGCCGGGTAGTCCTGCACCGGCATGGTCAGCAGCGTGAAGCGCGAGGCACCGCAGGTGACGGTCACCTTGGCGCCGTCGGTCACGACGTCGACCGGCTTGGCCGGCAGGTTGCGCGAGATGTCGGCCAGCAGACGGCCCGAGACCAGGACGGTGCCACCCTCGCCGACGTCGGCGGCGACGCTGACGCGGGCGCTGACCTCGTAGTCGAACGCGGACAGGGTGAGCGTGCCGGCGCCATCGGCCTCCAGCAGCACCCCCGCCAGCACGGGCACGGGAGGGCGCGTGGGCAGCCCGCGGGCGGCCCAGGTCACCGCCTCGGCGAGGACGTCACGCTCAACGCGGAACTTCACCGGCCACCGGACCTTTCTGACGTCGGACGCGTGGGTGCTGCCATGCGGATCATGCCGCAACGGACGCGATGACCGTCTGACGACCCTAGTCGTCGGCGCAGGTCCGTGGAACCAGCAGGGCCCACCCGGGAGCGCATCCACAGAACGGCACTCCCAGTCGTTCGCGGGAGATCGCTGACATGGAGGTACTCGTCATCGTCATCGGTCCTGTGCACCCTGGGGACGAGCAGCGTCGGCCCTGGTCAGCGTGCCGTCGGGGTGTGGACCGGCTGTGGGTGAGCTTTGCCCTCGGCCGGCCGGGCGGTGGACCTACGGCGGTCGCCCACCGCCGGGTGCGCGTCGTCCACGGTCGTCCACAGAGTTGTCCCCAGGGTGTGGAGCGGCGTAGCAGCCAGGCGACCGTGCCGTCAACGCCTTCGCCGGAATTGCCGCATTTCCGGAATTCGGGCTCAGCGACTCTGCTGCTTGATCCGGTTGGTCAGCTCGGTGACCTGGTTGAAGATGCTGCGGCGCTCGGCCATCAGCTGGCGGATCTTGCGTTCGGCGTGCATGACGGTGGTGTGGTCGCGGCCGCCGAACTGCTGGCCGATCTTGGGCAGCGACAGGTCGGTGAGCTCACGGCACAGGTACATCGCGATCTGCCGGGCGTTGACCAGCACCCGTGAGCGCGAGGCTCCGCACAGGTCGTCGATGGTCAGCCCGAAGTACCCGGCGGTCTGCCCGATGATCATGGCGGCGGTGATCTTGGGCCCGTGCTCGTTGGGGATCAGGTCCTTGAGCACGATCCCGGCCAGCGGCAGGTCGACCAGCTGGCGGTTCAGGCTCGCGAACGCGGTCACCCGGATCAGCGCACCCTCGAGCTCGCGGATGTTCGTCGAGATCCGGCTGGCGATGTACTCCATCACGTCGTCCGGTGCGGTCATCCGCTCCTGGATCGCCTTCTTGCG
>JBKJTJ010000211.1:0-6980 GCA_046590855.1 Actinomycetota bacterium
CCACCTGGTTGTACGTCGCGCGGCGCTCCGACATCTGTCCGCGGATCTTGCGGTCGGCGTGGATGACCGTGGTGTGGTCGCGGCCGCCGAACATCTGCCCGATGTTGGGCAGCGACAGGTCGGTGAGCTCGCGGCAGAGGTACATCGCGATCTGCCTTGCGGTCACCAGCACGCGCGACCGGGAGGACCCGCAGAGGTCCTCCATCGACATCCCGAAGTACTGCGCGGTCGACGCCATGATCGTGGCGGCAGTGATCTCCGGACCCCCATGCTCGGGGATGAGGTCCTTGAGCACGATCTCGGCGAGCGAGAGGTCGACCGGGGTGCGGTTGAGGCTCGCGAACGCGGTCACCCGGATCAGCGCGCCCTCGAGCTCGCGGATGTTCGACTGGATCTTGCTCGAGATGTACTCCAGCACCTCAGGCGGAGCGTTGAGCCGCTCGTGAGCCGCCTTCTTGCGGAGGATGGCGATGCGGGTCTCGAGGTCGGGGGGCTGGACGTCGGTGATCAGTCCCCACTCGAACCGGTTGCGCAGCCGGTCCTCCAGGGTGGACAGCTGCTTGGGAGGTCGATCAGAGGTGATGACGACCTGCTTGTTGGCGCCGTGCAGTGCGTTGAACGTGTGGAAGAACTCCTCCTGCGTCCGCTCCTTGTTCTCCAGGAACTGGATGTCGTCGACCAGCAGGATGTCGTTGTCGCGGTAGCGACGCTGGAACGCCCCGGTCTTGTCGTCGCGGATCGCGTTGATGAAGTCGTTGGTGAACTCCTCGGAGCTCACGTAGCGCACTTTGGTGCCGGGGAACAGGTTGCGGGCGTAGTGGCCGATCGCGTGCAGCAGGTGGGTCTTGCCCAGCCCGCTCTCGCCGTAGACGAACAGCGGGTTGTAGGCCTTGGCCGGCGCCTCGGCGACCGCGACCGCCGCAGCGTGGGCGAACCGGTTGCTCGAGCCGATCACGAAGGTGTCGAACGTGTACTTGGGGTTCAGCCTCGACGGCTCGACCGGGCCGCGCGCCCGCGTCGCCGACCCGTTCTGCCCGATGCCGTCGTGCCGAGCGTGCTCACCCCGGTCAGCCGGCTGGTCGGTGGGCTCACCGCGCTGACCCTCATCGCCGCGGTCCGGCGTCGGCGCGGAGTCGTCGGCGCTGGCACCCCCCGCACCCTCGACCGCCGCCTCGCTGTCGTTGCCGGCGAGCGCGGGGTCGACCGTGACCGCGAGGCGCACCTCTCGGCTGAGCTCGGACCCCAGGGCGTCGGTCACCTGCGCGAGCAGGCGCTGCTCCAGGATCTCCTTGGTGTAGTCGTTCGGCACCGCCAGCAGGGCGGTCGAGTCGATCAGGCCGACGAACCGGGCCAGGCGCAGGAAGGCCTTCTGCTGCGCGGTCAGCCCAGCGTCGGTCAGGGTGCCGAGGGTGCTCTGCCAGATCGCGGCGAAGTCGAGCTCGCTGTCCGGCACGCTGCTCCTCGTGGTCTGCTCGACGGTCCCCCGCACGGCCGCACGGGTCGCACAGCCGCTCACCGTACGCCGATCGTCCACATGATCGTCCACAGACTGTGGACAACCATGCCGAGGGGACGAGACAGGATGGGGCGCGACGCTACACGACCCGACGGGGTCGTGGGCAGCCCGTCGGCGTGTCTGCCGGTCGTCGCGGTCCGGGGGCGAGATGATGGCCGGTTGGAGACGCTCCGGGATCGGCGACCCACCGTTTGACCCCTGTGAGCACCGAGCCGTACCGTGGGGTGGTTCCCACCTGTGGTGGCCGCTGTGGCATGCCCGCGAGCGCTCGTCCCGAGCCCTCGTCGGCGTCCGATGGTGGCCAGCACTCCCGCGGCAGCGGGTGGGGCTCGAGCCAATCCAGGAGATCCGAGTGAGCAAGCGCACCTTCCAGCCGAACAACCGACGTCGGGCCAAGACGCACGGCTTCCGCCTGCGCATGCGCACCCGTGCGGGTCGGGCCATCCTCGGTGCGCGTCGCCGCAAGGGCCGCGCCGAGCTGTCGGCCTGAGGGTGCGGGCGTGCTGCCCGCACCGCACCGGCTGCGGCGACCGGCTGACTTCACGCTCGCCGTCCGTCGTGGCCGCCGCGCCGGCAGCACCCGACTCGCCGTCCACCTGATGCTGCCCGCCGACGCCTCGGACGCGCCCGCTCGCGTCGGGCTGGTGGTGGGAAAGACCGTCGGCCAGGCCGTCACCCGCACGCGGGTCAAGCGTCGGCTGCGCGCTGTGGCCGCGGCCCGGCTGCCTGTGCTGCCGCCCGGCTCACTCGTGGTGCTGCGGGCCAACCCGGCGGCGGCGGCGGCGACGTCGGCCGATCTCGGCACCGACCTCGACCGGGCCCTGGCCCGTCTGCTGGGCACCGGGGCGCCGTCGTGACGCGGGCGCTGCTGCTGCTGGTGCGCGGCTACCAGGTGGCGATCTCGCCGCTGCTCGGGCAGCGCTGCCGGTTCTACCCCTCGTGCTCGGCCTACGCCGTGCAGGCGCTGCAGGCTCATGGAGCGCTGCGCGGCAGCTGGCTCGCGGCCCGCCGCCTGGGCCGGTGCCATCCGTGGAACCCTGGAGGCGTCGACCACGTCCCTACGGGAGGACGCGTCGCATCGTCGCCCATCGAGCCTGACCGCGGTTCACACGACCACCTGAGCTCCAGCGAGGAACGCACCCCATGCTGAACACCGTCCTGTACCCGCTCGAGTACGCCGTGGCCTTCATCATGGTGCAGTTCCACAGCGCGCTGTCGGCGGTGGGTCTGCCGCCTGCGTCCGGCTGGACCTGGGCGCTGTCGATCATCGGCCTGGTCGTCGTGATCCGGATCATCCTCATCCCGCTGTTCGTCAAGCAGATCAAGGCCTCTCGGGGGCTGCAGCTGATCCAGCCCGAGATGAAGAAGATCCAGGCCAAGTACAAGGACAAGAAGGACCCAGAGAGCCGTCAGGCCATGACGCAGGAGACCATGGCGCTGTACAAGGAGACGGGCACCAACCCGTTCGCCTCGTGCCTGCCGATCCTGCTGCAGGCGCCGATCTTCTTCGCGCTGTTCCGGGTGCTCAACCAGCACGTGCGCACCGGCGAGGGCATCGGGCCGCTGACCCCGTTCCTCGCCAGCCAGGCGGACAAGTCGACCCTGCTCGGCGCGCCGCTGTCCTCGACGTTCCTGGGCTCAGGCGGCAACCTCAACGTCAAGATCATCACGGTGATCCTCATCATCTTGATGTCGGCCACCACGTTCACGACCCAGCGCCAGCTGATGATGAAGAACATGCCGGCCTCGGCGCTGGACAACCCGTTCGCCCAGCAGCAGAAGATCCTGCTGTACGTGCTGCCGCTGGTGTTCGCGGTGTCGGGCGTGAACTTCCCAATCGGCGTCCTGCTCTACTGGCTCACCACCAACGCCTGGTCGATGGGGCAGCAGTTCTACGTCATCCGGCGGATGCCGGCCCCGGGCTCGCTCGCCGAGAAGGCGCTGGAGGACCGCCGACGTCGCAAGGGCAAGGACGGAGGCTCGGACGCCATCACGGACACGATCGTCGGTGAGGTCGTCGACGACGCACCGCGCCAGCGCCAGCAGCCCAAGCGTCAGCCGCGCAGCAAGCGCACCCCCGGGCCGGTGAAGGCGCCTGGCACGAGCTCAAGTTCAAGCGCCGGCGCGAGCGCGGGCTCGACAGCCGCGTCCGAGCCCGCGTCGCCGGGGGCGCCCAGCACCGGCGCCTCGGGCGCGGGCAGCACTCGGCCGGTCGTCAAGCCGCAGCCGGTCAAGCGCACGCCCGCGAGCCCGGCCGCCCGCAAGAACGGCCCGCGTCCGGCCGGCCCCCCCTCGTCCCCGCCGGCCTGACCAGAAGTCCGACGCGCCTGAACCATCGATGAACCGCCCCACCCCCGCGCACCGAGCGCGACCGGCCCCTGGCCGACGTCCCCGGAGGTACCGATGACCGACAACCCCACCAGCACCGTCCCTGACGCACTCGACGACGACGCCGTCACCACGCCCGCGCCGGACGCCGAGCCCACCACCGAGCGACCGTCGCTGACCGCACGGCTGGAGCGCGAGGGTGAGATCGCGGCCGACTACCTCGAGCGGCTGCTCGACCTGACCGACCTGGACGGCGACCTGGACGTCGACATCGACGGTGACCGCGCGGCGGTGGCGATCGTCGACTCCGACGAGGGCCGGGTGCCACGGCGCCTCGTCGGGCGCGACGGCGAGGTGCTCGAGGCCCTGCAGGAGCTCACCCGGCTCGCGGTGCTGGCGAGCACCGGCGAGCGCTCGCGGCTGATGCTGGACGTCGCCGGGCACCGCGCCGCCCGCCGTCTGACCCTGGTCGCCGACGCCCGCAAGGCCGTCGAGGACGTCACCGCCAACGGTGCCGCGGTGACCCTGCCACCGATGTCCCCGTTCGAGCGCAAGGTCGTGCACGACGCCGTCGCCGAGGCCGGTCTGCGCTCGGAGTCCGAGGGCGTCGAGCCGCACCGCTGCGTCGTCGTGCTCCCCGCCTGAGTGGCCCCGATCCCCGGGCGTTCCACGTGAAACACGACCTCGCGGTGCCCGCTGCCGCCGAGCAGCTGTTCGGGGACCGGCTCGAGCTGGCCGTGCGCTACGTCGAGCACCTGGCCAGCACCGGTGTCGAGTGGGGACTGATCGGCCCTCGCGAGATCCCGCGGTTGTGGGAGCGGCACGTGCTGAACTGCGCTGTGGTCGCCGAGCTGGTGCCGCAGGACGTGCTCGTGCTGGACGTCGGGTCAGGGGCCGGGCTGCCCGGGCTGCCCCTGGTGCTGTGCCGGCCGGACCTGCGGGTCGTCCTGGTCGAGCCGCTGCTGCGTCGGGTCGAGTGGCTGGACCTGGTGGTCGACGACCTCGGCCTGGACGCCGTCCAGGTGCGGCGCGCCCGGGCCGAGGAGGTGGTGGGTGAGCTCACCGCGCCCCTCGTCACGGCGCGCGCGGTGGCGCCGCTGGACCGTCTCGCCCGCTGGGGGCTGCCGCTGCTCGAGCCCGGCGGCGCGCTGCTCGCGGTGAAGGGGCGGACCGCCGAGCAGGAGGTGGCGACCACCGCGGCGGGGGTGCGCCGCGCCGGGGGGGTGTCGACCGAGGTCCTCAGGGTCGGGGCGCAGCTGCTCGACGAAGCCACCACCGTCGTGCGGGTTAGAGTCGGGGCTGCCCGCCCGCCGGGTGCCAGCGCCCGCACGCGGGTCCGACCACGGCAGGGGACCCGATGAGCAGCAGGACCGACTCCCTGGGGTGGCCGGGCACCTCGGCGGGGCCTCCTGCTGCCGGTCTGGGCTGGCCCACCGTTGCCAGACCCGAAGTTTCCCGTGAAACATCCGCCGATGTGGAGCCGGGGCCGCTGGTAATGGATGACCCGGTGATAGTGGACGACTCGGTGACGGACGACCCGGTGATGGACGACCCGGTGATGGACGACCCGGTGACGGACGACCCGGTGATGGACGACACCCCGCTGGCTCGCGAGCTGGTGCACGACACCCGCCGCCGCCGCGCGCTGCACGGCCAGCGGCTGCCGGCGCCCCCGCACACCCGGGTGATGACCATCGCGAACCAGAAGGGCGGGGTGGGCAAGACCACCACCACCGTCAACCTGGCCGCAGCGCTGGCCCAGAGCGGGTTGCTCGTCCTGGTCCTCGACCTGGACCCCCAGGGCAACACCTCGACCGCGCTGGGGATCGACCACCACGCCGAGGTGCCGAGCATCTACGACGTGCTGATCGACGGTCGGCCGATGAGCGAGGTGGTCGCCCCCTGCCCGGACGTCGAGGGCCTGTTGTGCGCTCCGGCCACCATCGATCTGGCCGGTGCCGAGATCGAGCTGGTGTCGATGGTCGCTCGCGAGGCGCGGCTGCTACGGGCGCTGGAGGCCTACCTGCGCGGGCGGGACGAGCAGCAGCTGCCCCGGCTGGACTACGTCCTGATCGACTGCCCGCCGTCGCTGGGGCTGCTCACCGTCAACGCGCTGGTCAGCGCGCGCGAGGTGTTCATCCCGATCCAGTGCGAGTACTACGCGCTCGAGGGGGTCTCCCAGCTGTGGAAGAACGTCGAGCTGGTGCGGGCCCACCTCAACCCCGCCCTGCACGTGTCGACCATCCTGCTGACGATGTACGACGGCCGCACCCGGCTGTCGTCCGACGTCGCCGACCAGGTGCGCGAGCACTTCCCCGACCTGGTGCTGCGCACCAGCATCCCGCGGTCGGTGCGCATCTCGGAGGCTCCCAGCCACGGGCAGACGGTGATGACCTACGACCCGGGGTCCAGTGGGGCCATGTCCTACCTCGAGGCGGCCCGCGAGCTGGCGCTTCGTGCTCCTGTGCCACTGTCTGCCGACCCCCGATGAACAGTGAGGCACCATGAGCGACAAGCGACGGGGGCTAGGCCGAGGTCTGGGCGCCCTGATCCCCCCGAGCTCGGGTCGTGCGGACCGCCCGGTGGACGTGTTCTTCCCCGGGCCCGATCTGGTCGCCGAGTCGGGCGAGGCGGGTGCGGGTGAGGGCGGGTCGACCCAGGACGTGAGCGTCGACGGCACCGGTCGGGTTCAGCCGGACGCCGATGCCGCCTCGGATGATGTTTCACGGGAAACCACGCTGCTGCCGGTGCCCGGCGCCTGGTTCGCCGAGATCCCGGTCGAGCAGATCGCCCCCAACCCCCGGCAGCCGCGGCAGGTCTTCGACGAGGACGACCTGGCCGAGCTGGCCCACTCGGTGCGCGAGATCGGCGTCCTGCAGCCGGTCGTGGTGCGCGCCGTCACTGGTGGGCGGGACGCCGATGGTGCTGAGCGCTATGAGCTGATCATGGGCGAGCGGCGCTGGCGCGCCAGCCAGCTCGCCGGCCTGGCGACGGTGCCCGCGATCGTGCGCGAGACGGCGGACGACGACCTGCTGCGTGACGCGCTGCTCGAGAACCTGCACCGCAGCCAGCTGAACGCGCTCGAGGAGGGCGCCGCCTACGCCCAGCTGCTCGAGGACTTCGGCTGCACCCACGA
>JBKJTJ010000050.1:0-12226 GCA_046590855.1 Actinomycetota bacterium
CTCCGGCATCCCCAACCACGCGTTCTACCTCGCGGCCACCGGCATCGGTGGCGACGCCGCGAGCGGCGCCGGCCAGGTCTGGTACGACGTGCTCACCGGCGGGGCGCTGCCCCCGGACGCGGACTTCGCGACCTTCGCGGCACTGACGGTGCGGGCGGCCGAGGCGCGGTTCGGGGCCGGGTCGACGCAGGCCGGGTCGGTGGCCGCCGCCTGGGCCGGGGTGGGTGTCGATGGTTCGGGGCCGGCCGGTGGCGCGTCGGGCGAGGCGACGGGCGGGTCGGCGCCGCCGTCCGGTGTCGTGGGAGTGCGTCGCTCCGGCGGGCTGATGGGGCGCACGGTGCAGCGCGAGCTCGACGTCGACGCCATGCCCGCCGACCGGGCGCAGCAGTGGCGCTCGCTGCTGTCCTCGGGGCTCCTGCAGTCGCTCACCGAGCCTGAGCCCTCACCGGACCGGTACGTCTACCAGGTGTGGTGCGCCGCGGTCGACCTCGACGTCACGGCCGGCGAGCAGCAGCTGCCCGACGACGTCCGGTCCGTCCTCGACGCGACCCTGCGGGCCGACGGTGGCGAGTGGTGAGGGCTACTTCTTGGGCTTGTCGCCCGCCACCTCGTTGGACAGCGCAGCGATGAACGCCTCCTGGGGCACCTCGACCCGGCCGACCATCTTCATCCGCTTCTTGCCCTCCTTCTGCTTCTCGAGCAGCTTGCGCTTGCGGGTGATGTCACCGCCGTAGCACTTGGCCAGCACGTCCTTGCGGATCGCGCTGATCGTCTCGCGGGCGATGACCCGCGAGCCGATGGCCGCCTGGATCGGCACCTCGAACTGCTGGCGCGGGATCAGCTTGCGCAGCTTCTCGGCCATCATCACGCCGTAGGCGTACGCCTTGTCCTTGTGCACGATCGTGCTGAACGCGTCGACGCCCTCGCCCTGCAGCAGGATGTCGACCTTCACCAGGTCCGACACCTGGTCGCCGTCGGGCTCGTAGTCCAACGAGGCGTACCCGCGGGTCTTGGACTTGAGGATGTCGAAGAAGTCGAAGACGATCTCGGCCAGCGGCAGGGTGTAGCGCAGCTCGACGCGGTCCTCGGACAGGTAGTCCATGCCGCGCATGGTGCCGCGCCGGGTCTGGCACAGCTCCATGATCGCGCCGACGTAGTCGGTCGGCGCCAGGATCGTGGCCCGCACGACCGGCTCGCGCACCTCGGTGACCTTGCCGGTGGGGTACTCGCTCGGGTTGGTCACGCGCAGCTGGCTGCCGTCATCCAGCGTCACGTCGTACACGGCGCTCGGCAGGGTCGAGATCAGGTCGAGGTCGAACTCGCGCTCGAGCCGCTCGCGGATGATCTCGAGGTGGAGCAGGCCGAGGAACCCGACCCGGAAGCCGAAGCCGAGCGCCGCGGACGTCTCGGGCTCGTAGACCAGGGCCGCGTCGTTGAGCTTGAGCCGGTCGAGGGCGTCGCGCAGGATCGGGTAGTCCGAGCCGTCGATGGGGTACAGGCCGGAGAACACCATCGGCTTGGGGTCGCTGTAGCCCTCGAGCGCCGTGGACGCCGGCTTGGCGGCGTTGGTGACGGTGTCACCGACCTTGGACTGGCGCACGTCCTTCACGCCGGTGATCAGGTAGCCCACCTCGCCGACGCCCAGGCCCTTGGTGGGCTCGGGCTCGGGCGAGCTGACGCCGATCTCGAGCAGCTCGTGGTGAGCGCGGGTCGACATCATCACGATCTTCTCGCGAGGGTTCAGCTGCCCGTCGATGACGCGCACGTAGGTGACGACGCCCCGGTAGGTGTCGTAGACCGAGTCGAAGATCATGGCGCGCGCGGGCGCGTCGGCGTCACCGGTGGGCGGGGGCAGCAACGCCACGATCTGGTCGAGCAGCGGCTCGACCCCCACACCGGTCTTGCCCGACACCCGCATCACCTGCTCGGGCTCGCACCCGACCAGGTGGGCCAGCTCGGCGGCGTACTTCTCGGGCTGGGCCGCGGGCAGGTCGATCTTGTTCAGCACCGGGATGATCGACAGGTCGTTCTCCATCGCCAGGTACAGGTTCGCGAGGGTCTGCGCCTCGATCCCCTGGGCCGCGTCGACCAGCAGCACGGCGCCCTCGCAGGCAGCGAGCGAGCGCGACACCTCGTAGGTGAAGTCGACGTGCCCGGGGGTGTCGATCATGTTCAGCGCGTACGTCGTGCCCTCGGACTCCCACGGCATCCGCACGGCCTGGCTCTTGATGGTGATGCCGCGCTCGCGCTCGATGTCCATCCGGTCGAGGTACTGGGCGCGCATCTGCCGACCGTCCACGACGCCGGTGATCTGCAGCATGCGGTCGGCCAGGGTCGACTTGCCGTGGTCGATGTGGGCGATGATGCAGAAGTTGCGGATCAGGTGCGGTGGGGTCGCGGACGGCTGCAGGGCCGTGCGGGCCATCGGGCTCACGGGGTCGGTTACCTCACTGGCTCGGGATCGTCGCCCATCGTCCCACGTCGAAACCGCTGGGCCGGACGGCGGCGCGCTGGCAGGGTGGCCCGGTGACCTCGCCGGTGCCCGACCTCGACTACACCGCGACCGTCCGCCGTCCGGACTGGGCCACGCTGCCGGACGCGGTGCGGGCAGCGGTCGCCGAGGCGGCCGGCTGCGCCGTGGTCCGCGCCGACCCGCCGCCAGGCAGTGGGTTCACCGGCTCGTTCGCGGCCATCGTCCACCTGCGCGACGGTCGCCGGGCGTTCGCCAAGGCGGGCCGCGGCAGCGACGACAACCCGCACGTGCTGCGAGCGCTCACCCAGGAGGCCGGCGTGCTCGCCGCGCTGCCCCCCGGCACCCCCTCGCCGCGTCTGGTCGGAGCGAGACGGGTCGAGGACGGTCAGCACCCGTGGCAGGTCGTGGTGATCGAGGCGGTCGACGGCCGGCTGCCGCAGCCATGGACCGAGGGCGACGTCGACGCCGTGCACCGGGCCTGCTTGCAGGCGGCAGCGGCGCTGACTCCACCACCGGCCGGCCTCACCCTGTCGG
Source organism: Actinomycetota bacterium (assembly GCA_046590855.1). Classification (GTDB taxonomy): domain Bacteria; phylum Actinomycetota; class Actinomycetes; order Actinomycetales; family Angustibacteraceae; genus JACMOY01. The sequence goes on from JBKJTJ010000050.1 coordinate 3,008, forward strand.
CGCTGCCGGAGAACCTGCGGGACGATGCCCGCACCCTCGCCCTCTTCGACCGGCTGGACGACGGCAGCATGGCGCCCACCTGGGGTCAGCCGGCCTGGTTGGTCGAGCGCGCCGCCGAGCTGTCCCGGCTCGCGCAGGCTGCCCCCGACGCGGTCTCTGGTGACACCGCCTGCCACGGCGACCTGCGCGCCGACAACGTACTGGTCCACCGCGGGCGGGCCGTCCTGGTGGACTGGAACTGGCTGGCGGTCGCGGCCGACTGGACCGACTTCGTCGCGGTGCTGCCGCTGGCGCGCGCCGACGGGGTCGACGCCGACGCCTGGGTTCGTCGCTCGCCCCTGTGTCGGGACGTCGCCCCCGATGCGGTCGACGCGTGGCTGGCCAACATCGCGGCGTACATGCTCGCGGCGGCCGACGACCCGGTCTGGGCGGGCGGTTCGCCGCTGGTTCGGGTGCACCAGCGGCGGTGGGCCCGGACGTTCCTGGACTGGATCGCTGCCCGGCGCGGCTGGTCGTGAGCGGGGACGGACCCACGGCGAGCGCGGTACTGGTGGCTATGGTCGGCGAATGGCAGTGAACTGGAGCCGGATCGCCGGTGACGTCGTTCGCGCGGCGGTGCGTGCCGGCGTTCGCTCCCTCGCCGGCAGCCGGACGACCGACCGACCCCGCCGCAACGCCGGCCGGACGACGACGAAGGGCGCACGGGCCGACTCCTACCCCGGTGACTTCTCCGGCCGGAGCACGATCGAGTACTCCCCCCGCGAGGACGGCGAGCCCGACCCGGGCGAGGTCGTGTGGACCTGGGTGCCGTACGAGGAGGACCACTCCCGCGGCAAGGACCGGCCCGTGCTGGTGGTGGGACAGGACGGTGCGTGGCTGCTCGCGCTGATGCTGAGCAGCAAGGACCACTCCGGCCCCGGCACCGACGAGGCGGACGAGGCCCGGCACGGCCGGCGCTGGCTCGAGCTCGGGCCCGGCCCGTGGGACCGGCAGGGTCGCGCGAGCGGGGTGCGCACCGACCGGGTCGTGCGCGTCGACCCCGCGGCGGTGCGCCGCGAGGGGGCCCAGCTGGACCGCGCCCGCTTCGAGCGGGTCGCCGCCGCGCTGCGCACCGAGCTCGGCTGGACCTGACGCGGCTGCAGGTCGGCCGTTCGTCGGTGCTCGCGCCCGCTGGTAACCTTGGCCACAAGCGTGCCCGAACCATCCTCCAGACCAAGGCGAGAGTGCTCACCCGTGGCGAACATCAAGTCCCAGATCAAGCGCAACCTGACCAACGCCAAGCGCACCGAGCGCAACAAGGCCGTCAAGAGCGAGCTGCGCACCGTCGTGCGCGCTGTGCGCTCGGCGATCGCCGCCGGTGACGCCGCCGCCGCGACCACCGCCGTGCAGGTCGCGTCACGCAAGCTGGACAAGGCCGTCAGCAAGGGCGTCATCCACAAGAACCAGGCCGCGAACCGCAAGTCGGCGCTGGCCAAGCAGGCCGCCGCGCTCTGACGCGAGCCGCCCGAGCTCGACCCGATCCGCTGACGGCGCCGGTCCCCCTCGGGGGGCTGGCGCCGTTCGCGTCCCCCCGGTCCCGCACTTGCTGCACTATCTGCCGCCCCGCCTTGGCGCGTCGCTGCAGGGTGGGGCGTGCGGCAGGTCAGGGGTGGGTGCGGCGGGCGGCGCCGATCGCGAGCACGGCCTTCTCGACGGCGTAGACCGGGTCACCGGCGCGCTTGCGCGGGTCGGGCAGGCCGCCCTTGACGGCGAGGTCGGCGTCGGCGACGGCCCCGATCGCGACGGCCAGGCCCTCGCCGGTCCAGCCGCGCAGCTGCCGGCGCGCCTTGTCGACCTGCCAGGGGGCCATGCCCAGCTCACGCGCGGCGTCCGCGGCCCGGGCGTTGCCCGCGGCGGACACCTTGGCCAGCGACCGCAGTCCCATCGCCAGCACGGCGACGACCGGGACGGGGTCGACGCCGGACGACAGGGCGTGGCGCAGCAGGCCGAGCGCCTCGTCGGTCTGCCCGGCGATGGCAGCGTCGGCCACCTTGAACCCGGTCGCCTCGACCCGCCCGCCGTAGTAGCGCTCGACCACGTCGGTGTCGACGGGTGGGGCGTCAGCGGGCTTGCCCTGCGGTGGCAGGGTGTCGGCCATCAGCTGGGAGCAGGCGCTCGCCAGCTCGCGCAGGTCCTGGCCGACGGCCTCCACCAGGGCCCGCACCGCGTCGGGTGTCACCTGACGCCGGGCCGCACGGAACTCGCGGACGACGAAGTCGGTCTTCTCGGCCTCGGTCTTGACCTGGGGGCAGGCGTGCAGCACCGCGCCGGCGGCCTTCGCGGCGTCCAGCAGTCCCTTGCCCCGGGTGCCGGTGCGGTGCCGCAGGACGAGCACGACGTCCGGTTCGGGCGCCGCGACCAGGGCGCGCGCGTCGGCGATCAGGTCGTCGGACGCCTCCTCGAGCCCACGGATCACCACCAGCTTCGCCTCACCGAACAGCGAGGGGCTGGTGTGCACGGCGAGGTCACCGCGCTCGTACGCGTCGGCACGCACGTCGACCACCTGGACGCCGGGGTCGGCGCGCCGGGCGGCGGCCTGCACCGAGCTGACCGCGCGCTCGGCGAGCAGGTCCTCGGGGCCGGTCACCAGGTGCAGGCAGTCCGGCGCGGTGCTCACGGCGTCGACGCTACCCCTCGCCACCGACGCTGGGAGCACCCGAGCCGGACCCCACCGGTCGGGTGGCGTGGTCGCGCGGCCCCGACCTGACCAGGGCTGGGCCTGCGGAGCCGCTGACCACGGCCAGGTCGCCGTCGACGTCGGTGCGCGCGATGACCGCCCCGAGCCCACCGAGCAGGCGCATCGTTGACGGCGCCGGGTGCCCGTAGTCGTTGCCGGCACCCACGCTGACCAGGGCCAGTCGCGGTCGGGCGAGGGCGACCAGGCCGGGATCCTGCTTGGCCGACCCGTGGTGCGCCACCTTCAGCACGTCGACCGAGGGGTCTGGCAACGCTGCCAGGCGGGCGGCGACCTCTCGCGCGGCCTCCGGTTCGATGTCCCCGGCGAGCAGCAGCGTCAGCCCGTGCGTGCGGACGCGCAGCACCACGCTGGAGTTGTTGGGCACCGACCCCGCGGCGATCACCCGCTGGGGCCACAGCAGCTGCCACGACACCACCCCGGAGGAGCCCTCCTCCCCCGCCCGCGTCGACCTGACCGGTACGGCCGCCACGGCGGCCAGGGAGCGCACGGTGCGCGCCTGCTCCGGCGGGTCGTCGACGATCGTGGTGAGCACCGCGCCGACCCGGCGTCCGCGCAGCGCGCCGGGAAGTCCGTCGACGTGGTCGGCGTGGAAGTGGGTCAGGACGATCGCGTCCAGGGACCGCACGCCGAGGCGGGTCAGGCACCGGTCGACGTCGTCGGGCGCCGGACCGGCGTCGATCAGCAGCGCGTGCCCGGGTGCCGTGCTGAGCACGAGTGCGTCGCCCTGCCCGACGTCGCAGACCACCAGCACCCACCCGGGAGGGGGCCACGCCGAGGTGCCAGGCACGGGCAGCACGAGTGCGACGGCGACCGCGAGCCCACCGGCCGCCGCGACCGGGCGGCGCCGGGCGTGGCGGGCGAGCAGCGGCCCCGCAACCACCAGCGCGAGCGTGACGACGGCCAGCGTCAGGGCCCCGCGCGCGCCGCCGGGCCAGGCGATCTGACCGCCCGGTACCTGCGCGAGCCGGCGCGCCACCAGGGTGATGACCGAGCACGGCCAGCCGGCGACGACCGCCAGCAGGTGCGCCACCGGGGCCGAGGCTGGCGAGACCACGGCAGCAGCGAGGCCGAGCACGGTGGCCGGCGCCACCAGCGGTGCCACGAGTGCGTTGGCCGGGATCGCCACCAGGCTGACCTGGCCCGACAGCAGCACCACCACCGGCCCGCAGACCGCCTGGGCAGCGAGCGGTATCGCGATCCCGGCCGCCAGCCACGGCGGCAGCCACCTCGCCAGCCACGCGGTCCAGGGCCGGGCCAGCAGCAGCAGGCCCAGGGTGGCCAGCACTGACAGGGCGAACCCGAACGACCTGGCCAGCCAGGGGTCGACGACGAGCAGCACGAGAACGGCCGTGCTCAGGGCCGGGACGCCGGCGCGCCGGCGCGACCCCGCGACGGCCAGCAGCCCGATGACCCCCATCGCGGCAGCCCGCAGCACGCTGGGCTCGGGTCGGGCCAGGACGACGAACCCGCCGAGCACCACCGCCGCGGCGACCAGGCGCGACCGACGTCCGAGGCCGGCCAGGCGACCCAGCACGAGTGCGAGGAGGCACACGATGGTGACGTTCGTGCCCGAGACCGCCGACAGGTGCGTCAGCCCGGTGGCGCGCATGGCCGCCAGCAGCCCCGGCGGCTGCCGCGAGGTGTCACCGACGACGAGCCCCGGCAGCAGGCCCCGGGGGTCTGGTGACAGGCTCGCGGCCGCCCGACGCAGTCCGGCCCGCAACCGCTCGGCACCCCGGGCCACGGCCGGAGCCTGCGCAGTGACCTGCGGTGGCCCACGGGCGCTGAGGGTGGCCACGACGTCGTCGCCGGGACGCGCGGGCGCCAGCCGACCGGTGGCGCGCAACCGCTCACCCCAGTGCAGGCGGGCCCACCGGGCGTCGGCGAACACGAGCACCCGGCTGCGCACCGCCGTCCGCGCGCCGCGGCCCTCGACGGCGCTCACGGTGAGCTCGACGAGCACGAGCTGACGACCCGGCAGCCGCGTCGGGCCGGCCAGCGGGCGGGGGTCGGCGGCCACCGAGCCCTCGACCCGGACGACGGCCCCGGCGTCGGCCAGCGAGCGCACCGTCCCCGCGTCGCGCGCGAGCGACTGCAGGCCCGCCGCCCCCAGGCACAGAGCGGTCGCGGCCAAGGTGAAGGCCAGCGCTGTGCGCAGCCCGGCCACAGTGCGCCGGCGGATCTGCACCCCGGCGATGCCCGCTGCCGCAGCGAGCAGCCCGGCGGCTGAGCCCACCCGCCACCACGAGGGCGACCCCAGCGTGAAGGCGGTCACCACCCACGCGGCGAGCGCACCGGGGAGCAGACGCAGATCAGGGGCCTGCTCGTGCACCGGCTCGGGAGTCGGGTCGCTCACACCCGCACCAGGGGGCGCAGGCGACCGAGCACGGCCTCGCCGATGCCGCTGACCTCACCGAGCTCGTCGACGCTGCTGAACCGGCCGTGCTGGCTGCGCCAGTCCAGGATCCGCTGGGCGAGCACCGGACCGACCCCGGGCAGGGCGTCGAGGTCGCTCGCCCCGGCGGAGTTCAGGTCGACCGGTGCGACCGCAGCCCCGGCGCCCCCGCCCGTTGTCCCCGCACCCGGCCCGCTCGGCCCGGCCACCGACGCCGCCACCTCACCGGGCCGGGGCACCACGACCTGCTCGCCGTCGACGACGAACCGGGCGAGGTTGACCCGCGCCAGGTCCGCCGTCCGCAGCGCTCCACCGGCGGCCGCGAGCGCCTGCTGCACGCGCGCACCCGCGGGCAGCTCGACGACCCCCGGGTGCCGCACCTGCCCCACGACGTGCACCGCCACCCGCGCCGCCCGGGTGGTCGTGGCGGCCGGGGGCGAGGTGGGCGTCAGCGGTGCGGCCAGCGACGGCGAGGGCGGCGGCAGCGGCTCGGGCACCGATCTTCGGGCGGCGATCAGTGCCCGACCACCGAGCACGGACACCACCAGGGCCAGCACGACCAGGAGCCCGAGCAGCGCGCGCGGGCTGACCCCCGCGCGCGCCGCGGCGAGCTCGGAAGCCTGAGCCACGCGCTCTCGAACGCGGGCTCGACGGGGGTCCGGTGCAGCAGGCATGCGGGGACCGTAGGAAGGCCCCGACGGCGCGTCGAGGGCCTACCGGCGGGTTGTGGACGGCGGGACGAGCCGCGCGCCTGTGGACGCCGGTCAGTCGAGCCGGGGTGAGACCACGACGGCGAGCATGCCGGGTCCGACGTGCGCCCCCACGACCGCGCCGACCTCGCCCACGACGACCTGGGAACCCGACAGCGCCGTCCGCAGCCGTCCGGCCAGCCGCTCGGCGGCGTCCGAGGCGTCGAGGTGGTGCACGGCGACGTCGACCGTCCCGACGGCTGCGGCGATGGCAAGCTCCTCGAGCCGGGCGAGCGCCCGCGTGCTCGTACGCACCTTCTCGAGCGGCTCGATGTGCCCGTCCTGCAGCACCAGCAGCGGCTTGATCGCGAGCGCCGACCCCAGCAGCGCCGCCGCCGGCCCGATCCGACCACCGCGGCGCAGGTGCTCGAGGGTCGCGACGTAGAAGTACGTGCGGGTGACCTGGGCCCGGCGGCGGGCCGCGTCCGCGACGTCCTGCGCTCCGCGCCCGGCCGCTGCCGAGGCCGCCGCCTCGATCACCAGGAACCCCAGCCCCATGCCGAGCGAGCGCGAGTCGACGACCGTGGTCGGCACCGGTGACTCGCGCGCCGCGAGGACGGCCGACTCGTAGGTGCCCGAGATCTCGGCCGAGATGTGCAGCGACACGATGGCGTCGGCGCCGGCGTCCGCGAGGCTCGTGTAGGCGTCCAGCAGCACCTGCGGGCTCGGTCGCGACGTCGTCACCGGCGTCCACGCGCGCAGTGCCGCCGCGACGGCCCGCGAGTCGATGTCGACCCCCTCGTCGAACGCCCGCCCGCCGACGACGACCTGCAGCGGCACGACGACGACCCCCGCGTCGCTGGCCGCCGCCGCCGGCAGGTACGCCGTCGAGTCGGTGACGATCGCGACGCTCACCGGGTGCCTCAGACCGGCACGATGTTGACGAGCTTCGGGGCGCGGACGACGGCGGTGCGGATCTCGCGGCCGGCCAGGGCGGCGGCGACCTTCTCGCTGGCCAGGGCCAGCTCGCGCAGCTCGTCCTCACCGATGCCGGGCGGCACCTCGAGCCGGTCGCGCACCTTGCCCTGCACCTGCACCACGCAGGTCACGGTGTCGAGCACCAGCAGCGCGGGGTCGGCGGCAGGGAACGGCTCGAACGCCAGCGAGCCGTCGTGCCCCAGCAGTCGCCACATCTCCTCGGCCAGGTGCGGCGCGAGCGGTGCGGTCATCAGCACCAGCGGCTCGGCCAGCTCGCGTGGCACGACGTCGAGCTTGGTCACGACGTTGTTCAGCTCGATCAGCTTGGCCACCGCGGTGTTGAACCGCAGCGCCTCGTAGTCGCGGCTGATCCCCTCGATCGCCCGGTGCAGGGACTGCCGTGAGGCCAAGTCGGCGGCATCCTCGGTGACCCGCAGCTCACCGGTCCACTCGTCGACAACGTTGCGCCACAGACGTTGCAGGAAGCGCAGCGACCCGACGACAGCGCGGGTCTCCCACGGGCGCGAGACGTCCAGCGGCCCCATCGACATCTCGTAGACCCGGAACGTGTCGGCGCCGTACGCGTCGTACATCTCGTCCGGCGTGACGACGTTCTTCAGCGACTTGCCCATCTTCCCGTACTCGCGGGTCACGGGCGCGCCCTCGAACGACCAGGTGCCGTCACCGGCCTCGACCACCTCGGCGGCCGGCACCGGCTGACCGCGCCCGTCCCGGTACGCGTACGCCTGGATGTAGCCCTGGTTGAACAACCGGCGGAACGGCTCCGAGCTGGTCACGTGCCCCAGGTCGAACAGCACCTTGTGCCAGAACCGCGAGTACAGCAGGTGCAGCACGGCGTGCTCGACACCACCGACGTACAGGTCGACGCCGCCGGGGTCGGACGCCGAGCGCGGGCCCATCCAGTAGGCCTCGTTCTGCGGGTCGACGAAGGCACCCGCGTTCTCGGGGTCGAGGTAGCGCAGCTCGTACCAGCACGACCCGGCCCACTGCGGCATGACGTTCAGCTCGCGGCGGTAGGTGCGCACCCCGTCACCGAGGTCGAGCTCGACGGTGGTCCAGGCCCCCGCTCCCGACAGCGGTGGCAGCGGCTCGCTGACGGCGTCGTCGGGATCAAGGGTCTGGGGCCGGTAGTTCTCGACGTCCGGCAGCAGCACCGGCAGCATCGACTCGGGCAGCGCCCGCGGCTGGTCGTCCTCGTCGAAGACGATCGGGAACGGCTCGCCCCAGTACCGCTGCCGGCTGAACAGCCAGTCGCGCAACCGGTAGGTGACCGTGCTCTCGCCCAGACCCTTGCGCTGCAACCACTCCACGATGCGTCGCTTGGCGTCGGCGACCCCCAGGCCGTCCAGCGACACCTCGTCGTTGGCCGAGTTGATCGCCGGCCCATCACCTGTGAAGGCCTCGCCGGCCCAGTCCGCAGGCGGCTGCACGGTGCGCACGATCGGCAGGTCGTACGACGTGGCGAAGGCCCAGTCACGCTCGTCCTGCGCCGGCACGGCCATGATCGCCCCGGTGCCGTAGCCCATCAGCACGTAGTCGGCGACGAACACCGGAACCGGTTGCCCCGTCACGGCGTTGGTCGCGAAACCACCGGTGAAGACTCCGGTCTTCTCACGGCCCTCGGCTTGGCGCTCGAGGTCGGTCTTGGCGGCCGCCGTCTCGCGGTAGGCCTCGACCGCGGACGTCGGGTCGCCGGCCCCGGCGGTCCACGCCGGCACGGTCCCCTGCGGCCACGCGCCGGGCACCAGGGAGTCGACCAGCGGGTGCTCGGGGGCGAGCACCACGAACGTAGCGCCGAAGAGCGTGTCGGGTCGCGTGGTGAAGACGCTGATGTCGCCGTGGTGGGTGGCGAAGCGGACGGTCGCACCCTCGCTGCGGCCGATCCAGTTGCGCTGCATGTGCTTGACCGGGTCGGGCCAGTCCAGGCCGTCCAGGTCGGCCAGCAGGCGGTCGCCGTACGCGGTGATGCGCATCTTCCACTGGCGCAGGTTGCGCTTGAACACCGGGAAGTTGCCACGATCACTACGGCCGTCGGCGGTGACCTCCTCGTTGGCCAGCACGGTGCCCAGGCCGGGGCACCAGTTGACCGGCGACTGGGAGAGGTAGGCCAGCCGGTGGCCGTCGACGACCCGGCGGCGGGCCACGGCGTCGAGCTCTGCCCAGCTCGGGCCTGGCTCCACGCCGGGTACGTCGTGCGGGACCGGCCTCGTTCCTGCCGCCAGCTCGCCCTCCAGCTCGGAGATGGGTCGGGCCCGGTCGGCGTCCGGGTCGTACCAGGAGTTGTAGATCTGCAGGAAGATCCACTGGGTCCACCGGTAGAACTCGGGGTCGGTGGTGGAGACGCTGCGCCGCGGGTCGTGGGCCAGACCCAGCCGCCGCAGCTGCGCGCGCATCGTCGC
>JBKJTJ010000204.1:0-3590 GCA_046590855.1 Actinomycetota bacterium
GGAGGTGTAGCACATGGACGACGCGATGGTCTCGTCCAGCTGGGGCCAGGTGAACTCCTCGGACTGCGCGTCCAGCAGCTCGCGGTAGTCGTGCACCTCGCGGCCGTCCGCGGCCAGGGCCGTGCGGACGTCGTCCGGCACCGCACCGCTGACGACGACGTGACGCACCGACGTCAGGTGCGGCAACAGCTTCGCGAACGGCGCAGCGAGCGAGCTGTCGACGACCACGACCTCGTCCTGCGCGTGGTTGGCGACGTAGATCAGCTGCTCGGGGAACAGCCGGATGTTCAGCGCGTGCAGCACCGCACCCATGGCGGGCACCGTGAGGTACAGCTCGAGGTGCTCCTCGTTGTTCCACATGAACGACGCGACCCGCTGGTCGCCGTCGACGCCCAGCGATCGCAACGCGTTCGCGAGCCGCTTGCAGTCGCGCCCCATCTCGCCGTACGTCGACCGGCGCGGCCCGTCCGCCGTCCAGGTGACGACCTCGGAGGCCGCGTGCACCGTGGTGCCGTACTCGAGGATCTGGGAGATGAGCAGGGGGACGTCCTGCATGGTGCTCTGCATGGGCTGACTCTGCCATGCGCCGTCGCGGCTGACGAGGGTTTGCCGATGCCGACTCGCGTCCCTGTCTCGCGAGCGCCCCATGGCAGAGTGACCGACATGTCCCGGTCGTCCTCAGCAGCCCGACCGCGCCGAGCGGGGAGGGTCGTCGTCACCGTCCTCGTGCTCCTCGTCCTCGCAGGCGGCGCCGTCGCCGCGGTGCTGGTGTCGCGTCAACGTGCTGCGGCGCAAGCCGATCGCGATGCGCGGGCCGCGGCGACGGCGTTCGCGGCCGCGTGGCAGAACGTCTCCCCGGGCTCGGTCGCCTACGCCGCAGGCGACCCGGCCGCCGTCCAGGCGTCGTACGCCGCGCTGACCAAGGGGCTGGCCGGCGCTCGCCCCGCGGTCAGCGTGCGGGCTCTCACCCGCGCCGGCGACGCCGCGACCGGGTCGGTCGGCGTGCGGTGGGCGCTGCCGGGCGGCGCCACGTGGGCGTACGACGTGCCGCTGCGGGTGCTGCGCTCTGGTGACCGGTGGGCCGTCCAGGCCACCGCGGAGTCCGGTCGCAGCCTGTTCGCCCCCGTCGCCGCGACGTCGACCCTGCGGCTGCAGCGCGTGCCGGCCGCGCGCGGTCAGGTACTGGGCGCCGGCGGCGCGCCGCTGGTCAGCGAGCGCCCCGTCGTCGACGTCGGGGTGCAACCCTCGCGACTCAAGGGGCCGGCGTCCGCACTCGCCACCACCCTGGCGGGTCTGCTCGACGTCGACGCCGCCCGGTTGACCGGGCGGATCACCGCCGCGGGCAAGGACTCGTTCGTCGACGTCATCACGTTGCGCCGCAGCGACTACGACCCGCTGAGCAGCAAGCTCAAGCCGCTGCCCGGAGTCGTCTTCCGCGAGCGCACCCGGCCCTTGGCGCCGACCCGGGACTTCGCCCGCGCGCTGCTCGGGGCGGTCGGGCCGGTCACGGCCGAGCAGGTCGCAGCCGGCAAGGGCCGCTTCGTCGCCGGTGACGTCGCCGGCACCTCGGGTCTGCAGCGCCAGTACGACGAACGGCTCGGCGGCACCGCGGGCGTCGCGGTCAGCGAGGTCCCCGCGTCCGGCGCCGCCGCGCCGGTGTTCAGCGCCGACGCCGTCCCGGGGCAGGCGCTGACCCTGACGATCGACCCGAGGGTGCAGCAGGCGGCCGACGCCGCACTGGCCGGCTCGCCCGTCGAGGCCGCGCTGACGGCGGTCGACGTGCGAACCGGCGCGGTGCTCGCGGTCGCCAGCTCGCCGTCGTCCGGGCTGAACCGCGCGATGCTCGGGCAGTACCCCCCGGGGTCGATGTTCAAGGTCGTCAGCACGCTCGCGCTGCTGCAGCAGGGCCTCAAGCCGTCGGACACGGTCGCCTGCCCCCCCACCGCGACGGTCGAGGGGCGGGCCTTTCGCAACTACGAGAGCGAGCAGCTCGGCCCCGTGCCGTTCAGCACCGACTTCGCGAAGTCGTGCAACACCGCCTTCGTCGGCTTGTCGAGCCGGCTGGGTGACGACGACCTGACCAGCGCGGCCGCCAGCCTCGGTATCGGGGCGCGCTGGTCACTGGGCGCAGCTGCCTACTCGGGCAACGTGCCGCGCACCACGTCCGCGGTCGACCGGGCCGCCGCGACCTTCGGCCAGGGCCGCACCCTCATCTCACCGCTGGCGATGACCGTCGCGACCGCCAGCGTCGCGCGGGGCAGCTACGTCGCACCGACCCTCGTCGTCGACCCGGCAGCGGGCGCGACACCGGCACCGGCGCCGCTGGATGCGGGCGCCGTCACCACCCTGCGCTCGTTGATGCGCAGCGTCGTGACCAGCGGCACGGGCGAGGCCCTGGCCGCTGTGTCCGGCCCGCCGGTCAGCGCGAAGACGGGCACCGCCGAGTTCGGGACGGCCTCGCCGCCGGCGACGCACGCCTGGATCACCGGCTGGCAGGGCGACGTCGCCTTCACCGTCTTCGTCGACACCGGACGCAGCGGCGGCACCGTCGCCGGCCCGGTGGCGGCGCGGTTCCTCAGCGCACTTCGCCGCTGACCGCGCCATTACCCCTTCAGGGTCCGCTCGGTCTGCCGATACTGAGCCGTGACGTCGACCCAGCACCGTCCAGCGACCGCGGCAGCCGTGCGCCGTTCCCGGGCCCGGGCCCGTGCCGACCGCGCCCTCGCCATGCCCGACGAGGTCGTCGAGTCGCTCGCCGAGGGGCTGCTGCTGCTCGACCCCACCGGCCACGTGGTGCAGGCCAACACCGTCGCTGCGCAGCTGCTGGGCGAGTCCCACCCGGACGACCTGCTCGGCCGCGACGCGGTCGGTGTCTTCGACGCCACCATCGGCTCGGACGGGCGCCCGCTCGAGGCCGACGAGAACCCCCTGCGCGCGTGCCTGGCCAAGGGCGTCGCCATCGTCCACAAGCTGGTCGGTGTCCACCAGGACGGCGCACCCGCCGTCTGGGTCGACGTCCGGATGACGCCCGTGCGCACCCGGCTCTCCGCCGCCGCGGCCGATCCCGCCTGCGCCATGGTCGACGGCATCGTCGTGGTCATCACCCGGCCCAACGCCGACGACGGCACCGTCGCCGCGCTGCGCGACCGCGACCACCAGCTCAGCGTCGCCCAGCGGATGGCCCGGCTGTCGATGTGGCGGTGGAACACCAGCAGCGGCGCGGTCGAGTGGCTGGACGGCGCGGGCCGCGGTATCGGCATCAGCGGCGAGTCCAAGGGCATGGGCGACTACCTCGACGGCATCCACCCCGACGACCGCCAGGGCCACGACGCCATGCTGCAGGCACTGCTCACCGGGCACCTGCGCCATGGTGAGGTCGATCTGCGCTACCGGTGGGAGGACGGCTGGCGGCACTGGCACCTCTGGGCCGAGTCGGTCGTCGACCCCGGCGGTCAGGTCACCGAGCTGTGGGGCACCACGCAGGAGGTCACCGAGCGGCGCGAGGCCGAGGCCGCCGTCCGTCGGCTGGCCATGACCGACTCGCTGACCGAGCTGGCCAACCGCGCCCAGGTGCTCGAGCGGATCGGCAC
>JBKJTJ010000250.1:0-5171 GCA_046590855.1 Actinomycetota bacterium
GAAGGACCGCTACTTCCAGAACGACGTCGTGGGCGACGACAAGATCGTCGCCGAGGGCATCGAGGGGCAGGTGCCCTACCGCGGCCCGCTGTCGGCCGTGGCCCACCAGCTCGTCGGCGGCCTGCGCCAGTCGATGTTCTACTGCGGCGCCGCCACCATCGAGCAGCTGCAGACCAACGGCACGTTCGTGCGGATCACCGCCGCCGGGCTGAAGGAGTCGCACCCCCACGACATCCAGATGACCGTCGAGGCCCCCAACTACACCGGCCGCTGAGCGCACATCCGGCACTTGCTGCGCCAAGTGGCGCGGGCCCGTGCTGGGTGGGCGACGAGTAGTGACGCAAGTGCGGGTCAGGGGTGGGGCGGGGGGTCGAGGGTCACCTGCTGGCCGGTCGCCAGCGAGCGCTCGGCGCCGGCCAGGACGACGGCGTTGGCCAACCCGTCCCACGTGCCCGCGCCCACTGGCTCCCCCCGCACCGAAGCCACCCACCCCGCGTCCTGGCGACGGTAGGCCTCGTCGAACCGGTGCACCCAGGCGCCGTCACCGCCGTCGTCCGGGGGCGTGGCCACTGAGCCGGTGCGCCCCACGACCTCGCAGCGCACGTCGTACGCGCAGCCAGGGCCGTAGGTCAGCTCGGTGCTCGAAAGCAGGCCGCCGGTGGTGGTCAGTCGCAGCAGCACCGAGGCGAAGCGCTCGTCCGGCGTGGGGGCCGGCGTCGCGCTGACCAGCACGATCTCCTCGCCGGTGATCCAGCGCACGAGGTCGACGTCGTGCGACGCCGAGCTCGTGACGAGCACCGAGGGCCTGAACGGGTACGACGACACCGGGTTGCGGTGCACCGTGTGGATCACAGCGGGGGCGCCCACAGCCCCGGCACGCACCGCGTCGTGCACCGCGGCGAACGCCGGGTCGAACCGGCGCATGAAGCCCACCTGCACGAGGCGTCGTCCGACGGCCGACTCTGCCGCCAGGATCGCGAGCGTGTCCTCGACCGAGGTGGTGAGCGGCTTCTCGCACAGCACCGGTAGCCCACGCTCGATGCAGGCCAGCACGAGCTCGGCGTGGGTGGCGTCCGAGGACGCCACGAGCACCGCGTCGACGTCTGCCGAACCCACCAGGGCGAGCGGGTCGTCGTACGTCGTCGCCGGTCCCACGCCGACCAGAGCGCCGGGCGCCACGTCGGCGACCGCCACGACCTCGACCCCGGCCAGCGAGCGCAGCACGCGCAGGTGCGCGCGACCCATCGCCCCCAGACCCACGACCCCGACGCGCAGCACCCCGCTCATCCCTCGACCACGGTGACCTCGATCGCGTAGCTGTCGCTGCGGTAGCAGTGCTCGCCGTACTCCAGGGCCGATCCCGCGGCGTCGAAGGCGCGCCGGGTCATCGTCAGCACGGGCGCCGACCGGCGCGTGCCGAGCAGCCGCGCCTCGCGCGGGGTCGACGTGCGGGCGCCGATCTGCTGGCGCGCGACGTGCGGCTGCCCACCGCGGGCCCTCAGCAGGGTGTAGAGCCCGGTGGACTCGAGCTCGTCGCGGGTCAGGTCGGCGAACCGCGGCGGCAGCCAGTTGCGCATGACGGCGAGCGGCTCGTCGCCGGTGCTGCGCAGCCGCTCGACCAGCAGCAGCGGGGTCCCCGGCGGAAGTGCCAGAACCGTTGCGGCGCGGGAGTCCTGCACCTGGTGCTGCAGGTCGAGCACCGCCGTCCGGGGCGCGCGACCGTCCCGGTCGAGGTCGTCGTACAGGCTGGTCAGCTCGGCGCGCCGGTGCACCATGCGGCTGGCCACCTGCGTTCCCACGCCGCGCTGGCGCACGAGCAGCCCCTTGGCCACGAGCTCTTGGATCGCGCGGCGCGCGGTGGGTCGCGAGACACCGAGACGCGCGGCGAGGGCGACCTCGTTCTCGATGGGGTCGCCGGACGTGAGCCGGCCGTCGTCGATCGCCGCCTGCAGCTGCCCCGCGAGCTGGAAGTACAGGGGCACCGGGCTCGAGCGGTCGAGCAGCAGCTGCAGCACCGCCGCACCATCCCGTCCGCGACCGACGTCATCGCGCCGGTCGGCGCGCGTCGGCGATGCTACCCCTCACCAGGCTCAAGTCAGTATGTCCTGACAAATAGTTGACAGTCCCGCGCGCCGCACCACAGGCTGGGCCGCGACGTCACGGCACCAGCCCTGACGAGGACGAGCGACGAGGCCCTGGCATGCGGATCGGACTGGCCGGGGTGGGCCGCATCGGTGTCGAGCACGCCCGGGCGCTGAGCGAGCACCCGGACGTCGACGACCTCGTCCTGACCGACGCAGCGCCGGGCCGGGCCGACGCGGTGGCGGCCGAGCTCGGCGTGAAGAGCGTCGACGGCATCAGCTCGCTGCTGGTCAGCGGGGTCGACGCGCTGGTGGTCGCGGCGGCCACCGCCGCCCACGCCGGGTTGATCGTGGCCGGCATCGAGGCCGGGCTGCCGGTGTTCTGCGAGAAGCCGGTGGCCGGTGAGGTGGCCGGCACGATCGCCGTCCGCGATCGAGTCCGCGAGCTGGATGCGCTGGTGCACATCGGTTTTCAGCGTCGCTTCGACGCCGGTTACGCTGCCGCCCGCACGGCCCTGGCCGCCGGAGAGCTCGGTGAGCTGCGTCGGGCCCACCTGGTCACCTGCGACCCCCGGCCACCGGCTCGCGAGTACGTCCCCGCCAGCGGCGGCATCTACCGCGACCTGCACATCCACGACTTCGACGTCGTCCGCTGGGTCACCGGCCGCGAGGTGGTCGAGGTGTTCGCGAACGGCGCCAACCGCGGCGACCGGGTGTTCGCCGACAGCGGTGACGTCGACGAGTCCACCTGCCTGCTCACCCTGGACGACGGCACGCTCGTCACCGTCCAGGGCTCGCGCTACAACGGGGCGGGGTACGACGTGCGGATGGAGGTCGCGGGCACCCTCGGCACCCTGGTGGTCGGACTGGACGAGCGGGCGCCGCTGCACAGCGCCGAGCCGGGCGTCGCGTTCCCGCACGAGCCGGCCTGGCCGGGCTTCTGGGACCGGTTCACCCCCGCCTATGCCGCAGAGATGACGGCGTTCGTCGCGATGGCGCGGGGTGAGCGCCCAAGCCCCTGCACCGTCGACGAGGCCCTCGAGGCGCTGTACGTGGCCGAGGCCGCCGACCTCTCGCGCCGCGAGCACCGCCCGGTGCCGACGTCCGAGGTGAGGTCGCGATGAGCTTCGACGTGATCACCATGGGCCGGGTCGGTGTCGACCTCTACCCGCTGCAGGTGGGCGTGCCGCTCGAGCGGGTCGAGACGTTCGGCAAGTTCCTCGGCGGCAGCGCCACCAACGTCGCTGTCGCCGCGGCCCGGCACGGACGGCGGGCGGCCGTCGTGACGCGCACCGGCGAGGACGCGTTCGCGCGCTTCGTCCACCTGGCGCTGCGCGACCTCGGCGTCGACGATCGGTTCGTCACCAGCGTCGCGGGACTGCCGACGCCCGTGACGTTCTGCGAGATCTTCCCGCCGGACGACTTCCCGCTGTGGTTCTACCGGACGCCGACCGCGCCCGACCTGCAGATCGCGGCCGACGAGCTCGACCTGGACGAGATCCGCGCCGCGCGGGTGTTCTGGACGACGGTCACCGGGCTCTCGCAGCAACCCAGCCTGGACGCCCACCGGGCCGCGCTCGCCGCGCGCGACCGGGCCGGGGTGACGGTGCTCGACCTGGACTACCGCCCGATGTTCTGGCCCGACCCCTCGCTCGCGCGCGAGCGGGTGCAGGAGGCGCTGGGGCAGGTCAGCGTGGCCGTGGGCAACCGCGAGGAGTGCGAGGTCGCGACCGGCGAGACCGACCCGGACTCCGCCGCGCTCGCCCTGCTCGGGCACGGCGTCGGGCTCGCCGTCGTCAAGCTCGGGCCGCACGGGGTGCTGGCCCGCACCCGCACCGAGCGCGTGCTGGTGGCCCCCCACCCGGTCGAGGTGCTCAACGGCCTCGGGGCGGGCGACGCCTTCGGCGGGGCGCTGTGCCACGGGCTGCTCGCCGGCTGGCCGCTGACCCGGGTGCTGGGTTTCGCCAACGTGGCCGGGGCGATCGTCGCCTCGCGGCTGGAGTGCTCCACGGCCATGCCGCGCACCGACGAGGTCGAGGCGCTGCTCGCGTCCGGGGCGCGCGCCACCGGGTCGGTGCCCGCGTGAGCGAGGTGCAGGTGCGCGACCTGGCCGAGCTGCGGGCGAGCGATCCGCGGGCCGTCACCACCGCGGCCGCTGCCCGGTCGCGCCGGCCGCTGCTGGGCGCCGACGGGCGGCTGCTGCTGGTTGCCGCCGACCACCCCGCCCGGGGCGCGCTGGGGGTCCGCGACCAGCCGCACGCGATGGCCAGCCGCACCGAGCTGCTCGACCGGCTGCGCACCGCGCTGCGCCGTCCGGGCGTGGACGGCGTGCTCGGGACGCCGGACGTCCTCGAGGACCTGCTGCTGCTCGGCGAGCTCGACGACAAGGTCGTGTTCGGCTCGATGAACCGCGGGGGCCTGCAGGGCGCGGTCTTCGAGCTGGACGACCGCTTCACGGCGTACGACGCGGCCGCGATCGCCGCCGCCGGGTTCGAGGGCGGCAAGATGCTCACCCGGATCGACCTGCAGGACGCGGGGACGGTGCGCACGCTCGAGGCCGCCGCCCGCGCCGTCACCGAGCTGGCAGCCCGCGGGCTGGTGGCCCTGGTCGAGCCGTTCACCTCGAGCCGGGTCGACGGGCGGGTGGTGAACGATCTGTCCGCCCAGGGGGTGCTGGCGTCGGTGCACGTCGCCCAGGCGCTGGGCTCCACCAGCGCCTGGACCTGGCTGAAGCTGCCCGTCGTCCCGGACATGGATCGGGTGATGGACGCGACGACGCTGCCGACGCTGCTGCTCGGCGGCGACCCGTCGGGTCACGCCGACGACACCTACGCCGAGTGGGCGAAGGCTCTGGCCCTGCCCAGCGTGCGCGGCCTGATGGTCGGACGGGCCCTGCTCTACCCCCGCGACGGTGACGTCGAGGCGGCAGTGGACGCAGCCGCTGCTCTGGTGCACGGACCGTGAGCGGCCTACACGGCCGGTAGCCTTCCCCGGTGAGCGAGATCGAGATCGGGCGCGGCAAGCGCGGACGTCGGGCGTACTCCTTCGACGACATCGCGGTGGTGCCGAGCCGGCGCACCCGCGACCCCG
>JBKJTJ010000018.1:0-4186 GCA_046590855.1 Actinomycetota bacterium
CCGGATGCTCAAGCCGATGGGACTGCGCGTCACCCGGATCGCCTCGGGGCTGCCGGTGGGCGGCGACCTCGAGTACGCCGACGAGATCACGCTCGGCCGAGCGTTCGAGGGACGGAGACTGCTCGATGCCTGAGGACGCCGACGACAGCGCCGACGTCGAGCGCGGTGAGCTGAGCCGCCTCGCAGCCGACACGGCCACTGACGTCCGCAGCTTCATCGAGGCGGTGACGACGGTCGCGAGCGGCACCAGCCCGGACGTCGCGCTGCCGATCGTGCTGCTCGCCCTCTCGCAGGTGCTGGCCAGCGGCGCCCGCCTCGGCGCCATCGCCGACGTCGTCCCGAGCGAGCGGTTCGAGCCGGACTCCGGTCCCGAGCCGGACGTCGACCCGCTGCGCGCCGCGCTCGCCAACGCCTTCGACGGGCTCGACGACTACGCCGAGGTCGTCGACCCAGTGCTGTCGGCGGACGTCGTGCGAGGGTCGCTGTCCGGTGACGTCGCCGCCGTCGCCTCGGACCTGGCCCACGGCATGCGGCACTTCGAGAGCGGCCGGGTCGACGAGGCCCTGTGGTGGTGGCAGTTCTCCTACCTGTCCAGCTGGGGCAGCCCCGCCGCGAGCGCGTTGCGGGTGGTCCTGTCGATCCTGGCCCACCTGCGGCTGGACGCCGACGCCGAGCTGGTCGCGGACGCCGAGTTCGACGCGCTGCACCCCTAGCTGCCCGCCACGTGAGACGCCCGTCTCGCGATGCGAACTGCGCGGGCCGACGTCCGGCGACTGCCTAGGATCGGTGGGTCCCGTGCGGGGCGCCGCCCGAGCGTGAGGGAGCATCGTGGGCCTGGTCGTGCAGAAGTACGGTGGCTCCTCGGTCGCGGACGCCGAGAGCATCAAGCGCGTCGCGCGGCGCATCATCGACACCAAGACGCTGGGCAACGAGGTCGTCGTCGTCGTGTCGGCGATGGGCGACACCACCGACGAGCTGCGCGACCTCGCCCAGCAGGTGTCGCCGCTGCCCCCTGCGCGCGAGCTCGACATGCTGCTGACCGCGGGCGAGCGCATCTCGATGGCCCTGGTGGCCATGGCGATCGCCGACCTCGGGCACCAGGCCCGCTCGTACACCGGCAGCCAGGCCGGCGTGATCACCGACTCGGCGCACGGCAAGGCCCGCATCATCGACATCACCCCCGGCCGGATCCGCCAGGCGCTGGACGACGGCGCCATCGCGATCGTCGCCGGGTTCCAGGGCGTCAGCCAGGACACCAAGGAGATCACCACCTTGGGCCGGGGGGCATCCGACACGACCGCGGTGGCGCTCGCCGCGGCCCTGGGGGCGGACGTCTGCGAGATCTACACCGACGTGGACGGCGTCTTCACCGCCGACCCGCGGATCGTGCCGACCGCGCGGCGGATCGAGCGGATCACCAGCGAGGAGATGCTCGAGATGGCGGCCAACGGCACCAAGGTGCTGCACCTGCGCTGCGTCGAGTACGCCCGCCGGTACGGCATGCCGGTGCACGTGCGCTCCTCGTTCAGCCGCCGCGAAGGCACCTGGGTCATCGACAGCAAGGACGGTCAGGTCATGGAGCAGGCGATCATCACCGGGGTCTCGCACGACCGCAGCGAGGCCAAGATCACCGTCGTCGGGGTGCCCGACCGGCCGGGCAAGGCGGCCGAGATCTTCGAGGCCGTCGCCGGCGCGGGCATCAACATCGACATGATCGTGCAGAACGTCTCGGCCGCCGAGACCGGGCGCACCGACGTCTCGTTCACGCTGCCCAAGACCGAGGGAGCCACCGCGATGGCGACCCTGCAGGCGATCAAGGACGCCGTCGGCTTCGCGTCGCTGCAGTACGACGACCAGATCGGCAAGATCTCGCTGGTCGGCGCCGGCATGCGCACCCACCCCGGTGTCTCGGCCACGTTCTTCAAGGCCCTGGCGCAGGCCGGCGTCAACATCGAGATGATCTCGACGTCCGAGATCCGCATCTCGGTGGTCACGGCTGCGGACGCCGTCGACAGCGCCGTCCGCAGCGTGCACACCGCCTTCGGCCTGGACGCCGACGGCGAGGCCGTCGTGTACGGCGGCACCGGCCGCTGACCCTTCCTCCCCCTACCCCGCGTTCCTCCCTGGAACCGGTGTGTCCGAGGCGTTATGGGCGTTACGTCCCCGGTCAGGGGGAGGAAAGCGGGGTGTTGGAGGAAGGGCGGGGGTGGGGCGGCAGCGCGACGACGCGCACCGCTCGCCAGTGCTCACCGGTCGGGGCCGTGAGCGAGCCCGGGCGCGTCGTCCCGCTCGCTGCGAGCAGCAGCCCGGGGACGCCGGCGGCCAGCAGGACGCCGGCCCCGCGGCGGGTCATCCGATCGCGGCGGGGGTGCCGAGGTGCTGCGCGACGAAGTCGATCTCGACCCGCATCTGGCGCACCCGCTCGTCGTTGACCAGCGAGCCGTGGCCCGCGTCGTACCGGTAGACCTGATGCGGCACACCGCGTTCGGCGAGCCGGGCGACGTAGTTCTCGATCTGCCGGATCGGGCAGCGCGGGTCGTTCTCACCAGCGAGCACGAGCACCGGAACCTGCACGTCGTCGACGTACGTCAGCGGGCTGGAGTCGGTGTACTTGTCGGGCACCTCGGCCGGTGAGCCGCCGAAGAGGCTGCGGTCAAAGGCTTTCAAGCCTTCCATCTCGTCCTCGTAGGCCGCCACGTAGTCGGCGACCGGGACGCCCGCGAGGCCCACCGCCCAGCGGTCAGGCTCGACGCCGAGGCCGAGCAGCGTGATGAAGCCGCCCCAGGACGCACCCGCGAGGACGACGCGGTCGGGGTCGGCGACGCCGTCCGCCACCAGGTGGTCGCGGACGGCGACGACGTCCGCCAGCTCGACGTGGCCCACGCGGGCCTCGAGGGCGTCGCGCCACGCCGACCCATACCCCGTGGAGCCGCGGTAGTTCACCTGCACCAGGGCGAACCCGTGGTCGACCCAGGCGCTGGCGTAGGCACCGAACGCGTCCACGTCGTGGTGGGTGGGGCCACCGTGCACCTCGACGACGAGCGGCCAGGGACCCGAGCCGGACGCCGGCGTCCGCAGCAGGGCGTGGACGCGACCGCCCGGTCCGTCCACCCAGACGTCTTGCACCGCAACGGATGTGGGAGCGGCGGGGCCGGGTGCGGTGAGCAGCGCCTCGTCGGCGCCGTCGACATCGAAGCGACGCACGCTGGTGGGCTGGGCCGCGGACGACCAGCTGGCCCACACGTCCCCGTCGTCGCGGACGGCGAACGAGGTGACCGTGCCGGTGGTGGGGCCGACGTCCGTGACCGCGCCGGTGGTCAGGTCGACCCGCACCAGCCGGGTGCGCGCGACGTGGTCGACGGCGACGACCAGGCCCGCGGCGTCCGGCGTCCAGTCGGCGTCGGCGACCTCGCCGTCGACGGCCAGGTCGACCAGCTGCTCGGCGCCCGAGACCGGGTCCCAGATCAGCAGCGCGGGTGCGTCGGCGCGCTCGTGCACGACGAGCAGCCGCTGGTCACCGGCGACCGGTGAGAACCCCAGCGGGTGCAGCCCCTTGCCCGCGCCGTCCCACAGGTCCGCGACCGCGCTCACGTCGTCGATCCGCAGCACGCGCAGCGCTGGGTGGCGGGAGTCGCCGTGCTCGCTGTGCGCCAGCACGACGAGGGACTCGTCGCGGGACAGGTCGCCGACGTACGCCTCCTCGACGTGGGCGTAGAGCTCACGCGCACCGCCGTCTGCGGCGACCGCATGCACCCGGACGCCGTACCCGTCGTCGCTGCTGCCGACGACGGCGACGCTCTCGCCCAGGGCCAGGCCGCTGGAGTAGGCGGCCTCGAGGCCGGTGGCGTCGACCGCCGCACCGGGCGCCGACCCGAAGGGCTGTCGGCGCCAGACGCCGCGCTCGTCGCCCCGGTCGTCGTCGAACCACCACACGTGCTCGCCGGCCGGGTCGATCGTGGCGCCCGACGTTCCGTCCGGGCGGTCGGTCGCCGGGGTCAGGTCAGTCGATCCGACCTGCCACGAGTGCACCTCGAGGACACCCGCGTCGGTGGTGGCGAGCACGACGGCGCGCTCGGGACGGTCGCGCGCCCAGTCCGGCAGGCTGACGCGGCGAGCACGGAAACGGTCTTCCCAGTCGGCCATGACGACAGCCTGTCATCAGCATCGACCCACCCGCTGAACGGGT
>JBKJTJ010000122.1:0-3897 GCA_046590855.1 Actinomycetota bacterium
CGGGTGGCCGACGAGCAGGGGGTCAGCTGCTCGGTGGGGGTCGCCTCGACCAAGTTCGTCGCCAAGCTCGCGTCGGGGCTGGCCAAGCCCGACGGCCTGCTCGTCGTGCCGCACGAGCAGACCCTCGCCGTCCTGCACCCCCTGCCGGTCGGGGCGCTGTGGGGGGTCGGCGACCGCACCGAGGAGACGCTGCACCGGTTCGGCCTGCGCACCATCGGCGACATCGCGCACACCCCCGTCAACACCCTGCGCCGGGTGCTGGGTGAGGCGGGCGGCACGCACCTGTTCGAGCTGGCCTGGGGTCGCGACCCCCGCTCGGTCGTCCCCGTCCAGTCCGAGCGCAGCATCGGGGCGGAGGAGACGTTCGCGCGCGACGTCGACGACCACGACGTCGTCCACCGCGAGCTGCTGCGCCTGTCCCAGCGCGCGACCTCTCGCCTGCGGGCGGCGCGGCTGGTCGGGCGCACCGTCTCGATCAAGGTGCGGTTCGCCGACTTCACCACCATCACCCGCTCGCGCACCCTGACCGAGGCCACCGACGTCAGCCGCGACGTGTACGCCACGGCGTGCTCGCTGTTCGACGGGCTGGGCCTGCAGCGCGCTCGGCTGCGGCTGGTCGGCGTCCGGATCGAGGGGCTGAGCGACGCCGGCGCCCAGCAGCGCCAGCTGCTGCTGGACGAACCCACCCACGGCTGGCGCGACGCCGAGCGCGCCGTCGACCGCGCCAGCGCCCGGTTCGGCGCCGGCAGCGTGCGACCCGCCACCCTGGTCGACCCCGACGATCCACCCCAGCGTCACCCCCCGCGCACGCGCTGACCGTGCCCGGCGGCGACCGCCGCGAACCCGTGCGGACGAGTCGGTCAAGCATCGTGGGCGCGGTGCCGACGACCAGATCGAGCCGAAAGACCCCCACGGCTTTCGCCAGGGGCGGAGGCGACCTATTCTGAGTCCACAGGGGATGACCTCGTCGCCACCCGCGGCCCCAGCCACCCCACCGGGATCCAGCAACACCAGCGGGAGGATGCCGTGCCGCTGTCCGAGCACGAGCAGCGTCTGCTCGAGCAGATGGAGCAGGCGATGTACGCCGAGGACCCCAAATTCGCCTCGGCGATGCGGGGCCGCTCCTCCCGCGCGCGCCAGCGACGCCGGCTGCTGTTCGGTGGCATCGGGGTCGTGGTGGGCCTGGTGCTGGTCGTCCTGGGCGTGGCCCGCGGCACCGTGCCGATTGCCGTCATCGGCTTCGTCCTGATGCTCGCCGGGGCCGCATTCGCCGCCACCCCCGAGCGCAAGAGCGGCCCGGTCGGCACCGTCGACGCCTCCGGCGCGACCACCGCACGTGCTCGTCGCCGCCCCTCAGGCACCAGCTCTCGCGCCTCGTTCCTCGCCCGGCTCGAGCAGCGCTGGGAGCGTCGCCGCGACGGCGGCTGGGGCGGCTGAACCGCATCCGAGCCAGCGCAGCTGGACCGTCCCCATCACGACAGCCGAACCGTCCAGACAGCTGAACCGTTCACGACCCGGCGGCTAGCGCCTGGGCACCCGCACGCGCCTGACCCGGCGCCGGGGCAGCTCGCGCAACCGGCGGGACACCCGCTGGTCGACCCCGCCCACCCGCTGACCGGCAAGGTCACCCAGGCGGGTCAGCCGAGCGGTGCCCGAGCGCGGCAGCGCCCGCGCCAGCACGCGCTGGCCGCGACTGCGGCTGCCGGCAACCGCCTTGAGCACCACCCGCACGTCCGCGTCCACGCCGTCGGCGCTCACGCTCGAGCGCGAGTACCGGCTGGCCTCGACGCTGCGAGCGACCCGCCCCAGCGCCTGGCGGTCCGCGCTGCCGAGGTGGGCCGCGAGCGCGAGCTCGGCGTCCAGCTGGCGCGGGGTGCTGCCCAGCGACAGCGGCACGCCGAGGTCGGCGGCGCCCTCCTGCAGATCGGCCCAGGCGGCCTCGATCCGCGCACGGTCGTCCCGGGCAGCCCGCCGGCGACGGCGGCGGGCCAGCACGGCGGTGACCGGGGTCAGGGCCAGCGCGGCCAGCAGCAGCAGGGCGATCACCACGTACCGCCACGGCACCGAGCGCTGGGGTGCCGTGACCGGGACGCCCGTCCGGGGCCGCGTCGCGGAGCCGGGGGTGGGGGTCACCGGGTCACCCAGCCGACGGTCTGCCGGGACGCTGGACGGGGCGGTCGAGGTCGACGTCGGTCCAGCGCTGGGTCCGCCGCTGGGCGGCAGCGGGACGATCGCCGGCTGGGCCCACGCGGGCGCGACACCCGTGCGGCTGGCCGGGGTCGGCTCGAAGCGCACCCACCCGGCTCCCTCGAAGTACAGCTCGGGCCAGGCGTGCGCCGCGGTGAGCTTGACCGAGTACGTGTCGGCGCCGTCCCGGCTGCCGGGCAGGAAGCCGATCGCGATCCGGGAGGGGATGCCGAGCGCCCGGGCCATGACCGCCATCGCAGAGGAGAACTGCACGCAGAAGCCCTGCTTCTGGTCCAGGAACGCGGCGACCGCGTCGCCCCCGGCGTCCGAGGGCGCCCGGGTCGAGTACGTGAAGCCGCCGTCCTCGCGGAACCACTGCTGCAGCACCAGGGCCTTGTCGTACTTGCTGACGACGTCCTTGGTCAGGTCGGCAGCGGTCGTGCGGACGACGGCGGGCAGCGAGCGGGGCAGCCGCGTGTAGGTGGTGCGGATGGCGTCCGGTGGCTCGGGGGCCGCGCGCAGCTGCTCGGCCGTCGGTGCCACGTCGAGGTAGTCGACGCCGTAGCTCTTGTTGCGCACCGTCTCGCCCTCGCCGAAGACGTTCAGCGAGCTGGCGTCGTAGAGCCAGGCGCCCTCGATGTCGACCCGACTGGCCGGGTAGGGCAGCGGCAGGAAGTCCTGGTCGAGCGTGCCGCCGACCTCGATGCGCATCGAGTAGGCCTCGCGCGCGACGTTGGTGGACAGGCCCGGGGGGGCCGGCAGACCGCGGCTGGCCCGCTGGCGACGTGACACCTCGGTGGTAGCGGGCCGCCACTCGTTGCCGTCGAAGCTGTCGGCGGTGAGCAGGCGCAGCGGCGCGACGGCCTTCTGGGCGGTCGTGTAGCGCAGCACCTCGACGTCGCGGCGCGGGTTGAGGTTGTCGCGCAGCGTCAGCACCGGGTTGATGACCGTGATGCCGGCGCGCCCGTCGCCCGACCCGCCGCCGGTCGTCAGCAGCCCCTCGGACAGGCCCGGCGCGAGGGCGGGCACCAGCACCGCCGCGGCCACGGCGGCCACGCCCAGCCGTCGGCCCGTGGCGGCGAGCGCCCCGGTGTCGCTGGCCACGCTCACCCGGGTGCCGGACGACGCCCCGCCCCAGCGGGGCAGCAACCGGCCCCAGCGCAGCACCCGGGCGCTCGCGTCGTGCGCCAGCAGCAGCAGCCACCCGACGGCGGCCGCCACGAAGTACCGCGCGGACAGCCCGTCCGGGACGACGGCGGCCGGCACGCAGTACAGGGCGAGCAGTGCGAGCCCGGCGGCGGCCGGTGCCCGCAGGGTGACGGCCACCAGGTCGACGACGACCGCGATGCCGAGGACCCCGGCCGCGATCAGCAGCGAGATCCCGTCGCCGATCGGCACCGGCGCCTGGTAGCGGTGGATCGTGTCGCCGCCGTCCGCGACCACCCGCCCGAGAGCGGTGACGGCACCGGGGCCGGGCAGCAGGCCGAGCACCGCCTCACCGCCGGCGAACACCGCGGTCAGCCCGACCAGCCCGACCAGCACCTGGGCCGGGGCGATGGCGGCCAGGGGCAGGCGGAGCCGGCGCGCGCCGTACCCGATGCCGAGCACGATCAGCAGCATCAGCAGGCTGGGGTTCCACCAGCCGCGGCCGTCGACGACCGGCGACATCGACCACAGGGTCAGCAGGGTCGCCGTCGCGGCGACCGCGGG
>JBKJTJ010000222.1:0-4242 GCA_046590855.1 Actinomycetota bacterium
GCGCGCGCGACGGCGACGGCGCCTGGCGTGTCCCCGTGCACGCAGATCGACTGCGCCGCGACGACGATCGGGTTTCCGTCAACGTCCGGCACGGCCTGGCCGCGGGCCATCGCCTGGCAGCGGCGGACGATCTCGTCGAGGTCGTGCAGCACCGCCCCCGGCAGCCGACGAGGCACGAGCTCGCCGGACGCGGTGTAGGCCCGGTCGGCGAACGCCTCGTGGACGACGCGCAGCCCGGCGCCGGTCGCCAGCCGCAGCCACGCCGAGCCGGCGGAGCCCAGCACCGCCAGGGACGGGTCGACCTCGACCACCGCACGCACGACGGCAGCGGCCTGCGCCTCGTCGCGCGCGATGGCGTTGTACAACGCGCCGTGCGGCTTGACGTAGGTCACCTGGGTGCCCGCGGCGCGCGCCAGCGCCTGCAAGGCACCCACCTGGTACACGACGTCCTGCGTCAGCTCGTCCGGTGCGACGTCGATGTAGCGCCGGCCGAAGCCGGCCAGGTCGCGGTAGCCCACCTGGGCCCCGATCGCGACGCCGCGCACGGCCGCGCGCTCGCAGACGCGACGCATGATGCTCGGGTCGCCGGCGTGGAACCCGCACGCGACGTTGGCGCTGGTGACGACGTCCAGCAGCCCGTCGTCGTCACCAAGGGCCCAGTGCCCGAAGCCCTCGCCGAGGTCGCTGTTCAGGTCCACGCCCGCCACCGTCGCGTCCACGTCAGCGACCGTGGGCCCGGCCGGCCTGCACGAGCGCGGCCAGCCGGCCGCCCTCGCTGCGGGCGAGCGGCCCGTCCGACTTCTGCACCGCCATGACCGCAAGCTGTTCACCGTCGGTCAGATCGAGCACGACCCAGGGGTCTCCGCCGGCGAACCGCACCCGCGACACCTGGTCCCAGGTGATCGTGCGGGTCAGCAGCACGTTGCGCACCACCAGCCCGGTGGGCGAGGGCACCGCTCTCAGCGCCGCGAACCGCCACATCGCCGCGCCGATCAGCAACCCGAAACCGAGCAGCAGCAACGAGTCCAGCGTGCTCCAGCCGCGCAGTCCCGTCGTTGGGACGACGATCGCCAGCGCCGCGAAGACCAGCACGGAGACGAGCCCGAACCCGATCGCGACCCTCCGCCCCCGGTGGGGGACGAACGGCGCATAGGGGTCGCTCACAGCCGGCAGGCGTGGATGTCGGTCACCAGGATCGCCCGCGCCCCGAGGTCGTACAGCTCGTCCATCACCTGGTTGGTCGTCTTGCGCGGCACCATCGCGCGCACCGCCACCCAGCCCTTGTCGTGCAGCGGGCTGACCGTCGGCGACTCCAGGCCGGGGGTCAGCTCGCAGGCCTTGGCGACCAGCTCGACCCGGACGTCGTAGTCCATCAGGACGTACCGTCGGGCGACGAGCACGCCCTGCAACCGACGCGACAGCACCGTGACCGCGGGGCTCTCGGGGGCGCCGGCCCGGGTGATCAGCACGGCCTCGGACTCCAGGATCGGCTCGCCGAACACCTCGAGGCCGGCTGCGCGCAGCGTCGTGCCGGTCTCGACGACGTCGGCGATGACGTCGGCGACACCGAGGCTGACCGACGTCTCGACCGCGCCGTCCAGCCGCACGACGGCGGCGGCCTCGACGCCGCGCTCGCCCAGGTAGCGGCGCACCAAACCCTCGTAGGAGGTGGCGATCCGCAGGCCGCCCAGGTCGCCCGCCGACGCGGCGGTGCCCGGGCGGGCCGCGAACCGGAAGGTCGAGCGGCCGAAGCCCAGGCTCATGATCTCGGTGGCGTCGGCGCCGGAGTCCAGCAGCAGGTCGCGGCCGGTCACACCGACGTCCAGGGTGCCCGCGCCGACGTACACGGCGATGTCACGCGGGCGCAGGAAGAAGAACTCGGCGCCGTTCTCGGGGTCCTGCAGGACGAGCTCGCGGTTGTCGCTGCGCTGGCGGTAGCCGCTCTCGCGCAGCATCTCGGAGGCGGACTCGGCGAGCGAGCCCTTGTTGGGGACGGCGACACGCAGCACGGCGGGCTCCTGGGGTGGGGGCGATCGGGGCGGCAGCTGGGCGGGGCGGCCGCTCACAGATGCGCGTACACGTCCGGCAGGGTCAGGCCGCTGGCCAGCATCAGCACCTGCAGGTGGTACAGCAGCTGGCTGATCTCCTCGGCGGTGCGCTCGGCGCCCTCGTGCTCGGCGGCCATCCAGACCTCGGCGGCCTCCTCGACGACCTTCTTGCCGATGGCGTGCACCCCGGCGTCGAGCTCGGCGACGGTGCCCGATCCGGCCGGGCGGGTCGTCGCCTTCTCGCTGAGCTCGGCGAACAGCGCGTCGGAGGTCTTCTCGGGCACAGAGGCTACCCGGGCGCGGCCGCACCGAGCCGCGCCACCAGCTCGACGCCGAGCAGCCGGCCGCTCTCGAACGCCGCCTCGACCCGCGGCCGGGTCGACCACCCGTCGCCGCAGCGACCCACGAGGTCCTCTCCGAGGTGCCACGGCTGCTCGCGCGGCGACGCCGGCTGGGCGAAGGTCCAGCGGTGCACGAACGACCAGCTGGCCTGGTCGGCCAGGTCCGTGACCCCGGTGACCCGCGCCAGGGCGGCCAGCATCGCGTCCGTCGCGGCTGCGGGCTCGGCCAGGTGGGCGCGGGCCAGGTCGGCCGTCGAGTGGGCGACCAGGACCGCCGCGTCGTCGCCGCGCCGCGCGCCGTCGTCCGCCACGAACGTGATCGACGGGTCGTCGTGGACGAACGACGCGTCCAGCCGCGGCCAGGTGCGGCTGGTGAACCCGGCGGCCAGCACCAGGGCCGGCGTGTAGTCGGTCACGGGGTCGGTGACCTCGATCAGCCGGGTGGCCTGCGGGTCGGGCATCGCCAGCACCACCGCAGAGGCGGGTTCACCGTCGACCAGTCCAGGAGCGACCCGCTCGACGACGTGGTCGCTGACGACGTCCAGGCCGCGAGCGAGGTCGACGACCAGCGAGCGCAGGCCCTGGGTCGCGGCCCAGCGCACCGGCCCGGCCTTCGTGCCCTCTAGCCCGTCCGGGCCGGCGAGGTGGAACGTGTCGGTCCACTCCCTGGCCAGTCCCCGCTCGCGCCAGTCCTCGACGACGGAGGCGAAGGCGGGCTCGCTGACCGTGAAGTACGACGCGCCGGTGTCGACCGCGTGCCCGTCGACCGTGCGGACGGCCATCCGACCACCGACCTGCCGGCCGCGGTCGAGCACCCGCACGGGCAGTCCCGCGGCCGCGAGCTCGCGGGCGCAGGCGACGCCCGCGATCCCCGCACCCACCACCACGACCGGGTTCACGAGCCCACCGTCGACGGCAGCGGGTCGTACGTCGTGGAGCGCTCGCGGACCGGTCGCCCGATGCCCGCGGCGATCTCGGTCAGCTCGGCGACCGTCTTGGCCGACCCGTGCTGCGAACCGGCCATCCGGCTGATCGTCTCCTCCATCAGGGTGCCGCCGAGGTCGTCCGCGCCGCCGGTGAGCATCGCGCGGGTGCCTGCGGTGCCGAGCTTGACCCACGAGGTCTGCACGTGGTCGATCCGGCCGTGCAGCATGATCCGGGCCACCGCGTGCACCGCGCGGTTGTCGCGCAGCGTCGGGCCGGGGCGGGCCAGGCCCGCGAGGTAGACCGGGGCGTTGGTGTGGATGAACGGCAGGGGCACGAACTCGGTGAAACCGCCGGTGCGGTCCTGGACGCCGATCAGCGTGCGCAGGTGGGCCACCCAGTGCCGCGGGTGGTCGACGTGGCCGTACATCATCGTCGAGCTGCTGCGGATGCCCAGCTCGTGGGCCGTGGTCACCACCTCCACCCACGCGGACGCCGGCAGCTTGCCCTTGGTGAGCACCCACCGCACGTCGTCGTCGAGGATCTCGGCCGCCGTCCCGGGGATGGTGTCGAGACCAGCGTCCTTCAGCCGCTCGAGCCAGGCTCGCACCGGCACACCCGCCTTGGCGGCCGCGGTGACGATCTCCATGGGAGAGAACGCGTGCACGTGGATGCCGGGCGCGGCGGCCTTCACCGCGCGGACGATGTCGGGGTAGGCGTCGGGGCCGAGGTCGGGCGAGATGCCGCCCTGCAGGCACACCTCGGTGGCGCCCAGTGCCTGGGCCTGCGCGGCGCGCTCGCCCACCTGCTCCAGCGAGAGCGTGTAGGCGTCGGTGTCGGTCTTGCGCTGGGCGAATGCGCAGAACCGGCACCCGACGTAGCAGACGTTGGTGAAGTTGATGTTGCGGTTCACCACGTACGTGACCTCG
>JBKJTJ010000349.1:0-6626 GCA_046590855.1 Actinomycetota bacterium
CCCCTTCCTGCGCGAGAAGCTGGGCGGCCGCATGTCGCCGACGATCCGCGCGGTCGAGCCGGCCGCGTGCCCGTCACTGACCCGGGGCGAGTACCGCTACGACTTCGGCGACACGGCGGGCATGACGCCCCTGATGAAGATGCACACCCTCGGCCACGACTTCGTGCCCGACCCGATCCACTCCGGCGGCCTGCGCTACCACGGCATGGCGCCGCTGATCAGCCACGTCTACGAGCTGGGGCTGATGGAGGCGATCGCCCTGCCGCAGCAGGAGTGCTTCGCGGCGGCGTTGCAGTTCGCCCGCACCGAGGGCATCGTGCCGGCCCCCGAGCCCACCCACGCCCTGGCGGCCGTGATCCGCGAGGCGTTGGCGTGCAAGGAGTCCGGCGAGGAGAAGGTCATCCTTACCGCGCTGTGCGGCCACGGGTTCCTCGACCTGCCGGCCTACGACGCGTACCTCTCGGGTGAGATGGTCGACAACGAGCTGAGCGACCAGTCGCTGGCCGAGGCCATGGCGACGGTGCCCGTCCTGGGCTGACCGCGGTGGACGGACGAGTAAAGGAACGGTAAAGTCGATGGCGAGGGGAGTACTTCCCAAGCGCCGACCCGAACACCACGGCCGCCCCACGGCGGCCTCGGGCGGTCGCCCGCGCTGCGGGTGAAGGAGACCTCGGACGATCGTCCGAGGAGTACGTGTGTTCCAAGCTCTTGCGTCTGCTGCCCCTGCCGTCCAGTCCGTCGCCACACCGGGCTTGTGGGCCGGCGTCCTGATCGCCGTCGTGGGCCTGCTCGTGCTCGACTTCGTCATCACCCGCCGCCCGCACGAGGTGTCGATGAAGGAGGCGGTGGCGTGGTCCGCGTTGTACATCGCGATGCCCCTCGCGTTCGGCGGGTACATCTGGTCTCGTTTCGGTTCGACGACGGGCGTGGAGTACCTGACCGGCTACCTCGTCGAGAAGTCGCTCTCGGTCGACAACCTGTTCGTGTTCATGCTGCTGCTGTCGGCGTTCGCCGTCCCGGTGGTGCTGCAGCAGCGCGTTCTGCTGTACGGCATCGTCGGCGCTCTGGTGCTGCGGGGGGTGTTCATCGCGCTGGGCGCCGCCGCGTTGGACCGGCTCTCGTTCGCTTTCCTGCTCTTCGGTGTCGTCCTGCTGGCGACAGCGGTCAAGATCCTGCGCGACCAGCGGTCCGGGCAGCACGCCGTCGACGTCGAGCAGATGCGCTCGGTGCGGCTCCTGCGCCGGTTCATGCCGGTGACCTCCGACTACCGGGGTCCACGGCTGTTCGTCCGCGAGAACGGTGCACGGGCGGCGACGCCCTTCGCGCTCGTGACGGTGGCCGTCTTCGCCACCGACATCGTGTTCGCCGTCGACTCGGTCCCCGCCGTCTACGGCATCACCGGCGACCCGTTCCTCGTGTTCGCCACCAACGCCTTCGCGCTACTCGGGTTGCGGGCGCTGTACTTCGTCCTGCAAGGCGCCCTGTCCAGGTTGGTGCACCTCGGCTACGGTCTGGCCGCGATCCTCGGGTTCATCGGCGTCAAGCTGGTCCTGCACTGGGCGCACGGCATCTGGGCCGTGGTTCCCGAGATCCCCACCCTGCTGTCGCTGGGCGTCATCGTGGCCGTCCTCGGACTGGTGACCGCGACCAGCCTGGCGTCGACGCGCAGCGAGGTCGTGCGTCGCTAGTCCTGTGTCGGGGCGGCGTCGAGCAGGTCACCCAGCAGCGCCTCGACGCGCTGCCGGATCTGGTCGCGGATCGGCCGGACGGCGTCGATGCCCTTGCCGGCCGGGTCGTCGAGGTCCCAGTCGAGGTAGCGCTTGCCGGGGAAGATCGGGCACGCGTCCCCGCACCCCATGGTGATGACGACGTCAGAGGCCTGGACGACGTCGACGGTGAGCACCTTGGGCGACTGGGTCGAGATGTCGATGCCCACCTCAGCCATCGCCTCGACCGCGGCGGGGTTCACCGCGTCCTTGGGGGCCGACCCGGCCGAGCGCACCTCGACCCGCTCACCGGCCAGGTGGGTGAGCCAACCGGCCGCCATCTGGGAGCGGCCGGCGTTGTGGACGCAGACGAACAGGACGCTGGGCACGGCGTTCACAGGTTCTCCTGGGCGTAGGGATGGGGGACGACGGCGTCGTTGGCGGTCTCAGCGGTGTCGGGGTAGAGCGCGAGCACCAGGGCGAGACCGACGCCGGCCCCCACGACCTGGGCGCCGACGTACCCGGCGACCGAGCCGGGGGCGATGCCGGCGAAGGTGTCGCTGAGCACGCGCCCGACGGTGACGGCGGGGTTGGCAAACGAGGTCGAGCTGGTGAACCAGTACGCCGCACCGATGTAGGCGCCGACGGCTGCCGCCGACAGCGCAGCGCGGCCGGTGCGGGCCAGGGTGAAGATCAGAGCGACGAGCCCGGCGGTGGCGACGACCTCGCCGACCAGGTGGCCCGTCGTGATCCGGTCGTGCGTCGAGACCTGCAGCGGCGCGAGGTCGAACATGGTGTTGGCCAGCACGGCGCCCGCCATCGCACCGAGGGTCTGAGCGACGGCGTACGCCGCCACGTCGACGCCGCTCATGCCGATGCCCCTGCGGCGGCCCAGCAACCAGTCCGCGCCGGACACGACCGGGTTGAAGTGTGCGCCCGACACCGGGCCCAGCATCAGGATCAGGACAGCGAGGCCGAGGACCGTGGCGGTCGAGTTCTCGAGCAGCTGCAGCCCGACGTCGTCCGGCGAGAGCTGCTGCGCCGCGATCCCCGATCCGACGACGACCGTCACCAGCAGCGCGGTACCGATGAGCTCGGCCAGCAGCCGCCGGCCCAGCGGGACCGTCAGCACGACCGGCGCTCGGGTGCCTGGTGCGCTGCCGACGCCAGCCCCGCCAGGTCACCTGCCACGTCGTCCAGGGCGCCGGGTCGCAGCCGGTAGTACGTGAACCGTCCGCACGGCTCGGTCAGCACCAGACCTGCGTCGCGCAGTACCCGCAGGTGGTGCGACATCACCGGCTGCTTGGTGTCGAGCAGCTCCTGCAGGTGGGTCGTGCACAGCTCCTCGCTGGCCAGGTGCTGCAGGATGCGCCAGCGCGTGGGATCGCCCAGGGCGTGCAGCAGGGTCGGAGACGCATCGACGTCCGTCGTTCTCACGACAGCAGTAGACATCGACCGACGTCGATGGGTCAAACGTCGGGCCTCAGCGCCGCAGGTAGCCCAGCGAGCTGACCAGGGCGCGGGCCGCACGCGCCCGCCAGGCGGGGTCGCGCATCCGGGCTGCATCGCCGGCGTTGCGCATGTTCCCGCACTCGATGAACACGGTGGGCACGCGCGAGAGGTTGAGGCCGGCAAGGTCGCCGCGTCGGGTGAGCCCCTGGCGGGCGGTGTAGGTCGCGTAGGGCTCGCCGGTCTCGGCACGGAACGCGGCGCGGACCGCCAGCGCCAGCCGGTAGGACCGGGCGAGCATCGCCGCGTTGCCGCCGTCCGGGGCCAGGGCGGGGGCGATGACGTGGAACCCGCGGCCCGAGGCGACCGCCCCGTCGGCGTGCACCGAGATGGCGGCGTCGGCGTGGGCGGCGTTGCCGATCGCAGCCCGGCGGTCGACGCAAGGCCCGAACCCGGTGTCGCTGGTGCGGCTGAGGACGACGGTCGCGCCCTGAGCGCGCAGCAGCGACGCGGCGCGGGCGACGACGTCGAAGGTGAAGGCGTGCTCGGCGTACCCGCTGTTCGTCGTGGTGCCGGTGGTGTTGCAGGGCTTGCGGAAGCCCCCCGCCGGCACCAGAGCCCGCGCCCGCGCCGGTTGCGCCGCGTTGCCACCGTCGTGACCGGCGTCCAGGTAGACGACCCGGCCGGTGAGCGGACGGCTGCCACCGCTGGCGGGGGTCAGCGCCGCCGCCGGCGTCGCGACCAGGCTCAGCAGCGCGGCCGCCGCGAGCACGAGCCCGCGGCGGCGCACCCGGTGCAGCACCCGCCGTCCCGCTTCCTCCCCTCGCCCCGCATTCCTCCCCGGAACCGGCGCAGTCAGACCGTTATGGGCGTTTCGACCCCGGTTGAGGGGAGGAAAGCCGGTCGGGGGGAGGAAGGGGTGCACGGGGCGGGGCTCAGGAGGCGGCGACGGAGTGCGGCGCGGCCGCCCCGGTCGCCGTCACGAGCGGGAAGTGGCAGGCCGTGAAGCGGCTCGGCGCGACCTCCACCAGCGCCGGGCGGTCGGTGCGGCACACGTCCTTCGCGTAGTTGCAGCGCGGGTGGAACGGGCAGCCGGTGGGTTTGTCGACCGGGTTCGGGACGTCGCCGGTGAGCACGATCCGCTCGCGCGGGATGTCCTCGGTGCCGTCGTCGATCTCGGGTGCGGCCGACAGCAGTGCCTCGGTGTAGGGGTGGGCCGGGGCGTCGTACAGCGGGTCGGCGTCGGCGATCTCGACGACCTCACCGAGGTACATGACGGCGATCCGGTCCGAGACGTGGCGCACCACCCCGAGGTCGTGGGCGATGAAGACGTAGGTGAGGCCTAGGTCGTCCTGCAGGTCGGCGAACAGGTTGAGCACCTGGGCCTGGATCGAGACGTCGAGGGCTGAGACCGGCTCGTCGGCGACGATCAGCTTGGGGTCCATCGCCAGGGCCCGGGCGATGCCGATGCGCTGGCGCTGGCCGCCCGAGAACTCGTGCGGGTAGCGCTCGACGTGCGCGGCCGAGAGTCCGACCACGTCGAACAGCTCGGCGACCCGTCGCCGGATCTCGGCGGGGGTGCCAAAACCGTGCACCTGCAACGGTTCTGCGACCACGTCACCCACCCGACGACGGGGGTTCAGCGACGCGTACGGGTCCTGGAACACCAGCTGGACGTCGCGCCGCACCGGCCGCAGTTGGCGGCGCGAGAGCCGGGTGATGTCCTGTCCGGCGTACTCGACGGTGCCGGACGTGAGGTCGGTCAGGCGCACGAGGCAGCGGCCCAGCGTCGACTTGCCGCAACCGGACTCGCCGACGACACCGAGGGTCTCGCCGCGGCGCACCTCGAGCGAGACGCCGTCGACCGCGTGCACCACCGGCCGCTCGCCGCGCAGGTGCAGCCCACCCGAGCGCACCGGGAAGTGCTTGACCACGTCGGTGGCGCACAGCAGCAGCTCGCCGCGCTCGATGTCGCTCACTCGTCCCGCATCTGGACGTCGCTCGGCACGACCTCGAGCTGGCCGGGGTCGCCGGCCGAGACGGCGGCGGCGACGCTCTGCTGCCGCAGCAGGCGGCGGTCCTCGCTCGGCAGCCAGCACGCGTCGGCGTGCTCGCCGCCGACCAGGGGCGGCTGCTCGTCGCAGCGGTCGTGCCGGTGGCGGCAGCGGGGTGCGAACGGGCACCCCGCGTGGGCCGTCAGCGCGGACGCCGGTGAGCCGGGGATCGCCGGCAGCCGACGTACGCGCGGGGCTCGCGCCCGTGGAACCGAGCCCAGCAGCCCCCACGTGTACGGGTGGTGCGGGTCGTGGAACACGCCGGTCTTGGGGCCCTGCTCGACGGCCCGCCCGGCGTACATGACCAGCACCCGGTCGGCGATCTGCGAGACGACCCCCATGTCGTGGGTGATCAGGACGATCGACGAACCGTGGTCGCGGCGCAGCCGGCGCAGCAGGTCGAGCACCTGCGCCTGGGTGGTCACGTCCAGCGCCGTCGTCGGCTCGTCCGCGATGAGCAGGGCCGGGTTGTTCGCCAGGCCCATCGCGATGACCGCGCGCTGGCGCATGCCCCCGGAGAACTGGTGCGGGTAGTCGTCGACGCGGCGGTGGGGGTCGGGGATGCCGACCTCCTCGAGCAGCTCGACCGCGCGCGCCCGAGCCACCGACTTGGACACCCGCGTGTGCGCTCCGAGCGCCTCGGCAATGTGCCAGCCGACGGTGTAGACCGGCGTCAGCGAGGTCATCGGGTCCTGGAAGATCATCGCGATGTCGCGTCCGCGCAGGCCGCGCAGCTCGTCGTCGTCCATCGCCACCAGGTCGCGGCCGCGGAACAGCGCCTGGCCCTCGACGGTGCAGTTGGGGTCGCGGATCAGCTTGAGCATGCTCATCATCGACACGCTCTTGCCCGAGCCGGACTCACCGACGATGCCGAGCACCTCGCCGGCGGCCAG
This sequence comes from Actinomycetota bacterium, assembly GCA_046590855.1. Taxonomy (GTDB): domain Bacteria; phylum Actinomycetota; class Actinomycetes; order Actinomycetales; family Angustibacteraceae; genus JACMOY01. The sequence goes on from JBKJTJ010000349.1 coordinate 6,103, forward strand.
CGCGAAGCTCAGGCCGTCGACGGCGCGGGCCTCGCCGCGCCTGCTGCGGAAGGTGACCCGCAGGTCGCGCACGTCCAGCAGCGGCTCAGGCACGACGCACCCGCGGGTCCAGCGTCGCGTAGACCAGGTCGACCAGAGCGTTGGCCAGCACCACGAAGAACGCCGCGTACAGCACCGTTCCGAGGATCACCGGCAGGTCGAGGTTCTGCAGCGCCTGGTACGTCAGGCGTCCGACGCCGGGCAACCCGAAGACGACCTCGGTCAGCAGCGCCGACCCGCCGACGAGGGCGCCGAAGTCCAGACCGAACAGCGACACGATGGGGATCAGTGAGCAGCGCAGGGCGTGGCGCACCAGGATCCTGCGCTCGGTGAGCCCCTTCGCCCTGGCTGTGCGGACGTAGTCCTCACCGAGGGCGCCCAGCATCTCGGAGCGCAGGACGCGGGCGTAGATGCCGGCGTACAGCGCGGCCAGCGTCAGCCACGGGAAGAGCAGGTGCAGCGCCCACTGACCGGGGTCGACGGTG
>JBKJTJ010000292.1:0-5665 GCA_046590855.1 Actinomycetota bacterium
GTTGAGGTTGTCGGCCAGCAGACGGCCGAGTCCGGCGGCGCCGACGATGCCCACGACGGCGGTCTCGCGGACGCAGATCTCGAAGCGGTAGAGCGTGTAGCCCACCAGGTGACCCGCGGAGGGCGGAACCGTGGCGGCGATGCCGGCCAGCCAGCGGGGCGTGCCGGTCGTGACCAGGTTCTCCCGCGACCTGGTGTCGACGCTCTCCCAGGCCTCGGCGACCAGCCGACCCAGGATGCCGCCGGTGTACAACCCGAGGGCCAGCGCGCCCGGCAGCACGCCGGGGAACAGGGCCAGCAGGGCGATCACCGCCCACACGGTCGGGGGCACCGATCGCAGCACCAGCAGGATCAGCCGGGCGAGAACCCAGCCCGTTCGGCGCGGCAGGGCGACCAGCCACGGCAGCGGCCGATCCGATGACACCCGTCGTCGCCGGGCCGCCCAGGGCCCGACCACCAGGGTGAGCAAGACAGCGACCGCCATCGCCAGCACCGCCATGGCGACGGTGTCCAGCACGCCGGTCAACAGCACCCCCCAGCCGCCGGGCGGGACCTGCGGCGGCCACAGGTCGTCCAGCAGCCGACCGGTCAGCTGCCGGGTCCGGTCCGACGTCAGACCCGACCAGGACGCGCCGGACGCAAACCAGGCCACCACCAGCCCGGGAACGGCGAGTACGGCGGACCACCTCGCCCAGCGGGTGGTGTCCCGGGCACCCGAGCGCAGCCGACTGTGGCCCGATCCACTGGATTGGGCCGTCCCGCTGGACCAGTCCGAGCAGCTGACCACGGCGAGGTCGGCACGCAGCAGGCTGCTCCACAGGTCCGTGGCGGCCGACAGCAGCAGGACGGCCGCGATCAGCGTCCACACCTCGTCCCAGTTGCGCGAGGACAGGCTGACGACGAGCTCCTGGCCCAGACCACCCACGCCGACCGCTCCGAGTACCACCACGGACCGGATGGCGCACTCGAAGCGGTAGAACGAGTACGACAGCAGCAGTGGCGCGGCGGCCGGCAGCAACGCGTAGCCCATCGCCGTCGCCGGTGGTGCTCCGGTCAGGCGCAACGTCGCCAGTGGCCCGGGCGGAACCGCGTCGAGGGTCTCGGCGAAGACCTTCGCGGTCTGCGCACCGAACGGCAGCGCGATCGCCAGCACCGCCACCAGGGGGTCCAGCCCGAGCACGCTGACCAGCAGCAGGGCCCAGATGAGCTCGTGGATCGACCGGATCGCGACCAGGACCCCGCGCAGGGCCAGCCGCACCGAGCGGACCGGCCACGACGCTCGGCCACCCCAGGCCACGTCGCTGAGCACGAGCCCGCCGACAACCCCGATCAGCAGGGCGCCGGCCGTCCCCAGGGCCGCGAAGACGAGGGTGACTCCGACACCGTGCAGCACGAGCAGCAGGAAGTCGGTCGAGTGGGCCGGGTGCAGGACGGAGCCGAGCAGACCCGCGAGCAGCGACAGCCCACCGGTGTTCACCACGTCGCCGGATGCCGGAACGGCCCGGGTCGCCGCCCAGGCCAACGGGCCGATGACCAGCGTCAGCCCGACCACCCGCCGCGTCAGCACGGTGCCGAGCGTGGTGCGGCTCCGTCGCTCAGCGGGCGCGAGTACCGCCGCCGAGCCCGGATGGTCCAGCTGCTGCAGGGTCATGCCGACTGGTACAGCTCATCCAGGTCGGCGTCGTCGAGCTCACCGACCGGCCGATCCAGCACGACCCGGCCGCCGCGTAGCCCGATGACCCGGGTGCAGTGCCGACGGGCCAGGTCCGGCTGGTGCAAGGTCACCACCATGGTGGTGGTACCGGTCGGCCCGCGCAGCAGCCGCAGCACCTCCGCCGCCCGGGGCGGATCCAGGCTGGAGACGGGCTCGTCGGCCAGGACGAGCTCGGGTTCCTGGACCAGCAACCGCGCGATCGCGACCCGTTGCCGTTCTCCGCCGGACAGCCGTTCGGTGCGCTCGTGCGCGGCCCACTCCAGGTCGACCCAGCGCAGCGCCTCCAGGACGGTCCGGTCCGGTCGCGGCCAGGCCAGGGCCGCCAGCCCCCGTGCCGTCGACCAGCCGGCGAGCCGGCCGGCGTTGACGTTGTGCAGCACCCGGACCTGCTCGATCAGGTCCAGCCGCTGGGTCACGGTCCCGATCCGGCGCTGCACGGCGCGCAGGCCACCGGGGGACAGACCGGGTAGGTCCGCGCCGAGAACTTCGACCGACCCGCTGGTCGGGGCGAGCGAGCCGTTGAGCAGGGACAGCAGCGTGCTCTTGCCCGCTCCGCTGGACCCCAGAACCGCGACGCGCTCGCCCGCCTGGACCGTCAGGTCGACCTCGCTCAGCGCCGACTGTCCACCAAAGTGCCGGCCGGCGGCACGCAGCCGCACCACCACCGGCTCGTCGGCGCCGGAAGCGTCAGGCAAGAAGCCCTTCCTCCTTCGCCACGGTCTCGATCTGGTCGTAGCTGCTGTTCATCGTGGGGATGAACTTGGCTGCGCCGAACAGGACCAGGACGGCCTTGTCGTCGGGCTTGGCGCTGTCCAGGCCCAGGAGCAGGCCCTTGACCTCGTCGAGCGTCCCGGCCCCGAACTTGGTGTCCAGGTCGGGCCGGGCCAGCCAGTGGTAGTCGGCGTAGCCCGGCGTCTCGAAGAGCACGACGACCGAGGACAGATCGACCTTGCCGGCGGCGACCGCCTTCTTCCACACCTGCTCGTTCACTGCGCCCACCTCGAAGCTGCCCGAGGCAACCGCCTCGATGGTCGCGTCATGCGATCCAGAGAAGCCAGGCTTGCCCTTGAGCTCGGACTCCGCCAGGCCGGCCTGCTTCAGGAAGTACTGCGGCATCAGCCGGCCCGAGGTCGAGGTCTCGCTGCCGAAGGTGAGGCTGTGCCCGGCCAGCTCCTTCAGGCCGCCGACGTCCGTGAACGGCGTGAGCGCGGACTTCTTGTTGGCGATGAACAGGCTGTGGAACGAGGCATCGATGTCGCGCTGAGCGATGGCTTGCGCTCCGGGCACGCGCGAGCGAGCCTGCACGCCGGTCAGGCCGCCCATCCAGGCCAGGTACACGTCGCCGATCTCGAACGCGCGCACCACGGCCGGGTAGTCGGTGACGGGCTGGTACTGCACGTCCAGCCCGGTGGCCGCGGCGAACCGCCTGGCCACCGTCGGGTACAGCCGGTTCAGCTTCTCGGGGTCCTGGTCCGGGATCGCGGACATCTTCAGCGGGCCGGCGGTCTGCCCCGCCCCCCCGGAGCTGCTGCCGGTCGAGGTCTGCGAGCTTCCACAGGCGGCCAGGACGGTCGTGGCCAAGGCGCCGAGAAGAAGGCTCCGTCGGGCGGGGCTGTCCATGTAGGGGTCCTCGTGCGAGTAGGGGGATGGTCGACTGCGATCCGTTCGGCGCTGTCGCCTCAGGAGGATGCGTGGGTCCTGCTGATCGTCAGGCGCAACGGAACACCTCGCGACCGGCCCGCGCCGCAGCGTCGCTGACTGCGACGGTGTCCTGAATGACGCCGAACACCTCGGACAGCGGCAGCGGCGCGTCGGCGATGCGCATGTTCGGGTTGGTGACCGCAACCGGGTGCCACCACGCGCCGTCCGCGGTGATCGTCGGCTCCGGCTCCAGGGAGTCGATCGAGACGTGCATCCCCTGGTCGGCGAAGCCCTCCTGGGCCACTGGGCGGATCACCCGGTCGTCGGCGGCGATGCCCTCGGCATCCAGCCGCTCGTGCAGGGCCGCGACGCCCGCCTCGTCCTCCCGGTACAGCGTCGCCGCGACGCGCACCCGGAAGCCCAGCTCGCGGGCCTGCCCGATCCCGGTCATCGCCCGCGCCCAGGACCCGGCGCCGCGCTGCTGGTCGTGCAGATCCGGGGTCGCCGAGTCCAGGCTGACCTGCAGGACGACCGACCGGTCGAGCTGCTCGAGGACCTCGCGCCGACGTCCCCGCCCGAAGATCATCGCGTTGGTCAAGATCGTCCGCTCCAGGCCCTCGGCTGACGCGAGCAGCTGGTCGAGGTCGGGGTGCATGAACGGCTCCCCGCCGGTGAAGAGCACCTCCCGACCACCGAGGTCGCGCATCTGGTCGAACGCCGCTGCGGCAACGTCCGCGGGCATCCTGCGCGCAGCTGCCTTCGGGGAGGACTCGGCGCAGCAGTAGTCGCACGCCAGGTTGCAGTCGAAGTTGGTGTAGACCCACAGCCGCTGCCCGATCGGGGTGCGCTCGCCGAGGCTGAACACCGTGCCGGGCCGGGCCGCCGCAGTCACCTTGCGCACCGCGAACCACCACGGCCCAGCGGTCGTCGTGGCTACCTGAGCGTGCACCTGGTGGCCGACGAGGTCGGCCCACACCGGCAGGTCGTCGGCGACGGACGGCTCGGCACTGCGGATCGCGAGCAGCTGACCGTCCGCAAGGCGGCGCATCGAGCGGGTGATCATCAGCAGCAGACCGCTGCCGCAGTCCATGTCACCGCCGTCGATCAACGCGTCGACGTCGCCGACCGGGGTGTCGCGGGTCGGCCCTGCGGCGATCAGGGCGGGGGTCGTGTCAGAAGCCATGGCTGAAGTCTAAGTCGGGCAGTTGCTGCCTCGACCCCTCAGCCCTTACGGGTCGGTGACGTCAGCAACCCGGCGCGACGGGTCCTCGATAGGATCCGGGGATGGATCAGTCGGGATCGGGCCAGGACACGACTCTCTGGCGGCCCGAGGACGCAGGTGAGCGCCGGGACTTCTGGGAGGGCGTGCACGACACCAAGGACGTCGACGGGGTGTCCTGGTGGCAGTCCGTGCCCGAGCTCTCGCTCGGACTGGTGGACTCCACCGGAGTCGGGCGCGCCGAGCCGGTCATCGACGTCGGCGCAGGCTGGTCAACGCTGGTCGACCACCTCCTCGAGCGCGGGTACACGGACCTGACGGCGGTGGACCTGTCGATCACGGCGCTGAACACCGTGCGCGACAGGCTCGGCGCCGCGGGTGCCGGGGTAATCCTGACCGTCGCCGACGTGCTCGACCTGCAGCTCGGGCGCCAGTACGCGCTGTGGCACGACCGGGCCGTCTTCCACTTCCTGACCGAGCCGGACGAACGACAGGACTACCTCGCCTCGCTCGAACGCAGCCTGCAGCCCGGCGGCTGGGTGGTCGTGGCGACCTTCGGCCCCGACGGCCCGACCACCTGCAGCGGCCTGCCGATCGTGCGGTACACCCACGAGGAGCTGGTCGCCGAGTTCCCGGGGTACGAGCTCGTCGGCACCAGCGGCGAGGAGCACCGCACCCCCTGGGGCAGCACGCAGCAGTTCACCGCGGTGCTTCTGCGCCGCCGGACGTAGAGCCAGGACCCACCCGCCGGGCCGCGCGCGTCAGCGTTTCGTAAGCCCCGTGGACCACCAATGTCCAGGGAGGGTCAGGTAGCGTCGTCGTGACCGCGACCGCGGCCATGGAACCCGGGAAGGGTGCGAGGGCATGGCAGTTGAGTCGACGTCCGGCTATGCGGGGGCGGCGGGCGCGGAGTCCGCGGCCCTGAGCGCGCTGGTGGTGCCAGAGCCGCTGCCCACTGGTCGCCTGACCCGCGCGGCCCTGGCCGTGGTCCGCATCGTGGTCGCGATGATGTGGATCCAGAACGTGAACTGGAAGATCCCGTCCGACTTCGGGCGGTCGCGCAACTCCGACCTCTACCACTTCGTCTCGGGC
>JBKJTJ010000077.1:0-4881 GCA_046590855.1 Actinomycetota bacterium
CGTCGTCCCCGGCCTGTCCGGCGGCACCGCCGTCGCCGACACCCAGCCTCGTCCGCCGGCCCCGCCGACCGCTGCGGCCGTCACCGGTAACCCGTCGGCCGACACGCAGCACATCGCCGACGCGCGGGCGGGGATCCGTCGGGTCGAGCTCGCCGCCCAGGCGTCCCGGGCCCGCGCCCAGGCCCGCGCCCGCGCCAGCCGCGCGGCGGCCCGCACCAAGATCGTCGAGGAGCGCAAGGCCGAGCTCGAGAAGGCGCACGACTGGGTGCTGCCCGTCGAGAGCTACCGGTTCAGCTCGCCGTACGGCTTCCGCTGGGGCCGGCTGCACGCCGGCGACGACTTCGCCGCGCCGATCGGCACCCCCGCGCTGGCGATGTCGACCGGCACCGTCGTCTTCGCGGGCGAGCAGAGCGGTTACGGCAAGAAGCTGGAGATCCGCTACTGGGACGGCACCATGGCGTGGTACGGCCACCTCGACCGGATCGACGTCGGCGTCGGCCAGGAGGTCACGCCCGGCCAGGTCGTGGGCGCGGTCGGCAACACCGGGCACTCGACCGGCCCCCACCTGCACCTGGAGATCCACCCCGACGGGGGCGGCCCGGTCGACCCCGCCCCGTGGCTGGCCGAGCAGGGCCTGCGGATCTGAGGCGCGCCATGCGTCCCGGTCAGAGCTTCTCGACCGGGGCGTAGCGCAGCAGCAGGCGCTTGGTGCCCTCGTCCCGGAAGTCGACGTGGGCCATCGCCTTGTCACCCTCGCCCTCCACCTGCACGACCGTGCCCAGCCCGAAGGTGTCATGGGTGACGCGGTCGCCCGGCACGAGGTGGATCACCGGCCGGTTGCCCGGTGACCGGACGCCGGGCGCGCCGGCCAGCCGCGCCACCGCCGGGGTGGTCGAGCGACCCGGCCCCTGCCCGGTGGCCTCGGTGCGCCGCCAGTCGACCAGCTCGGCCGGCAGCTCGTCCAGGAATCGTGACGCCGGGTTGTACGACGGCGCGCCCCACGCGCTGCGCACCGCCGCGCGCGAGACGTAGAGGCGCTCGCGGGCCCGGGTGATGCCGACGTAGGCGAGCCGGCGCTCCTCCTCGAGCTCGCGGGGGTCGCTGAGCGCGCGCAGGTGCGGGAACACGCCGTCCTCGAGGCCGGTGAGGAACACCACCGGGAACTCCAGGCCCTTCGCCGTGTGCAGGGTCATCAGCGTGACCACGCCCTGCTCGGCGGCGTCCGCGTCCGGGATGTCGTCGCTGTCGGCGACCAGCGAGACCCGCTCGAGGAAGTCGGTGAGGCTGCCCTCGGGCGAGGCCTCCTCGAACTCGCGGGCCACCTGCACCAGCTCGGCGAGGTTCTCGACCCGACCCTCGTCCTGCGGGTCCAGGCTCGCCTGCAGCTCGGCGACGTACCCGGTCTGCTCGAGCACCGCCTCGAGCACCGTCGCGGGCCCGGCGCCGCCGTCCACCAGGGTGCGCAGCGCCTCGAGCAGCTCGGTGAAGGCGCGCACGCAGGTCAGCGACCGGGTGGCGATGCCCGGTGCCTCGTCGGCCCGGGCGAGCGCCTCGACGAACGGGATGCGCTCGCGGTCCGAGAGCGCGGCGAGCACCGCCTCGGCGCGGTCGCCGATGCCGCGCTTGGGCACGTTGAGGATGCGGCGCAGGTTGACGGTGTCGGCCCCGTTGGCCAGCACCCGCAGGTAGGCGAGGGCGTCCTTGACCTCGCGACGCTCGTAGAACCGGGTGCCGCCGACGATCTTGTACGGCAGCCCGACCCGCACCAGCACCTCCTCCAGCGCCCGTGACTGCGCGTTGGTGCGGTAGAACAGCGCGACGTCGCGCGGCTTGACGTCGTGCTCGTCGCCGAGCCGGTCGATCTCGCCGGCCACGAACGCGGCCTCGTCGTGCTCGGAGTCCGCGACGTAGCCCACGATCTGGTCGCCGCCCGGCGACGCCGTCCACAGTCGCTTGGGTCGGCGGTCGCCGTTGCGCGAGATCACCGCGTTGGCGGCCGACAGGATCGTCTGGGTCGAGCGGTAGTTCTGCTCGAGCAGGATGGTGTGGGCGTCGGGGTAGTCGATCTCGAACTCGGCGATGTTGCGGATCGTGGCGCCGCGGAAGGCGTAGATCGACTGGTCGGCGTCACCGACCACGGTCAGCTCGCCCGGGTCGACCTCGACCTCGGCGCCCTCGCGGACGACGCTGCCGTCGACCGCGTGCAGCGCGCGCCGGGCGGCGGCCTCGGACGTCGAGCCGCCGACCAGCTCGCGCACCAGCACGTACTGGGCGGTGTTGGTGTCCTGGTACTCGTCGACCAGCACGTGCCGGAACCGGCGGCGGTAGTGCTCGGCGACGTCCGGGAACGCCTGCAGCACGTTGACCGTGGTCATGATCAGGTCGTCGAAGTCCAGCGCGTTGGCCTGGCGCAGCCGCTGCTGGTAGGTGCGGTAGACCTCGGCCAGGGTGCGCTCGATCGGCGTGGCGCTCTCGCCCGACACGCGGTCTGCGTACGTCTCCTCGTCGACGAGCTCGTTCTTCAGGTTCGACACCTGGGCGGCGAACGCCCGCGGCGGGTAGCGCTTGGGATCCAGGTCGAGGTCGCGGCAGACCATCGCCATCAACCGCTTGGAGTCGGCAGCGTCGTAGATGGAGAAGGACGACTTCAGCCCGACCCGACCGGCCTCGCGGCGCAGGATGCGCACGCACGCCGAGTGGAAGGTCGACACCCACATCGTCGACGCGCGCGGGCCGACCAGCGACGCGACCCGCTCGCGCATCTCGCCGGCGGCCTTGTTGGTGAACGTGATCGCCAGCACCTGGCCCGGACGCACCCCGCGCGCGGCGAGCAGGTAGGCGATCCGGTGCGCCAGCACCCGGGTCTTGCCCGACCCGGCGCCGGCGACGATCAGCAGCGGCGACCCCTCGTGCAGCACGGCCTCGCGCTGCTGCGGGTTCAGCCCCTCGAGCAGCTGGTCGGCCGAGGGGCGCGGCCGGCCCGGCTGCGGCGTCCGGCCCGAGTCGGACGTCGAGGCCCGGGGCTCGGGGGGCGCCGGCCGGGCCGCCGGCGACCCGAGCCCGGCCAACGGGACGTCGTCGAAGAGGGTGCTCATCGAGGACCAGCCTACGTGCCGGCACCGACGGTCGACCGCGCCCGCGGGCCTAGCATGGACGGTGCTGCACCACCCCCAGCCCCGTCCCTCCTGGAGTCCCGCATGCCCCTGCCCGATGCCGACGTCGAGCGCGTGCTCGTCGTCGCCGCGCACCCCGACGACATCGACTTCGGCGCTGCCGGCACCGTGGCGACCTTCGTGGACGCCGGCCTGGACGTCACCTACCTGCTGTGCACCTACGGCGACCAGGGCGGGTTCGACGACACCCCCCGCGAGCAGATGCCGGTGATCCGTGCGGCCGAGCAGCGCGCCGCCGCAGCGGCCGTCGGCGTCAGCGACGTCCGGTTCCTCGACGGCTACCGCGACGGGTGGCTCGAGCCGACGTTCGAGCTGCAGCGCGACATCGTCCGGGTGATCCGCGACGTGCGGCCGCAGCGGATGCTCGTGCAGTCCCCCGAGCGCAACTGGCAGCGGATCCAGGCCAGCCACAGCGACCACATGGCCGCCGGTGAGGCCACGATCCGCGCGATCTACCCCGCGGCCCGCAACCCGCACGCCTGGCCCGAGCTGGTCAGCGACGAGGGTCTCGAGCCGTGGTCGGTGTCAGAGGTCTGGCTGATGGCGCACGAGGGCAGCGGGCACTTCGTCGACGTGACCGACACCTTCGACCGCAAGGTGGCCGCCCTGCGCGCCCACCAGAGCCAGACCAGCCACCTCGGGGACGAGCTCGAGACCATGCTGCGCACCTGGAGCACGACGATGGCCACCACCGCCGGCTGGCCCGAGGGCCGCCTCGCCGAGGCCTTCACCGTCGTCCCCACCGCCTGACCCGCCGCCTTCATCGCACCTTCGCCACAAGGTGCCCGGATCCGGGCCCCTGGGCGGGACCTTCGCCACAAGGTGCGCCCTGCGGTGACGCCAGGACGCACTGTGTGGCGAAGGTGCGGCCTGCGTCAGGCGGCCTTGCGCTCGCCGCTGTCGTCGCGCTCGCCCTGCTCGCCACGGGCACCGCGCTCGTCCTCGAAGGCGTCGCGGGCGACGACGCCGATGTCGGCCTGGTCCGTGAACAGGCCGTCGACGCCGGCCCGCAGGAACGCGAGCTGCTCGTCGATCGCCCGACCGAAGGCGGCCGGGTCGGTGCCCACCCGGTAGTCCGTGGGCAGGAAGGTGTTCTCAGCGCGGAACGTGTACGGGTGCACAGTCAGCCCCGCGGCGTGGGCATCGGCTACGAGCGGCGACGGGACGCCGAGCGATCCGTCGGCAGCGCGCGGGATGACCTGGTTCTTGTCCGGCCCGATCCCGTCGACGCCGACCGATCGCACCAGCGCCAGTCCGGTCGGCGAGGTCAGCGACGCGTAGCTGCGCGTGTCACCGAAGGGCGCACCTGACGCGCTGGTCAGGAACACCGTGCGCGTGCGCAGTCCGCCGGACGCGTTCAGCGCGGCCAGGTTGTTCAGCTCGAACGACTGGACGTACACCGGTGCGTTCGGTCGGTTCAGCCCCGCGCGCTGCAGCGCCGCGACCAGCAGACCCTCGATCGGCTTGCCCTGCGCGCGGAAGTACGTCGGGTGCTTGGTCTCGGGGTAGGCGCCGATCTCGCGGTGCAGCTCCTTGGACAGCCGCGCGCGCAGCCCGAGCACCTCGTCGAAGGTCGGCACCTGGAAGCGACCGTCGTACATCGTGTTCTCCTGCCGGATCGCGGGGATGCGCTCCTTGGCCCGCAGGGTCTTCAGCTCGGCCAGCGTGAAGTCCTCGGTGAACCACCCGGTGGTGGCGACGCCGTCCA
>JBKJTJ010000049.1:0-4553 GCA_046590855.1 Actinomycetota bacterium
GCCGGGTCGAGGATGTCAGGCCGGTTGGTGGCGGCGGTCAGGATGACGTTGGTCTTGACGTCGAAGCCGTCCATCTCGACCAGCAGCTGGTTGAGGGTCTGCTCGCGCTCGTCGTGGCCACCGCCCATGCCGGCGCCACGGTGCCGGCCGACGGCGTCGATCTCGTCGACGAAGATGATCGCGGGGGCGTTGGCCTTGGCCTGCTCGAACAGGTCGCGCACCCGGCTGGCGCCGACGCCGACGAACATCTCGACGAAGTCCGAGCCCGAGATGGTGAAGAACGGGACGCCGGCCTCGCCGGCCACCGCGCGAGCCAGCAGGGTCTTGCCGGTGCCGGGGGCGCCGTACAGCAGGACGCCCTTGGGGATCTTGGCGCCGACGGCCTGGAACTTGGCAGGCTCGGCGAGGAACTCCTTGATCTCCTGCAGCTCCTCGACAGCCTCGGCGGCGCCGGCGACGTCGGCGAACGTCGTCTTCGGCGACTCCTTGCTGACCAGCTTGGCCTTGGACTTGCCGAAGCTCATGACCCGGCTGCCACCGCCCTGCACCTGGCTCATCAGGAACCAGAACAGCCCGAGGATCACCAGGATCGGCAGGATCGTGATGAGCAGGCTCGCGACCCAGCTCTGCTGCGGGTTGGTGTTGTTGAAGCTGACGATCTTGCCGTCGCCCTTGGCCGCGACGACGGCGTCGACCACGCTGGGGCCCATCGGGTCGACGTAGAACGCCTGCACCCGGGTGGCGTCGCGCACGTTGCCGCTGCTGAACGTCTGGCCGCGCTTGAGGTCCAGGTCGATGCGCTGGTCACCGTTGACGAGCTCGACGCTCTGCACCTTGCCGTCGCTGATGAGCTGCAGCGCGGCCGAGGTGTCGATGCGCTGGTAGCTCTTGCCGATCTGCCCGATCTGCAGGGCGAACAGGCCGATGATCACGATGAGCAGCACCCAGATCGCCGGGCCCCGCAGGAGTCGCCTGAAGTTCATGGTGTGGGGGCCGAGGCCCCGTCCTCCCGCTCGTTCGCCGCCGGTATGACTGCTTGACGACGGTACACCGCACCCCCGACACGGGGGCTCGCGTGTTCTGCCGTCGACAGCGCCAACGGGCGGCCCCGACCCGGTGTTCCGCCGCGGCTACGCCAGGGGCGAACAGTCAGGAGTAGACGTGCGGGGCGAGGGTGCCGACGAACGGCAGGTTGCGGTACTTCTCGGCGTAGTCCAGCCCGTACCCGACGACGAACTCGGGGTCGATGTCGAACCCGACGTACCGGACGTCGACCGTGACCTTGGCGGCTGCGGGCTTGCGCAGCAGGGTGCAGACCTCGACCGACGCCGCGCCTCGCGAGCTGAGGTTGCCGATCAGCCACGACAGGGTCAGGCCCGAGTCGACGATGTCCTCGACGATGAGGACGTCGCGGTCGGTGATGTCCTTGTCCAGGTCCTTCAGGATGCGCACGACCCCGGAGGACTTGGTGCCCGACCCGTACGACGAGACCGCCATCCAGTCCATCTCGGCCCTGGTGCTCAGCGCGCGCGCGAGGTCGGCCATCACCATGACCGCACCCTTGAGGACCCCGACCAGCAGCAGGTCGCGGCCGGCGTAGTCCGCGTCGATCGATGCGGCGAGCTCGACCAGCCGCTCGCGGATCTGCTGCTCGGTGACGAGCACCTTCTCGAGGTCGGTGCCCATGTCCTGTGCGTCCACGGGCGCAAGGGTGCCACAGCGACTCAGGGGTCGCGCGCCACCAGCCGGTCCCCCTCGCGGGCGATGCATCCCCCGCCCGCCAACGACACCGGGCCCTGGCCGTGCCAGTCGGTCACCAGTGCGTCGACGGCCGCCACCTGGGTGCTGGTGAGCGGCCGCCCGGCGGCGCGGCGCAGTACCCGCCGGCGGACGGCGGGGGCCAGGGTGAGCAGGTCGGCGACGGCGAGGTCGGCGCCCCCGAGTCGGTCGTGGGCCGCCGCCGCGAGGGCGTCCAGGGCGTCGGCGTCGTCGCGCGCGAGAGCGGCGGTGCGGGCCAGCCCGGCGACCACGCCCGGGCCGAGCTCGGCCTCGAGCACCGGCAGCAGCGCCCGGGCCCGCACCCGGGTGAAGCGCGGGTCGGCGTTGTGCGGGTCGTCCCACGGCGTGAGACCGAGCGCGTCGCACGCGGCGCGGGTCGTCGTCCGGGGCAGGGCGAGCAGGGGCCGGCGCCAGCGGTCGCGGACGGCGGCCATGCCCGCGAGCGACCGCGTGCCCGAGCCGCGGGCCAGGGCGAGCAGCACGCTCTCGGCCTGGTCGTCACGGGTGTGCCCGAGCAGCACCGCGGTGGCGCCCACGTCGTCGGCGGCGCGGGTGAGGGCGGTGTAGCGGGCGGTGCGGGCCGCGTCCTCGGGGCCGCCGCCCGTGCCCACCTCGGCGTTGACGACGAGCACCGGGTCGAGCCCCAGGTCGCGGCAGGTGGTCGCGGCCCGGTCAGCCACCTCGGCGGACCCCGGCTGGAGCCCGTGGTCGACGACGACCGCCCCGGCGCGCCAACCACTGCTCGGCGCCACGAACGCAGCGCCGGCGGCGAGCGCCAGCGAGTCGGCCCCCCCGCTGACCGCGACCAGCGCCAGGGACGCGGCCGGTAGGTCGGCGGTGAGCCGGCGCACCGCCGTCCGCACCGCTGCGACGGACGGGTCGGGCCCGCTCACCCGCTCAGCCGTGGACGCGCCGCACCCAGGCGTCCGGGTCGGCGATCTCGGCGGGCGTCGGGAGCGTCTCGGGTGAGGTCCAGACGGCGTTGAACCCGGGCATCGCGACCCGGTCGACGACGCCACGGACGAAGCGCGCGCCGTCCTTGTACTGGCGCATCTTGTCCTCGAGGCCGAGCAGCCGGCGCAGCAGCCGGTCGACGGGGTCGCTGCCGCCGCGGCGGGCGGTGAAGCGCTCGCGGATCACCGCGACGGTCGGGACGACGCCGGGCCCCACCTCGTCCATCACCACGTCGGCGTGACCCTCGAGCAGCGACATCACCGCGGTGACCGACGCGAGCTGCTCACGCTGGGCGGGGGTGGCGAACAGGTCGACCAGCGACCCGCCGTCGCCGCGCAGCACGCCGGGCAGCCGCCGGGCGACGTCCTCGAGGGTGCGCGCGAGCATGGCCGGGTCGGGCGCGAGGTCGGTGGCCAGCGACCTCGCCTGGCCCATCAGGTGCTCGCGCAGCCACGGGACCGCGGTGAACTGCACCCGGTGGGTCTCCTCGTGCAGGCACACCCAGCGGCGGAAGTCGGTGGGGTCGACCTGCATCTCGCGCTCGGTCTGCACCAGGTTCGGGGCCACGAGCAGCAGCCGGGGCGTGCCGCCGGGGTTGATGTCGTACTGGCCCAGCACCTTGCTCGACAAGAAGGCGAGCAGCCCGCCCGCCTCCGCGCCGGTCACCTTGCCGCCGACCGCGGCCACCAGCGGGTGCGGTGCCTGGGGCCGGCGGGCGGTGAGCTTGTCGACGACCGGCTCGAGCATGGCGCGCAGCGAGACCAGGTTGGCGTCGACCCAGCCCGGCCGGTCGACGACCAGGACGACGGCGTCCGCCGACGGGGCGTGCAGGCCGGTGATGGCCTCGACGTGCGGCTGGGCGGTGACCGCCAGCTGGCGGAGCTCGGCGACGACCTCGCCCGCCTCACCGGGGCCCACCTGCGGGCCGGGACGGGCCAGACGTCGGGCGGTGGCGCTCGCCGTGTCCCAGTCGACGAGGCGGTCCAGCAGTGGCTCGGTCATCACCAGAACCTACGCGCTGGGCGGCTCACCGGCAGCCGCAGGCGGCCAGGCGGGCACCGACCCGGTCGAGCACCTCGCGGGCAGCCAGGGTGCCCGCCGCCGGCACGCGGTCGGCCATCACCACGAGCACGAGCAGCCGGCCGTCGGCGTCCACCGTGGTGCCGGCGACGGCGCTGACGCCGGTGAGGGTTCCCGTCTTGGCGCGCACCACTCCGGCGGCCAGGCGGGTCGGCGCGGTGTCGTACCGGTCGGCCAGCGTGCCGGTGAACGCCGCGACCGGCAGGCCCTCGAGCAGCGGCCGCAGCCGCGGCTGGTCGGGCGCCGCCGCCAGCACGAGCAGCTGGCCGAGCACCCGGGCCGGGACGACGCTGCCCCGCCCCAGGCCGCTGGTGTCGCGGATCGTCGTCGACCCGACGTCGACCCCGAGCTGCTGCACGGCGTCCAGGACGGCGACCGCAGCGTCCGTCGCGGTCGCCGGGCGGCCCAGCGACCCCGCCACCAGACGCCCCATCACCTCGGCGAGGGCGTTGTCGCTCTCGCGCAGCGCGACCCCCAGCACCTCGCCGACGGACGCCGACTCGACCTGGCCCAGCACCGGCGCCTGGTCGGGCGCGACGACGCGGGCCGGCGTCCCGCTGACGCCCACGCCCGCCCGACGCAGGGCCGCCGCGAACGCCAGCGCCGCCGTCCGCGCCGGGTCGACGGACGACGGGTGGCCGCGCCGGGCGCGGTCGGTGGTCAGTCCGAGGGCAGCCACCCGCCCGGCGTACCCGATCGAGACGTCCGCGGCCGCCCAGGACGGCGCGACGGAGGGGCCG
>JBKJTJ010000133.1:0-2606 GCA_046590855.1 Actinomycetota bacterium
GTGCGGGCGGCACTGCGGCGCCGACGTCCGAGCCCGTTGCC
Organism: Actinomycetota bacterium; assembly: GCA_046590855.1. Taxonomy (GTDB): domain Bacteria; phylum Actinomycetota; class Actinomycetes; order Actinomycetales; family Angustibacteraceae; genus JACMOY01. Next base: position 42 of record JBKJTJ010000133.1, read on the forward strand.
AGCAAGCAGTCGTGCTGACCAGCTGTGACCGACGATCGCGATTCAGCTGACGGGCGTTCTGCCAGGATGACGGGCATGCCCGGCACGCTGATCACCGTCGCGCCGACCGGCGCCGAGACCGCCAAGGCCGACTGTCCGCAGCTCCCCACGACGCTGGACGAGCTGGTCGCCACCGCCAAGGACTGCCAGGCGGCGGGCGCCTCACTCATCCACGTGCACGTCCGCGACGCCGACCACCAGCCGACCCTGGACGCCGGACGGCTGCGGGCCACGGTCGAGGCCCTGCGCGAGCAGACCGATCTCGTCGTCCAGCTGTCGACCGGGGGCAGCGTGCACGACCCGCTCGAGCAGCGCCTGAAGGTGCTGGACGCCGAGCCGGACTCGTGCTCACTCACCTGCGGTACGACCAACTTCGGCGATGACGTGTTCCTGAACCCGTTCGGGTTCATGAGCCAGTTGTACGTCCAGGCGCAGGAGCGTCGGGTCGTCCCCGAGTTCGAGCTGTTCGACCTCGGGCACGTGGCCGCGCTCCGGCGGTTGATCGACACGCACGGGCTGCCCTTCGGCGGACAGGTGCACGTCGACTTCGTCACCGGCGTCCCCGGCGGCATGCCGGGCACGGTGCCGGCGCTGCTGGCCGGGGTGCAGATGCTGCCCGTCGAGGTGACGTCGTGGTCGGCGACCGGCATCGGCCGGGCGCACCTGCCGATCGCGGCCGCGGCCCTCGCGATGGGCGGCCACCTGCGGGTCGGCATGGAGGACAACCTCGTCTTCGCCAGGGGACGACCGGTGCGCGAGAACGCCGAGCTGGTCGCCCGCGCCGCCGAGCTCGCGACCCTCATGCAGAGACCCCCGCTCACCTGTGACCAGACGCGTAGCCTGCTCGCAGTGTCCGACCGCCGCGCCACGCAGACCACGAGAGGCCACGCATGAGCACTTCGCCGCAAGAGGGTGGACGTCGGGCGATCGACCAGATCCTGTCGCCGGGGTTCGCCACCGACGTCGACAGCCTCGACCTCGCCGTCCTGCGCGAGCGTCGTCACCTCGCCGAGCAGGAGGAGGTCGACCTCAGCTACGCCCGGCGGCTGCTGCAGGGGCGCATCGACCTGCTGACGGCGGAGGCTGCCCCGGCTGGATCTCGGTCAGATGCCGACCTGGCGCACGACCTCGCCGAGCTGCTGTCCGAGGACGGCCCCCGAGCCGACCACGGACTGGGCCGGCACCTCAACGTCGACCCCAGCCGGGTGGGGGAGCACCGGCGGGCCGCCGAGCAGGCCGTCGCGACGCTGACCACGGGGGCGGCGTCCGAGGACGTCGCCGCGGCCGTCGAGTCGCTGCGCGAGCTCGAGCGGGACGTCAGCGAGAACCGGCACCGGGTGCAGCAGGTCATGGACGTGCTGACCGCTGAGGTGGCCCGTCGGTACCGCACCGGCGAGGCCCGGGTCGAGGACGTCCTCACCGTCGAGTGAGGGGCATCACGCCCGCTCGGTTTGCATCTGCTAACTGCAGCAAGCAGAATGCTTGCTGTGGCATCCTTACCGCACGACCTCGGCAGCTACCTGCGTGAGCAGCGTCAGCACGCGAAGCTCTCGCTGCGTCAGCTCGCCGACCTGGCCGACGTCAGCAACCCCTACCTCAGCCAGATCGAGCGGGGCCTGAAGAAGCCCAGCGCCGAGATCCTGCAGTCGCTCGCCAAGGGCCTGCGGATCTCGGCCGAGTCGTTGTACGTGCGCGCCGGGATCCTCGAGGAGCGCGACGAGCAGCAGGTCACCATCGAGGCGGCCATCCTGGCCGACCCCGCGCTGTCCGAGCGCCAGAAGCGGGTGCTGCTCGACATCTACGAATCGTTCCGTGCCGAGAACGCACGGGTCGAGCCCGCTACCACCCCCACCACGACCGCCGCGCCGACGACGCCGCGCGCCACCAAGACCACCCCGAAAGCAACCCGAAGGAGCACCTCATGACCATCGTCAACGACCTGCGCAAGTCCGTCACCGACACCACGGCCGTCTACGCCGTCGTCGGGGTCACCGACCTCGCCGTCGAGAAGGTCCGCGCGGTGCGCGACCTGGCCCGCATCGACCTGGACCCCAAGCACCTGTCGGCCCGCGCCCAGCGCGTCCCGACCGTTGCCGTCACCCTGACCCTCGAGGCCGCGGGCCGCGCCGAGGAGGCGTACGACGACCTCGCCGTCCGCGGCCGCAAGCTCGTCGAGCGGATCCGCAAGCAGCGCGCCACCCAGGATCTGCTCGCTCAGGGCAAGGTGACCATCTCGCGCGGCAAGGCCGCTGTCACCACCGTGCGCCGTGGTGGCGCGGACACCCGCACCGCGGCCAAGTCGACCGTCACCGTGGCCAAGCGCGAGGGCTCGAACGTCGCGGCGGACACCCGCGCCTCAGTGCAGAAGCGCACCACGGGCACCAAGTCCGCTGCGAAGCGGACCGCGACGACCGCCACCACCCGCACCGCGCGGGCCAAGAGCACCACAAAGGCGGCGACGACCAGCGCCCGCAAGACCGCTGCCGCCGCGGCGAAGGCTACCGAGGTCGCTGCCACCAAGATCGG
>JBKJTJ010000052.1:0-15160 GCA_046590855.1 Actinomycetota bacterium
GTGACGTGGAAGCTCGTCCCGGACGACAACTCCCGAAACGTCCAGATCCAGGGTGGCCAGGCGCAGATCAACGAGAGCCCGCCGTTCTCCAGCATCGAGCAGCTCAAGGGCCAGCCCGGCGTCAAGGTCGACCTGTTCCCCTCGACCCGCACCGACTACATCATGATGAACCAGCTCAAGAAGCCCTACGACGACGTGCACGTCCGGCGGGCCATCTCGTACGCCATCGACCGGCAGGCCCTGGTCAAGACGCTGCTGTTCGGCAACGGCACGGTCGCCAACTCGTTCCTGATGCCCGGTGTGCCGTACTACGACAAGAACACCCCCGGCATCGCGTTCGACATGGCCAAGGCCAAGGAGGAGCTGGCGCAGTCCTCGGTGCCGAAGGGGTTCGAGACCACGTTCCTGGCGTCCTCCGGTGACAACACCGACCAGGCGCTGGCCCAGGTGCTGCAGTCCTCGCTGAAGGAGCTGGGGATCACGCTGAAGATCCAGAACGTCGACCCCAGCGCGGCGCACGACCTGCAGAACGACCTCAAGTACGAGATCAGCCACTCGTACTGGACGATGGACATCGCGGACCCGGACGAGCTCGTGACGTTCGCGGTCGACCCTGAGGCCGGCAGCCACTCGTTCATGACCTCGTACAACAACCCGAAGGTCATCGCGGACGTCAAGGCCGCCCAGAAGTCGTTCGACCCGGCCGAGCGGCAGAAGCTGTACACCTCGGTCCAGAAGCAGGCCGCGGACGACGCGTTCATGGCCTTCCTCTACTACCAGCCGTTCAGCTACGCGACGAGCGACAAGGTGAAGGGCTTCGTCGCCCTGCCGACCGGCAACTACCACCTCGAGGACGTCACGCTCAGCAAGTAGCGGTGCCGACACACCACGACAGGCCGAGAGGAAGGGCACGGGCAGCATGAGGCACCTGACGTACGTCGCGAGACGGCTGGTGGCTCTGCTGCCCGTGCTCTTCGGCATCAGCCTGATCGTGTTCTTCATGATCCACCTGGTGCCGGGTGACCCGGCGAAGACGCTGCTGGGGATCCGCGCCACCGACGAGTCAGTGGCGGCGCTGCACAAGGCCTTCGGGCTCGACAAGCCCCTGTGGCAGCAGTACCTGGCCTTCATGGGCCGGCTGCTGCACGGCGACCTCGGGCGCTCGTTCTTCTACAACGTCAACGTGAGCGAGCTGGTCTCCGGCCGGTTCCCCGCGACGGCGTGGCTGATCGTCTCGGCGGTCCTGCTGTCACTGCTGATCAGCATCCCACTGGCGGTGCTGGCCGCGAGCCGGCGTGACACCGCCATCGACCACCTGATCCGCGCGGTCCCGCTGGTCGGCCTGGGGATGCCCGCGTTCTGGGTGGGGATCATGCTCGTCCTGCTCTTCGCCCTGAAGCTGCGGCTGTTCCCGGTGTCGGGCTTCGGCGAGGACATCGCCGGGCACGTGCACTCGATCATCCTGCCCGCACTGACCATCGCCCTGGCCCTCACACCGATCCTGGTCCGCAGTCTGCGCACCTCGATGATCGCCGTGCTCGACAGCGACTACGTGGTGACCGCGCGCGCCAAGGGCCTGAGCCACCGCAGGGTGATCCTGGGCCACGCTCTACGCAACGCGGCGGTCTCGTCGGTCACCGTCCTCGGGGTGAACGTCGCCTACCTCGTGGGCAGCACGCTGATCGTCGAGCGCGTCTTCGCGCTGCCCGGCATCGGCACCCTCATGCTCGACGCCATCTACAACCGCGACTTCGCAGTGGTGCAGGGAGTGACGCTGGTGTTCGCTGTGACCGTCGTGGCCATCAACCTGCTCACCGACCTGGCGCACGCGGCGCTCGACCCCAGGGTGGAGCTCGCGTGAGCGCCGTCGTCGTGGACTCGGTCCCGCGTTCGAGCCTGCGCTCGAAGCGGTCGCTGCGGATGAACGCGACCCTGGCGTCCGGGCTGACGCTGCTCGGGCTGATCGTCCTGGCGGGCCTGTTCGCCCCGCTGATCACCAGCTGGGACCCGATCGTCCAGGACCTCACCAAGTCGTTGCAGTCACCCGGCAACGGGCACTTGCTGGGCACCGACCAGCTGGGTCGCGACGTCTTCGCCCGCCTGCTCTACGGCACCCGGGTCGACCTGCGGGTCGGCGCTCTGGCGGTGCTCTTCCCGTTCATCATCGGCGGCAGCCTCGGGCTGGTCGCCGGGTGGCGCGGCGGCTGGTTCGACAAGGTGCTCATGCGGCTGGTCGACATCGTCGTCGCGATCCCCTACCTGGTGCTGGTCATCGCACTCGTGTTCGCCCTCGGCGCCGGCACCCGCAGCATCTACATCGCGATCACCGCGGTCGGCTGGGTCGCCTACGCCCGCATCGTGCGCGGCGAGGTGCTGGTCGCCAAGGAGCAGGAGTACGCGCTGGCCGCACGGGCCAGCGGGCTGCCGACCCACCGGATCCTGCTGCGGCACCTGCTGCCCAACGTGGTCCTGCAGGCCTTCGTGTTCTCGATGAGCGACATCGTGCTGTCGATCCTCGGGATCGTCACGCTGGGCTACCTCGGCCTGGGCGTTCCCCAGCCCACACCGGACTGGGGCTCGATGATCCAGGAGGGGCAGGCCTTCATCTTCACCAAGTGGTACCTCGCGGCCGTCCCGGGGCTGGCCGTGGTCGTCACGGGTCTGGCCCTGGCGCTGATCGCCGACGGCTTCGTGCACCGCAGCGGGCGCCGATGAGCGCCCTGCTCGAGCTGCGCGACCTCGACGTCGAGATCCCGCTGCCCGACGGCACCCTGCACGCGGTCCGCGGCGTCTCGCTGACGGCGTCGGCCGGTGAGTCCGTCGGTCTGGTCGGCGAGTCGGGGTCGGGCAAGAGCCTGACGCTGCGCGCGGCGATGGACCTGCTGCCGGTCCCCGCACGAGTCACCGGCGGCAGCATCGTCGTCGACGGCGTCGAGGTCACCGGTATGAGCCCGGCCCGGCGGCGCGAGCACCTGTCGTCGGTGATGTCGATGATCTTCCAGGACTCGCTGACGGCCCTGAACCCCACGATGCGCATCGGCGACCAGGTGGCCGAGGTGCCGCTGCGCCGGCTGGGCCGGTCGCGGCCCGAGGCGCACGCCCGCGCCGTCGAGCTGCTCGACCAGGTCGGGATCAAGGACCCCGAGCGCCGCTACCGCGCCTACCCCCACGAGCTGTCCGGCGGTATGCGCCAACGGGTCTGCATCGCCATCGCGCTGTCGGCCGAGCCCGGGCTGATCCTCGCCGACGAGCCCACCACGGCGCTGGACGTGACGATCCAGGCCCAGGTGCTCGCCGTCCTGGACGGGCTGCGGCGCGACCGCGGCGTCGGGCTCGTCCTCGTGACGCACGACCTTGCCGTGGTCAGCGGCACCTGCGAGCACCTGAACGTCATGTACGGCGGGCGCATCGTCGAGCACGGACGCACTGCCGAGCTGCTGGCGGCGCCGCGCCACCCGTACACGGCCGCGCTGCTGCGCTCGGTGCCCGACCCCGACCTGCCGGTGCACCGGCTGCTCACCATCGCCGGAGCGCCACCGGACCTCATGCAACCCATCGCGGGTTGCTCGTTCGCGCCGCGCTGCCCGGCTGCGATCGACCGCTGCGCGAGCGAGCTGCCGCCGCTGCGCTCGATCCACCACGGCCGCTCGAGCGCCTGCTGGCGCTCGCACGAGCCCGAGCAGTGGTCCAGTGCTCTGGAGGTCCGCGACTCGCCGGCCGACGCGACCACGGACGGGGTGCGGGCGTGAGCAAGGAGCTGCTGCGCATCGACGGCCTCGTCCAGCACTTCGGCTCGGGCGCCGGCGTTCTCGACCGGTTGCTCAAGCGTGAGCCGTCCGTGGTCCGCGCCGTCGACGGCGTCGACCTGGTGCTCCACCGCGGTGAGACCCTCGGCCTGGTGGGGGAGTCCGGCTGTGGCAAGTCGACGCTGAGTCGTTGCGCCGCAGGCCTGTACACCCCAACGGCGGGAACGGTCTCGTACGCCGGTGAGGTGCTGCACGGCGCGCCGTCCCGCACCCAGCGACGGCTCGTGCAGATGGTCTTCCAAGACCCCTACAGCTCGCTGAACCCCCGGATGAGCGTGGGACAGACGCTGTCCGAGGTGCTGCGCTACCACCGGATCGTGCCGAAGAACCAGGTGCGGCAACGGATCTCGGAGCTGATGGACCTCGTGGGCCTGCCGCCCCGGGCGATCGACCAGCTGCCGCGCTCGTTCTCGGGTGGGCAGCGGCAGCGCATCGGGATCGCCCGGGCGCTCGCGCTGGAGCCGAAAGTCCTGATTGCGGACGAGCCGGTGTCGGCCCTGGACGTCTCGGTGCAGGCCAACATCATCAACCTGCTGCTCGACCTGAAGGACACCCTCGGCCTGTCGATGCTCTTCGTGTCGCACAACATGGCCGTGGTGCGGCAGATCAGCGACCGCATCGCCGTGATGCACGACGGCGTCATCGTCGAGCAGGGCCCCACCGCCCAGGTGTTCGACCAGCCGCAGGACCCCTACACCCGGCTGCTGCTCGCCTCGGTACCCCGGCTGGCGGCGCACCCGGTCGACGACGCACCCCGACCGGCGGCGCACCCGGTCGACGACAAGGAGCACGCGTGAGCACAGCGGTCATCATCGGCAGCGAGCGCAGCGAGATCGGCCTGCCGCTGGGCATGGACGTGCTGCGGGAGGGCGGGTCCGCGCTGGACGCCGTCGAGGCGGCGCTACGGGCCTGCGAGGACAACCTGGCCGACCACTACATCGGCACGGGTGGGTTGCCGAACGCCCAGGGCGTGGTCGAGCTGGACGCCTCGCTGATGGTGGGGTCGACCCGTGGCTTCGGTGCGGTGGGTGCGCTGCAGGGCTACCCGCACCCGGTGTCGATCGCACGCGCGGTGCTCGAGCGACTCCCGCAGCACTGCCTGCTCGTCGGTGCCGGCGCTGCCCTGTTCGCGAGCGAGCACGGGTTCGAGACGGCCGACCTGCTGACGCCGGAGTCCCGTCGGCTGTTCCGCGAGGCTCTCGCTCCCTCGACCGAGTCGGTTGAGGGTGAGCGCACCGCCAGCCAGGCCGGTGACGAGGCCTACCGGTTGGCCGCCATCGACCTGGTCGACCGGTTCGCCCCGCACGACGGGCCCTGGGGAACCATCAACGTGATCGCCCTGGACTCCCACGGCGAGATGGTCGTGGGGGTCTCGACCAGCGGGTACCCGTGGAAGTTCCCGGGCCGGATCGGGGACTCGGCCCTGCCGGGCGCCGGCAACTGGTGCGACCTGCGGGGCGGCGGTGCAGCGTGCACCGGCCGCGGTGAGCTCAGCATGCGAGCGGGTACCGCCCGCACGGTGGTCGACGCCCTGACCCGCGGTGAGGACGTCGAGAAGGCCTGCCTGGCCGCGCTCGCCGACGCCGCCGACCTGCCCGACCCGTTCCGCGCCGAGCTGCGCGTCCTGGCGCTGACCCCGGACGGTCGCCACGGCGGCGCCGCGGGCAGCCCGGGTGCGACGTACTCGGTCATGACCCCGGGGGACACGGTCCCCCGCACCCACCCCAGGAGCGTGCTGTGAAGATCTACCTCTCGTCGGACATGGAGGGCACGGCCGGCGTCGTCGACTGGTCGCAGTGCCTCGCTCCCGAGCCCGAGTACCAGTACTACCGCGGGTTGCTGCAGGCCGAGGTGAACGCCGCCATCGAGGGTGCGATGTCAGCCGGCGCGACCTCGTTCCTGGTCAACGACTCGCACTCGAGCATGCAGAACCTGCGGCCGGACGCCCTGGCCGGCAACGCGCGGTACCTGTCTGGGCGGCACAAGCCGATGTACATGATGGAGGGCCTGGATCCGTCGTACGACGCGGTGTTCTTCGTCAGCTACCACGGGTCGATGGCCAGCGAGGCGTCCGCGCTGTCGCACACCTACAACCCCCGCGCCATCGGCCGCGTGCTGCTCAACGGCGTCGAGGTCGGCGAATCCGGCATCAACGCGCTCGTGGCCCTGGGGCACGGCGTCCCCATCGTCCTGGTCACCGGGGACGACACCACGGCCGAGGAGGCCGAGCGGATCTGTCCCGGCATCCACTCGGCCGTCGTCAAGTCGTCGGTCACCCGCTTCGCCGCCGACAGCCTGCACCCCACGGCGGCGTGCGAGCTGATCCGCGAGCGCGCAGCGGCGGCGGTCGCGGGCCTGACTGGTGCGAAGCCACCGCAGATCGAGCTGCCCGCGACGCTGGAGGTGCTGTTCCACAACGGTGACCTCGCCCAGATGGCGACCCGGATCACCGGTGTCGAGAAGGTCGACGCCCGCACCGTCAGCATCACCGACGACGACCCCATCCGGCTCTACCAGACGTTCATCACCGTCGTGCTGCTCACCCGGGCGATCGTCGAGTAGCCCTACGCTGCGCCCATGACCGCGCGATCGCCGGACCCCGCCGGCGGGCGCCGCCCCCCGACGATGGCCGACGTCGCGGACGTCGCAGGCGTCTCGCACCAGACCGTGTCGCGGGTCGTCAACGGTTCGACCGCCATCCGGCCCGCCACCCGCGAGCGGGTGCTGGCCGCGATCGCCGACCTGGGCTACCGCCGCAACACAGCGGCCCGGGCGCTGGTCACCCGGCGGTCGGGGTCGATCGGCGTCATCACCACCGACATGAGCCAGTTCGGCCCCGCCCGCACCCTGCTCGGTCTGGAGTCTGCCTCGCGCGCAGCGGGGTACCAGCTGTCGCTCGCGCTGATGAGCGAGTACACGCCGGCGGCCCTCGTCGAGGCCGCCGAGCACCTGCTGACGCAGGCCGTCGAGGCACTGGTCGTCGTGGTGGCCCACCCGCAGACGCTGCCGCTGCTGGCCTCGCTGCAGCCCGGGCTGCCGGTGGTGGCCGTCGGGGCGGGTCTGACCCAGCTGCCCCTGACGGCCGGGATCGGGCAGGTCGAGGGCGCGGACCGGGCGACCACCCACCTGCTCGAGCTCGGGCACGAGTCGGTCGCCCACCTGGCCGGCCCGGCGGACTGGCTGGAGTCCCGCGCGCGCGCCAGGGGATGGCGCCGGGCCCTGCGCCGGGCGGGGCACCGGGGCGAGCGCCCCACGGCCGTCGTCCTCGGAGAAGGCGACTGGAGCGCCCGCAGCGGCTACGAGATCGGCCGCTCGATGCTGCGCCGACCCCACCCCACCGCGATCTTCGCCGCGAACGACCAGATGGCACTGGGGTTGCTGCGGGCCGTCGACGAGGCGGGCCTGCGCGCGCCACAGGACATCAGCGTCGTGGGGTTCGACGACGTGCCCGAGGCGGCGTTCTTCACACCCCCGCTCACCACCGTGCACCAGGACTTCTTCGAGCTCGGCCGTCGGGCCATGGACCTGATCGCCCGCGCGCTCGACGGCGATGCGGCGGCTCGCACCACCTCGGTCGCGCCGGTGCTCGTCGTCCGGGCCTCGACCGGCCCGCCGTCCTCGAGCTCGACCGCCCGACGCTGACCTCGGACACGGTTCGGTCACGGCCCCGCCGGGCCCCTTGACGGTCTGGTGCGTCGTCCCTATCGTCGTGAGAGCGCTCACATGTTAGCGCTCACATCGTTGTGAGCCCCCCGTCGCAGGACGCGGTGCCACCTGGCAGGACGGACCCCCGTGGCACCGAGCTCACCGCAGCCGCTGGTCGTCGGCGTCGACTACGGCACGCTGTCCGGGCGGGCCGTGGTCGTGCGGGTGAGCGACGGCGCCGAGCTGGGCAGTGCGGTGCACGAGTACGCGCACGGGGTGCTCGACAGTGCCCTGCCCGGCGGCACCCGGTTGGCGCCGGAGTGGGCGCTGCAGGTGCCGGCCGACTACGTCCAGGTGCTGCGCACCGCGGTGCCGACAGCGCTGCGCGCGGCCGGCGTCGACCCGAGCGACGTGATCGGCATCGGCACCGACTTCACCGCGTGCACGATGGTTCCCACGCTGGACGACGGCACGCCCCTGTGCGAGCTGCCCGACCTGGTCGACGCCCCGCACGCGTACGTCAAGCTCTGGCGCCACCACGCGGCGCAGCAGCAGGCCGACCGGATCAACGCCCTGGCGCGTGAGCGCGGTGAGGCCTGGCTGGCGAGGTACGGCGGCATGATCTCGTCGGAGTGGGAGTTCGCCAAGGCGCTGCAGCTGCTCGAGGAGGCGCCCGAGGTCTACGGCCGGATGCGGCACTGGGTCGAGGCGGCGGACTGGATCGTCTGGCAGCTGACGGGCACGTACGTGCGCGGCGCCTGCCCCGCCGGCTACAAGGGGATCTTCCAGGACGGCAGCTACCCCGACGCGGACTTCCTGGCCGCCCTGAACCCCGACTTCGCGGGCTTCGTCGCCGACAAGCTCGCCGAGCCGACCGGGCGCCTCGGCGCCCGGGCCGGCGGGCTCAGCGCCGAGGCCGCAGGGTGGACCGGGCTGCCCGAGGGCATCGCCGTGGCCGTCGGCAACGTCGACGCTCACGTCACCGCCCCGGCTGCCGGCGCGGTCGAGCCCGGCCAGATGGTCGCCATCATGGGGACGTCGACCTGCCACGTGGTCAACGCGCTCGAGCTGCGCGAGGTGCCGGGCATGTGCGGGGTCGTCGACGGTGGGATCGTCGAGGGGCTGTGGGGGTACGAGGCCGGGCAGAGCGGCGTCGGCGACATCTTCGGGTGGTTCGTCGAGCACGGCGTACCGCCGGAGTACCACGAACGCGCTGCCGCGCAGGGGATCTCGGTGCACGAGCTGCTCACCGAGCTGGCGAGCGAGCAGGTCGTCGGGCAGCACGGGCTGGTTGCCCTGGACTGGCACAGCGGCAACCGCTCGGTGCTCGTCGACCACGAGCTCTCGGGCCTCGTGCTCGGCCAGACGCTCGCCACCCGCGCCGAGGACACCTACCGCGCGCTGCTCGAGGCGACCGCGTTCGGTACCCGCACCCTGATCGAGGCGTTCACGGGGTCGGGCATCCCGGTCACCGAGCTGGTGGTGGCCGGCGGGTTGCTCAAGAACGCGCTGCTGATGCAGATCTACGCCGACGTCACGAACCTGCCGCTGTCGACCATCGTCTCCGAGCAGGGCCCGGCCCTCGGGTCGGCCATCCACGCGGCCGTCGCGGCCGGTGCGCACCCCGACGTCCACGCGGCCGCTGCGGTGATGGGTCGCTCCACCAGCGGTGTGTACCAACCGATCCCGGCCAACGTCGCGGCGTACGACGCGCTGTTCGCCGAGTACACGCTGCTGCACGACCACTTCGGCCGGGGTGCGAACGACGTCATGCACCGGCTGCGGGCGATGACCCGCGCCGCCGTCACGCCCGCCCGCGCGCCGTTGGCGGAGGTGACCGCGTGAGCGTCACGACCGACGTCCGCTCGGCCGTCGCCGCACTGCGCACCGAGGTGGCGGCGCTGCACGGTGAGCTCACCCGCAACGGTCTGGTCGTCTGGACCGCCGGTAACGTCTCGGCCCGCGTCCCCGGCCAGGACCTGATGGTCATCAAGCCGTCCGGCGTCTCGTACGACGACCTGAGCGCCGAGGCGATGGTCGTGACCGACCTGCACGGCGTCCTGGTCGACGGCGACCGCACGCCGTCCTCGGACACCGCCGCCCACGCCTACGTCTACCGCCACCTGCCCGACATCGGGGGGGTCGTGCACACCCACTCCACCTACGCGTGCGCCTGGGCCGCGCGGGCCGAGCCGATCCCGTGCGTGCTGACGATGGTGGCGGACGAGTTCGGTGGCGACGTCCCCGTCGGGCCGTTCGCCCTGATCGGCGACGACTCGATCGGGCGCGGCATCGTCGAGACGTTGCGCGACAGCAGGTCTCCGGCCGTGCTGATGGCCGGCCACGGGCCGTTCACGATCGGCCGCGACGCGCGAGCAGCCGTCAAGGCCGCGGTGATGGTCGAGGACGTCGCGCGCAGCGTGCACCTGGCGTGTCAGCTCGGTCGGCCGCAGCGGCTGGCCCAGACCGACATCGACCGCCTGCACGACCGCTACCAGAACGTCTACGGCCGATGAGGGCCCGAAGGAGCACGTCGTGAGCATCACGCAGGCGCCCGCCGAGGTCTGGTTCCTGACCGGCAGCCAGGGGCTGTACGGGCCGGACGTCGTCGAGCAGGTGGTGGCGCAGTCACGCCTGATCGCCGAGACGCTGGACGCCTCGCCCGACCTGCCCGTGCGGGTGGTCTGGAAGCCGGTGCTGACCGACGCGGACTCGATCCGCCGCCAGTGCCTGGCCGCGAGCACCGACGACGCGTGCGTCGGGGTCATCGCCTGGATGCACACGTTCTCGCCCGCCAAGATGTGGATCTCGGGCCTGGACGCCCTGACCAAACCGTTGCTGCACCTGCACACCCAGGCCAACGTCGAGCTGCCGTGGGCGAGCATCGACATGGACTTCATGAACCTGAACCAGGCCGCCCACGGCGACCGCGAGTTCGGCTACATCCAGACCCGCCTCGGTGTCGTCCGCAAGACCGTCACCGGTCACGTGAGCGACCCCTCCGTCACCGACCGGGTCGGCACCTGGGTGCGCGCAGCGCGGGGACGCCAGGCGCAGCGCACGATGCGACTCGCCCGCTTCGGCGACAACATGCGCGACGTGGCCGTGACCGAGGGCGACAAGGTCGAGGCCGAGCTGCGGTTCGGGACGTCGGTGAACACCTACGGCGTCAACGACCTGGTTGCCGTCGTCGACCAGGCCGCCGACACCGACGTCGACGCGCTCGTCAAGCAGTACGAGGAGGAGTACGCCGTCGCGCCCGAGCTGCTGACTGGCGCCGAGCGGCGCGAGTCGCTGCGCTACGGCGCGCGGGTCGAGCTCGGACTGCGGGACTTTCTGCAGGACGGGGGTTTTACCGCCTTCACCACCAACTTCCAGGACCTCGGTGGCCTGCGGCAGCTGCCCGGCCTCGCCGTCCAGCGGTTGATGGCCGACGGCTACGGCTTCGGCGGCGAGGGCGACTGGAAGACCTCGCTCATGCTGCGCACGCTTAAGGTCGTGGCGGACGGGCTGCCGGGCGGTACCTCGTTCATGGAGGACTACACCTACCACCTGGTGCCGGGCGAGGAGAAGATCCTCGGCGCGCACATGCTCGAGGTGTGCCCCTCGATCGCCGGCGAGCGGCCCAGCCTGCAGATCCACCCGCTCGGCATCGGCGACCGCGACGACCCGGTGCGCCTGGTGTTCGACGCCGCACCCGGTCCCGCCGTCATCCTGGGCATCGCCGACGCCGGTGACCGGTTCCGCTTCGTCGCCAACGAGGTGCTGGTCGTCGAGCCGGACGCCCCGCTGCCCGCGCTGCCCGTCGCCCGCGCCGTGTGGCAGCCGGCGCCCGACCTGCGCACCTCGACCGAGGCGTGGCTCACCGCGGGCGGGCCGCACCACACCGTGCTGTCGACGGCCTTGACCACCGAGCACCTGTGGGACCTGGCCGAGATGTCGCGCACCGAGCTGGTCGTGATCGACGAGTCCACCACGATCCGGCGGTTCATCCAGGAGCTGCGCTGGAACCAGGCGTACCACCGTCTGGCGCAGGGGTTCTAGGGCGCGCCGCGCCCGTTTCACCGCCGACGGCCACCCGGCCACCGGCACGTTCGAACACCGACAGGAGCACCATCGTGCGCAAGATTCTCGCCATCGTGGCGACCGGCGCCCTCGCGCTGACCATGAGCAGCTGCGGCCGCGCCACCGAGGCCACCGGCAGCGACATCGCCAGCGGCGTCAAGGGGACGATCGGCGTGGCCATGCCGACGAAGACCTCGCAGCGCTGGATCAAGGACGGCGACGCCATCAAGTCCCAGCTCGAGGCGGCCGGCTACAAGGTCAACCTGCAGTACGCGAACGACGACATCCCGACCCAGGTCACCCAGGTCAACGACATGGTCACCAAGAAGAACCAGGTCATGGTGGTCGCCTCGATCGACGGCACCGCACTCGCCGGTGCCCTGAAGCAGGCCAAGGAGGCCGGCATCCCGGTCATCGCCTACGACCGGCTGCTGCGCGACACCCAGGCCGTCGACTACTACACGACCTTCGACAACCTCAAGGTCGGTGTCCTGCAGGCGGACTCACTCGTCGCAGGCCTGAAGGCCAGCGGCAAGCCTGCCCCCTGGAACGTCGAGCTGTTCGCCGGCTCGCCGGACGACAACAACGCGACCTTCTTCTTCAACGGCGCCATGCAGGTGCTCCAGCCGATGATCGACTCCAAGCAGATCGTCATCCCCTCGGGCGAGACCGACTTCAAGACCGTCGCGACCCTGCGCTGGGACGCCGCCGTCGCCAAGAAGCGGATGGAGAACGTCCTCACCAAGTCGTACAGCAACAAGGACGTCGACGGTGTGCTCGCGCCGTACGACGGACTGTCGCGCGGCATCATCGCGGCCCTCAAGGGCAGCGGGTACGGCAGCGGCGGCAAGAAGCTCCCTGTGATCACCGGCCAGGACGCCGAGATCGAGTCGGTCAAGTCCATCCTCGGCGGCGAGCAGTACTCCAGCGTGTTCAAGGACACCAGCAAGCTCGCTGAGGCGACCGTCGCCATGATCCAGCAGATCGCCGAGAAGAAGACCGTCACGGTCAACGACACCAAGACCTACGAGAACGGTGTCAAGACCGTCCCCACGTTCCTGCTGCAGCCGGTGTCGATCGACAAGGCGAACGTCAAGCAGGTGCTGCTGGACGCGAAGTACTACACGGCGGCCGAGCTCGGCTGACCGAGGTCAACTCACCGAGGCCACCCGACCCCGGCACCACGGCACACGAACCGCTGAGCAAGGGTGTGGACATGCAGAACACGATCCTGTCGATGCGCTCGATCACCAAGGAGTTCCCGGGGGTCAAGGCGCTGGCGGACGTCAGCCTGGACGTGCGCCGGGGCGAGATCCACGCCATCTGCGGCGAGAACGGCGCCGGCAAGTCGACCCTGATGAAGGTGCTCTCGGGGGTGTACCCGTACGGCAGCTACGAGGGCCAGATCGTCTTCGAGGGCGAGGAGGTGCAGTTCAAGGGCATCCGCGAGAGCGAGCAGGCGGGGATCGCGATCATCCACCAGGAGCTGGCGCTCGTTCCTGAGCTGAGCATCGTCGAGAACATGTTCCTGGGCAACGAGAACGCACATCGGGGGGTCATCGACTGGAACGCCGCGACCAGCCGGGCCAGCGAGCTGATGGCGCGCGTCGGGCTCACCGAGAACCCGCAGACGAAGGTCAAGAGCATCGGGATCGGCAAGCAGCAGCTCGTCGAGATCGCCAAGGCGCTGGCCAAGAGCGTCAAGCTGCTGATCCTGGACGAGCCGACCGCGGCGCTGAACGACGAGGACTCCACGCACCTGCTGAACCTGCTGGACGGCCTGCGGCACAAGGGTGTTACCTGCATCATGATCTCGCACAAGCTGAACGAGATCGAGCAGATCAGCGACTCGATCACGATCATCCGCGACGGGCGCACCATCGAGACCCTCGACGTGCGCGCCGGTGGCATCAACGAGGACCGCATCATCAAGGGCATGGTCGGCCGTGAGCTGGACTCGCGCTACCCCGCCCACGAGCCGCGCATCGGCGAGCTGCTGTTCGAGGTGCGGGACTGGACGGTCACCCACCCCGACGACAGCAGCCGCACGGTCGTCAACCGGGCGAACCTCACCGTGCGTCGGGGCGAGATCGTCGGCCTGGCGGGCCTGATGGGCGCCGGGCGCACCGAGCTGGCGCGCAGCGTCTTCGGTCAGTCCTACGGCACGCTGGTCAGTGGCGAGCTGCTCAAGGACGGCAAGCCGCTGCGGCTCAAGACCGTGCGACAGGCGATCGACGCCGGCCTGGCCTACGTCACCGAGGACCGCAAGAGCCTCGGCCTGAACCTGCTCGACAGCATCAAGGTGTCGATCACCTCCGCCGGGCTGAGCAAGATCCGCCGCAACTTCATGGTCGACGACAACGCCGAGACCGTCGCGGCCAACCAGTACCGCACCGACATGAACATCAAGACCCCCAGCGTCGACCTGGGCGTCGCCAAGCTGTCCGGGGGCAACCAGCAGAAGGTCGTGCTGGGCAAGTGGATGTTCACCGGCCCCGACCTGCTGATCCTGGACGAGCCGACGCGCGGCATCGACGTCGGCGCCAAGTACGAGATCTACGAGATCATCAACCGGCTCGCCGACAGCGGTCGTGGCGTCCTGATGATCTCCTCCGAGCTGCCCGAGCTGCTGGGCATGTGCGATCGCATCTATACCCTCAGCGAGGGCCAGATCACGGCCGACTTCTCGCGCGAGCTCGCCGACCAGGAGACACTCATGCGGTACATGACGAAGGGAAGGAGCCAGCGATGACCTCGGAGACCGCGACGAGGGAGTCCCTCGTCAGCCAGGCCCGCAAGGCGATGGGCGGCAACGTACGGCAGTACGGCATGATCATCGCCCTGCTGCTCCTCGTCCTGCTCTTCCAGGTGCTCACCGACGGGCTGTTCCTCCAGCCGCGCAACGTCACCAGCCTGCTGGTCCAGAACGGCTACATCCTCATCCTGGCCATCGGCATGGTCATGGTGATCATCGCCGGCCACATCGACCTGTCGGTCGGCTCGGTCGCCGCGTTCGTCGGCGCCACCGTGGCGATCTCGATGCAGCGCTTCGACCTGCCCTGGCCGCTCGCGATCCTGCTCGGCCTGGCGGTCGGCGTCCTGGTCGGTGCCTGGCAGGGCTACTGGGTGGCATACGTCGGGATCCCCGCGTTCATCGTGACGCTGGCCGGCATGCTGCTGTTCCGCGGCCTGGACCTGATGATGCTGGACGCGTCCAGCGTGTCCGTCCCCGAGGGCTTCCAGACGATCGCCAACGGCTTCCTGCCCGACATCGGCCCCAACACGGGGTACCACAACCCGACGCTGGTGCTGGCGCTGATCCTGGTCGCCGGCCTGACTGTCATGGAGGTGCGGCGACGGGCCGACATGCGCCGGCACGCGATGACGCCCCCTCCGGTCGTGCTGAGCGTCGTCAAGCTGGTGCTCGTCGGCGGGGGACTGCTGGCCTTCGCGCTGCTGCTCGCGTCCTACAAGGGCGTCCCGGTGGTCGGTCTGATCCTCGGTGCCCTGGTGGCCGTCTACACGTTCGTCATGCGCAAGACGGTGTTCGGCCGTCACATCTACTCGGTCGGCGGCAACTCCGGCGCGGCGCTGCTGTCCGGGGTCAACACCAAGCGCGTCGACTTCATGGTCATGGTCAACAT
>JBKJTJ010000173.1:0-3229 GCA_046590855.1 Actinomycetota bacterium
GTCCGGGGCCGGACGCAACGACACCGACCGCTCACCCTCCGCGCGCCGGCGGCGCGCCACGACAAATTCCGGGTCCAGCCGGTACGCCAGTCGGCGCAGCTCGCCGACCAGCTCACGCTCACCCCACCGCGCCCATGTCTCGGGTTGGGAGCCGAGCTCCCGGTCGACCACCGCCCGGTGCTCGCGGGACAGGCACGCCGTCTCGCGGGCCACCACGGTGGCCCGCCACTCACTGATCAACCCCGCCCGCAGAGCGGCCAGCGTGCACGGCAGCTCACGAGTCAGCACCCGCGCCAGACCCAGACTCCGCTCCCCCCGGTGATGGGACTCCCGACGGGCCAACGCCACCTGCAACCCCACCCCCTGCCCCTGCCGATCCGCCGGCACCCCGCTCGCCGCGTGAGCAGCGCGCACCGAGCAGTCGAACGCCGCCGCAGCAACCACCTGCGCCGCCTCGACCCGGCACTTCAACGACTCCAGCTCACCCAGCGGGGCGACGAGGTCAGCGTCGGGCACCCCACTCGCGTCCAAGCCACCCAGCTGGATACCCAGCCCGGCGACCCGCGCACGCAGCGCGGTCACCGCATCGGCGACGGGAGCTTCGAACATGTGTTTGATTCTAGCACCTCGCCGGCGTCAGCCTAAGGCCATCCACAGACGGGTTCACCATCGACGAGCGTGGGCTCGCTCTCTGGCTCCGGCTTGTCGAGCGCGCCGGCCCTAGAAGAACACCGAGCGGCGCTGCAGGAGCAGCGAGTACAGGGTCTGCTGGATGGTCTCGCGGACCCGGTCGGTGAGGTCGAAGACCAGCATCGGGTCGTCGGCACCATCGCTGCCGGCGGCGACCAGCCCCTGCGTCTGGATCGGCGCGCCGAACTCGATGATCCACTTCGAGGGCAGCGGGATCAGGCCGAGTGGGCCGAGCCAGGGGAACGTCGGCGTCATCGGCAGGAACGGCAGACCGAGCAGCCGGGCGAGCGTGGTGAAGTCGCCGAGGATCGGGTAGATCTCCTCGGCACCGACGATCGAGCATGGCACGATCGGCACCCGCGCCTGCAGCGCCGCGGACACGAAACCGCCGCGGCCGAAGCGCTGCAGCTTGTACCGCTCGGAGAACGGCTTACCGATCCCCTTGAACCCCTCGGGCCACACCCCGACCAGCTCGCCGCGCCCGAGCAGCCGCTCGGCGTCCACGCTGCTGGCCAGGGTCGTGCCGGTCTTGCGTGCCAGCTCGCCGACCAGGGGGGTCGAGAACACCAGGTCGGCGCCGAGCAGGCGCAGGTGGCGGTGAGCCGGGTGCTCGTCGTGGATGGCGAGCTGGGTCATCACCGAGTCCATCGCGATGGTGCCCGAGTGGTTGGCCACGACCAGGGCGCCCCCGTCGGCGGGGATGTTCTCGAGGCCACGCACCTCGACCCGGAACCACGAGCGGTACAGCGGTCGCAGCAGCGGCAGCAGGGCGTCGGTCAGCTCGACGTCGAACCCGAAGTCGTCGACCGGGTAGTCGCCGGCGAGCCGACGGCGCAGCCACGCCAAGCCCTGCGCCACCCGCGCGTCGACATCGCTGACCCCGGCCCGCTGGGCCTCGACCGCCAGCGCCTCGACCATTGCCTCGACCGCGTACCGCGCCAGCCTCGGCGCCCCCGACCCGTCCGGGGCGCTCACCGGTGTGGGCACCGGCTGCACGACGGGGCTGGGCGCCGCGGCGGGCGTCCGGCTGGTCGATCTGGTCGTCGGTCGCGCTCTCGCCCGAGGCGGCGGCGCACCGGGCGTCTGCTCGGTGGCCGGCTCAGCGGAGGCAGGCGTCGGCCCGAGCAGGGTCGAGCGACGGTTGGCACGCTCGCTCCCGGCGCGCGCCGCACCCGCGGCCACGGCGGCGTCCGCGCGTCGTCGGGCGGCGTCGATCGGGATCACCCGACCGCTCTGGTCCCCCGGGGCCTTGCGTCGCGCCGGCGGGCTCACGAGGCCGTCCCGGGCCGGCTGACGGCCCCGAGCAGCAGTCGCTCGGCGCCGACCGCGGCGCGCGACAGCGCCGGCATCAGTGGCGCGGTGCTGCCACGGCCGGCCGCCACGAAGTCCTCGAACGCCGCCCTGGTGGTGAAGTCCGGCGTGAACCCGAGCACCTCGCGCATCCGGGTGGTGTCGAGCCCGCGACCGTACGCGAGGTACTGCATCTGCTCGGGCGAGAAGTCCGCCAGCCCCGAGCGGCGCACCACCTGACCGACCCAGCCGCCGGCGGCCATCGGCACCGGGAGCACCGGCCGCCCGGCGATCCGGGCCGCCTGCGACACGGTCAGCACCCCGTCACCGGCCACGTTCACCGTGCCCACGCCGCGCCCCACCGTGGCCTCGAGCATCGCGCGCAGAGCGTCGTCCTCGTGCACGAACTGCAGCCGTGCGTCGAACCCCAGCACGGTCGGTACGACCGGCATCGAGAAGTAGTCGGTCATCGGGGTGGCGATGCGCGGCCCGATGATGTTGGCGAACCGCAGCACCGACAGGGCGACGTCCGGACGTCGGCGCGCGAAGCCGCGCACGTACCCCTCGACCTCGACCGAGTCCTTGCCGAAACCGCTGCGGGGCAACGACTTCGCGCCGGTGTCCTCGGTGAACATCGCGGGGTCGCGGGGCGACGAGCCGTAGACCGCGGCACTGCTCTTGACCACTAGTCGGCGCACCGTCGGGGCCTTCTGGCAGGCCGCGAGCAGCTGCATCGTGCCGATGACGTTGATCTCCTTCATCGCCACCCGGCCACCGGCCGACATCGGGGTGGCGATCACGTTCAGGTGGGCGACCGTGTCGACCTCGGCCTGGGCGATCACCTTGGCGACCACGGGGTTGCGGATGTCGGCCCGGACGAACTCGGCCCCGCCGATCGAGTGCGGCGGCGGGACGACATCGACGCCGATGACGCGGTCGATGCCGGACTGGGACAGCAGCAGGTCGGCGAAACGGCCACCGAGGTACCTGGACACCCCGGTGACGAGCACGACCTGACCCACCGCGCACACCCCCTCGATCGCTTACTTCCTATATCAAGCATAGACATCGACGACCCCCGCGCCGTGGGGCGAGGGGGTCGTCGGTGACGTGGTCGGGCTACTTCTTGTTGCGACGCTGGTGACGCGTCTTGCGCAGCAGCTTGCGGTGCTTCTTCTTCGCCATCCGCTTGCGGCGCTTCTTGATGACAGAGCCCATGAGTTACCTCGTCAGTCGGTCGTCGGGTGTG
>JBKJTJ010000197.1:0-4508 GCA_046590855.1 Actinomycetota bacterium
CCCGGGATGCGGTTCTCCAGGCGCAGTGACGGGCCGTGGCCGACCAGACGGAAGGCGCAGGTGCGGTTGTCGCGGCCCCAGCGCAGAGCGGTCGGGGCGAAGCTGTCGGCCACGAAACGCTTGTAGGAGTTGATGTTCGGGGCCAGCAGCAGCGTCAGCTCGTGGATGCGGTCGAGCTGGCCCGCGACGTACGCGCGGCCGGTCGCCGACAGCCCCTGCTCATGGTCTTCCTCGTCGGCCAGCACCATCGACCCGTCCGTGCCGCGCAGCGAGCAGTGGACGTGGCAGGAGTTGCCCTCCCGGGCGTCCCACTTGGCCATGAACGTCAGTGCGTAGCCCTCCTGGGCGGCGATCTCCTTGGCGCCGTTCTTGTAGATCACGTGGTGGTCGCAGGCGGTCACTGCCTCGTCGTACCGGAACGCGATCTCGTGCTGCCCCAGGTTGCACTCACCCTTGATCGACTCGACCGTCATGCCCGCGCCGACCATGGAGTTCTGGATGCGTCGCAGCAACGGCTCGATCCGCGAGGTGCCGAGAATCGAGTACTCCACGTTGTACAGGTTGGCCGGCGTCAGACCACGGTAGCCCGACGTCCAGGCCTGCTCGAAGGTGTCGCGGAACACGATGAACTCGAGCTCGGTGCCGACGTACGCCTGCAGACCCGCCTCGGCGAGGCGCGCCGTCTGCCGCTTGAGCACCTGCCGGGGCGAGACGCTGACATCGGACCCGTCGTGCAGGCCGACGTCGGCGGTCACCATGACGGTGCCCTCGTGCCACGGGACCCGGCGCAGCGTGGCCAGGTCGGGGCGCATCACCAGGTCGCCGTACCCCGTCGACCACGACGAGATGGCGTACCCGTCGACGGTGTTCATGTCGACGTCGACCGCGAGCAGGTAGTTGCAGCCCTCGGTGGCGTTCTGCAGCGCGTCGTCCAGGAAGAACTGCGCGTGCAGGCGCTTGCCGACGACCCGACCCTGCATGTCGGTGATCGCGACGATGACCGTGTCGACGGCACCGGACGCGACGTCGGCGCGCAGCTGCTCGACGGTGAGCCGGCCCGGCATCAGCCCAGCTCACCCGCCGTCAGGTCGCGCTCGATCGCCGCGAGCTCCTCGGCGCTGCCCTGCACCCGGGGCCCGGTGAACCAGTTCTTGGCCGAGACCATCCAGTAGATGCCGGCGAATCCGATGACGATCAGCATCACGAAGGGTGCGAAGTTGAACGAGTTGACGGCGAGCTTGCCGTCGGGGAAGGGGTTGAACTGCGGCCCCATCAGCGGGAACAGGATGAACACCACCCAGACGACCGCCAACCAGCCGATGACGGCACTGCCCCGACCCAGGTGCCACGGCCCCGGCTCGAAGCTGGGGTTGACCCGCCGCAGGAACACGGGGATGACGTACGAGACGTAGAGGCCGACGACGGCGACCGAGACGATCGCGAAGAACGCGACCGCGTACCCCTCGTTCGTGTACAGCGAGGGCAGGGCCAGCAGGGCGGCGCCGACGACGGCGAACCAGATGCTGTTGGTGGGGGTGCGGGTGCGCGGGTTGATCTGGTGCCACAGGCGCGAGCCGGGGATGGCACCGTCACGAGCGAACGCGTAGATCATCCGGCTGTTCGCCGTGACCGAGGCCATGCCGCAGAAGAACTGGGCGACGATGATCGCCAGCAGCAGGACCTTGGCGAAGCCGCCGCCGACCGCGTCCAGGATGATCTTCGGGCCGGCGAGGATGCCGCCGGCGGCCACGTCGGAGTACTCGGGCGTGCCGACGGCGTAGGGCACCGCCACCGACAGACCGACCATGAGGACGAACCCGGCCACGACCGACACCCAGATCGCCGTGACGATGCCGCGTGGGCCGCTGACAGCGGCGTTGTGGGTCTCCTCGGTCATGTGCGCCGAGGCGTCGAAACCGGTGATCGTGTACTGCGCCAGCATCAGGCCCACCGCGCTGACCCAGATCGTCGCCAGCACCCCGCCACCGAACCCGGTGGTGTTCGCGTACCCGGTGAACACGTCACCGATCGGGGTCTTGGTGTCGGGCAGGGCGAACAGCGCGATGACGACGATCGCCGTGAACGCGAGGTGCCACCACACGCTGATGTCGTTCAGTCGCGCCACGAGTCCCACACCGAACGAGTTGATGATCCCGTGGGCGGCGAGGATCAGCAGGTAGATCACGAGGATCTGCCAGGGCTTGGCGGCGAAGGACTCCCACACGGTGATCTGGAGGAAGAAGCCGATGATCGTGGCGAGCCCGAAGTCGATCGAGGCCGTGACGGCCACCTGGCCGATGAGGTTGAACCAACCGGTGAACCACGATGCGATCGGGGCGCGGGCCGGCTTGGCCATCTTGGCTGCCCAGTAGTACAGCCCACCGGCGGTGGGGTACGCCGAGCAGACCTCGGCCATCGAGAGCCCGACCAGGGTCGACATCAGCCCGACGAAGAGCCAGCCGAGGGTCGCGGTGCGCGGGCCGCCCGCGTTCATCGCCAGGTAGTACGTGGTGATGCCGCCGGTGAGGATGGAGATGATGGTGAACGACACGGCGAAGTTCGAGAACCACCCCATCTCCCGGTCGAGCTCCTGGGCGTAGCCGAGCTCGTGCAACCGACGCGAGTCCGCATCGGCGCCGGGGCGGGGGTCGACGGGCTTGGAGATGCTCATGGGCGATCCCTCCGGGCTTCCAATGGGCCAGTTCCAGACCATAGGGCCGCCCCGCCGACTGCACAACGGCCTAAACGGGACAGGATCCGACGAGCGCCTCGAACAGCCGCCGGTCGACGTCCTCCTCTGGGTGCCATTGGACGCCGAGGCAGAACGTCGCGCCAGGGCGCTCGACGGCCTCGATCGTGCCGTCCTGCGCCCACGCCGTCTCGACGAGGGCGTCCGCGAGTCGGCGCACCGCCTGGTGGTGGTGGCAGCGCGCCCGGACGCTCGGCCCGACGAGGTCGTGCAGCCGCGAACCCGGCCTCACCCGCACGTCGCGGTCGTGGAACGCACCCGGGCCGGGGTCGTGGACGTCTGTTCCGACGACGTCCGGCAGGTGCTGCACCAGGTCGCCTCCGAGGACGACGTTCATCAGCTGCATCCCGCGACAGATCGCGAGCACCGGCAGCGACCGGTCGAACGCCGCGGTCAGCAGCGCGGCTTCGTCGCCGTCGCGGTCCGGGCGCAGCGGCCCGAGCGCCAGGTCGGGTGGCGCGCCGTACCTCGCCGGGTCGACGTCCGCACCACCGGCCACGACGAGGGCGTCCAGCCGGGTGACGACGCCACCGGACGTCGCACCGGTGGGGAGCAGCACCGGCTCACCACCCGCGGCGCGCACCGCGTCGGCATAGCTCGCGGGCAGCAGCACCGCCGCTGAGTCCCAGGTGCCCCAACGGGCCTGCTCGCGGTAGGTGGTGATGCCGACCAGGGGTCGGGCCACCCCTCAGCCCCCGGCCGGCGCGTCCTCGAGCTGAGCCGCCTCGTCGTCCGCGAGGCGCCGCTCGGTGGTCAGGTCGAGACCGCGGCACAGCACCCAGTACAGGACCCCGGCCACCGGCAGGCCGACGAACAGCGAGAAGTCGGCGCCGTCGGCGGCGTTCGCCACCGGGCCGGAGTACCGGCCGGTGCTGAAGAACGGCACCATGGCGGCGAACCCGACCAGGTACGAGACGATGCCGCGCCAGCCCCAGCGGCCGTACACACCGTCGGGGTTGAAGATCTCGGCGATCGCGTAGTGACCGCTGCGCACCAGGAAGTAGTCGACCAGGTTCACGGCGGTCCACGGGATGAACAGGTACAGGACGAGCAGCAGGAAGTTCTCGAAGCTGTCCAGGAACGAGGACGAGGCGGTGACGGCGAACACGAGCGAGATGGCCGCCGTGATGGCCACGGTCACCAGGCGGACGGTCAGGGTGGGCCGCACCTTCTTGAAGGAGTCGACCGCGCTGATTAGGGTCAGCGACCCGCCGTACATGTTCAGCGCCGTCACCGAGATCAGGCCCAGCACGGAGAAGATCAGGACGACCGCGCCGAAACCCGAGAAGACGCGGTCACCGGCGGCGTTGATCGATGCGATCGTGTCGAAGCCGTCGCCCGCCCACGCGGCCAGGGCCGAGCCGATGCACATGATCCAGATGGCGCCCAGGCCCGAGCCCCAGTAGGTCCACAGGAACGTCTTGCGGACGGTGACCCCGGGGGGCAGGTAGCGGGAGTAGTCCGAGACGTAGATCGCCCAGCTGATCTGGTAGCCGGCGACCACGGAGTACTGCAGCAGAAACGGCGCCAGCTTGAAGCTGCCGAGGTCGAACGCGCCGCCCGGGTAGGGCAGCAGCAGCACCGCCACCGTGAGAACGCCGAAGAACAGCAGGAACCCATAGGTGAGGAACCGCTCCATCCTGTGGATGAAGTCGTACCCCACGATCGCGGCGACCGCGGCCAGCACCGTCGCGACGACGATCCACACTCGAGAGCTGCCGTGCACCGTGGTCGTCAGCGCACTGCCGGACAGGATGGT
>JBKJTJ010000225.1:0-9202 GCA_046590855.1 Actinomycetota bacterium
TCGGGGTGCTGCGCGACTGGGGCTGGAGCCAGCGACCGTCGGCGGTCGTGGCGGTGCCGTCCCGGTCCCGTCCGGGCCTCGCGACGTCCGTCGCGCAGCGGCTGGCCGACGTCGGGCGGCTGGCCATGCTGGGCACGCTCGACCTGGTCGATGGGGGCCCGGTGGGTGAGGCCGGCGGCAACAGCGCGTTCCGGCTGGCCGGTGTCTGGGAGCGGCTGGACGTCGCACCCGGGCTGGCCGCGGCCCTGGCTGCTGCGCGCGGGCCGGTGCTGCTGGTCGACGACCTGGTCGACTCGCGGTGGACGATGACGATCGCCGGCAGGGCGCTGCGCCGGGCCGGCGCCGACGCCGTCCTGCCGTTCGCGCTGGCCGTCGCGGGGTAGCGGCGCGCTAGCGGGACGAGCGGCGCCGGTCGGCCATCGCCTGGCGGATCGGTGGGACGACGACGCCCGCCTCGGCCATCCGCCGGCGGGCCAGCGTCCGGGTGCGCACGATGGCGACCAGCCCGAACGCCCACACCACGTACTGCACCGACCAGGCCAGCTTGAACGCCCCCAGGTCGTAGGTGGCCGCGCGACCCACTCCCCCACCCGCGCCACTGGCGTCCAGGACGACGCCGATGGCCAGGATCGTCAGCAGCGAGGCGAGGAACCCGCCGACGTTGACGATGCCGGTCGCGCTGCCGAGCCGGTCCGGCGGGTTGAAGGTACGGGCGAAGTCGAAACCGATCATCGAACCCGGCCCACCCAGTGCCAGGCCGAGCACCAGGACGACGAGCGCCCACAGCGGTGCCCGCCCGGGCCAGGCCAGCACGAGCGTCCACACGCCGACGGTGACCGTGAGGATGCCGAGCACGAGCCACGAGCGCCGCAGCGGGTGGCGCGAGACCAGATGGCCGAAGACCGGGCCGCAGGCCATGCCGGTGACGACGAAGACCGTCAGCAGGGTGCTCGCCGTGGCGGGCGTGAGCCCCTCGCCCGAGACCAGGAAGGGGTAGCCCCAGAGCAGCACGAAGACCGTTCCGGAGTACTGCACGGTGAAGTGGGTCCACAAGCCGAGCCTGGTACCGGGGTGCAGGAAGGCTTGCGCCACCTGGGTTCTGACCTCGGCCAGGGTCGAGGACCGGCGCGGTGACACGGCTCCGGGCGGCGCGTCGTGCAGCAGCAGCAGCACCAGGACGAACGCGACCCCGCTCGCGGCGGCAGCGCTCAGGTACGTGGTGGTCCAGCCGTACGCGCCCAGCAGGTGCGCGAGAGGGACGGCGGAGGCGATCTGGCCGAGCTGACCGGTCAGCCCGGTCAGCTGGGTCATCAGCGGGTTTCGGCGCGGCGGGAACCACGCTGCCACCAGTCGCAGCACGCAGACGAAGGTCATCGCGTCCCCCGCGCCGACGAGGACGCGAGCCCCGATGGCGCCGGCCAGAGAGGTCGTCACGGCGAGCAGGACCTGCCCGGCCCCCGCGGTCAGGGCGCCAAGCAGGATCAGCCGGCGGGCGCCGTACCGGTCGAGCAGCACCCCGACGGGTACCTGCAGACCCGCGTAGACGAGCAGCTGCAGGACCGCGAAGGTCGCGAGCACGCTGGCCGACGCGTCGAACCGGTCGGCCGCGGCGATGCCCGCCACGCCGAGCGAGGTGCGCTGGAGCACCGCGACGACGTAGGCGACCAGTCCGACGCCCCACACCAGCAGGGCCCGGCGGTCCACGCTCGCCGTGGGCGTGGCAGTGCTCACCTGCGGGTGCGGCTCAGCCGGCCTGACGGGCCAGCTGCTTCTCGCGGTAGGCCGAGCGCTTGTCCTCGAACCGCGACGCCTGCTCCTCGAGCGTCTCGAGCTGGGCGGCGATGTCGTTCCGCGCCTGCTCGCCCTCGGCGTCCAGGCCCTCGCGGTCCCAGACCTTCCAGGTCTTGAGCACCGGCACGAGCACCTCGTCGCGGTGGATGCGCAGGTCGTAGATGCCGGCCATGGCGATCTGCACCGAGCGGCGGCCGAAGTCCTGGATCGTGTGGCCGGGCATCTGGAAGTTGGCGACGACGTCGCGGATCGCCTGCAGCGTCTGGGTCGGGGCGACGTCCAGGGCGGCAGCCATCAGGTTGCGGTAGAAGACCATGTGCAGGTTCTCGTCCTGCGCGATGCGGGCGAGCATCTGCTCGCAGTACGGGTCCTCGGTGAACTTGCCGGTGTTGCGGTGCGAGATGCGGGTGGCGAGCTCCTGGAACGAGACGTACGCCACCGAGCGCAGCATCTCGTCGTAGTCCTGGTCGAAGCCGCCGCCCATGTGGATCATCCGCTCACGCTCGAGCTGCACCGGGTCGACGGCGCGGGTCACCAGCAGGTAGTCGCGGATCGCGATGCCGTGCCGGCCCTCCTCGGCAGTCCACCGGTCGACCCAGGTGCCCCACGCCCCGTCCCGCCCGAACGTCTGCGAGATCTCGCGGTGGTAGCTGGGCAGGTTGTCCTCGGTGAGCAGGTTCACGACCAGTGCGGTGCGGGCGGTCGGGCTCATCGCCGACTGCTCCTGGGTCCAGGGCTCGCCCTCGAAGATGCCGTCGTAGTTGCGGCCCTGGCTCCACGGCACGTACTCGTGGGGGAACCACTCCTTGGCGACCTTCAGGTGTCGTTCGAGCTCGCGCTCGACGACCGGCTCGAGCTCGAGGAGCATCTGCTGCTGCGTCAGTTCCTGCACCGGGTCCACCTTACGTTCGCGTAGGTTACGGTTCCGTAAGTAATTGTGCCCTGATCCGCCGTCGACCGCCAGCCCGGCGCTGCCGCCTCGGTATCGTTCGCTGCTGTGGCCGCCACCCTGCTCGCCCGCGATCTCGCCGCCGGTCACGGTGCGCGGGTGCTCTTCTCCGGCCTGGACCTGGTGCTCGCGCCGGGCGACGTCGTCGGCCTCGTGGGCGCCAACGGGGCCGGCAAGTCGACGCTGCTGCAGCTGCTCGCCGGGCTGTCGACCCCCGAGCAGGGGTCGGTGGTCCGCTCCCCCGCGACCGCCACGATCGGCTACCTGCCCCAGGAGCCGGCCCGGCGCGAGGGTGAGACGGTGCTCGCGCTGCTGGCGCGGCGCACCGGGGTCGCCGACGCGCAGGCTCGGCTCGACCTCGCCACGACGGCGCTGACGCGCAGCGAGCCCGGAGCGGACGACGAGTACGCCGCCGCGCTGCAGTCCTGGCTCGACCTCGGCGGCGCCGACCTTGACGAGCGCACCGCGGCCGTCGCCGCCGACCTGGGTCTGGCCGTCGACCTCCGGGCCCCCATGACGTCGCTGTCGGGTGGGCAGGCCGCTCGGGCCGGGCTGGCCGCGCTGCTGCTCTCGCGCTACGACGTCTTCCTGCTCGACGAGCCGACCAACGACCTCGACCTGGACGGGCTGGACCGCCTCGAGCGCTTCGTGAGCGGGTTGCGGGCGGCCACCGTCGTGGTCAGCCACGACCGCGAGTTCCTCACCCGCACCGTCACCACCGTCGTCGAGCTCGACCTCGCCCAGCAGCAGGTCGGCGTCTTCGGTGGTGGGTACGAGGCGTACCTGCGCGAGCGCGAGGTCGCCCGCCAGCAGGCCCGCGACACCTACGAGGCGTACGCCGGCACCGTCGACTCGCTCACGGCGCGGGCCCGGATGCAGCGCGGGTGGTCCGACAAGGGCACCCGGCAGGCGATGCGCAAGGCGACCGACAACGACAAGCACCGGGTGCACAACGCCCGGCAGAGCTCGCAGAAGCAGGCCGCGAAGGCCAAGCAGACCGACCGGCTGATCGAGCGGTTGGACGCCGTGGACGAGCCGCGCAAGGAGTGGGACCTGCAGATGAGCATCGCCGCCGCTCCCCGCGCGGGCGCCGTGGTCGCGACCATGCGTGGCGCGGTGGTGCGGCGCGGCGACTTCACCCTGGGGCCGGTCGACCTGCAGGTCGACTGGGCCGACCGCGTCGTGCTCACCGGCGCCAACGGCTCGGGCAAGTCGACCCTGCTCGCGGCGCTGCTGGGCCGGGTCGAGGTCGGTGCGGGCAGCGCGGGACTGGGTCCGGGGGTCGTGGTCGGTGAGATCGACCAGGCTCGGGCCGCGTTCACCGGCGACCGCTCGCTGGTCGAGGCGTTCGCGGATCAGGTGCCGGACTGGTCGCCGGCCGACGTCCGGACCCTGCTGGCCAAGTTCGGGCTCGGCGGCGAGCACGCGCTGCGGCCGGTCGCCACGCTGTCACCGGGCGAGCGCACCCGCGCCGGTCTGGCGCTGCTGCAGGCGCGCGGGGTCAACCTGCTGGTGCTGGACGAGCCCACCAACCACCTCGACCTGCCGGCGATCGAGCAGCTCGAGCAGGCCATGGACACCTATGCCGGGACGCTGCTGCTGGTCACCCACGACCGCCGGATGCTCGACGTCGTGCGGGCGACCCGGCGGCTGGTGGTCAGCGACGGGCTCGTCCGCGAGCTCTGAGGGTGGTGCGCCTCAGGGGACGGCGGGCGGCGGGGTGGACGACGGCGGCGTGGACGGCGGCGGGGTGGACGGCGGCGTGCCGCCGCCGCGGCGCTTGTCGACCTCGGCCCGCACCCGAGCGGTGCCCTTGTCGATCTTGGCCCGGGTGGCCGGGTCCTTCGCCAGCTCCTGCGCCTTCCGCGAGGCCTGGTCGATCACCCTGCGGCCCTGGGGTGAGCGGGCGAACCCGGCGATCTTGCCGAACAGCGAGGCCATGTCGGACGTCCTTCTCCAGTCGGGTGTGGCCCCCATCGTCACCCGCCCCGACCGGCGGGGCAAGCGGCGTCAGTCCTCGCTGGACGTCGCCCAGAGGTTGACGCCGGCCTCGACGGCGTGGGCGTCGATGGCCGCCAGCTCGGCGTCCTCGAAGCCCAGCCGCTGGGTGGCGGCCACGTTGGCCTCCAGCTGGGCGACGCTGCTGGCGCCGATCAGCACCGAGGTCACCCGTGCGTCGCGCAGTGCCCAGGCCAGCGCCATCTGGGCCAGGGACTGACCGCGCGCAGCGGCCATCTCGTTCAGCGCCCGCACGTGCCGCAGCGACTCCTCGGTGAGCAGGTCGGTCGACAGGGACTTGCCCTGGCTGGCCCGCGAACCCTGCGGCACGCCGTCCAGGTAGCGGTCGGTCAGCATGCCCTGCGCCAGCGGTGAGAACGCGATGCAGCCGACGCCCTCCTCCTCCAGGGTGTCGAGCAGGCCCTGCTCGATCCACCGGTTCAGCATCGAGTAGGACGGCTGGTGGATGAGCAGCGGCGTACCCATCGCGCGCAGGATCGCGGCCGCCTCGGCGGTGCGTTCCGGGGAGTACGACGAGATGCCGGCGTACAGCGCCCGCCCGGACCGGACGGCGGTGTCCAGGGCCCCCATCGTCTCCTCGAGCGGGGTGTCCGGGTCGAACCGGTGGCTGTAGAACACGTCGACGTAGTCCAGACCCATCCGCGCCAGTGACTGGTCGAGGCTGGCCAGCAGGTACTTGCGCGAGCCGAGGTCGCCGTACGGGCCGGGCCACATGTCGTAGCCGGCCTTGCTCGAGATGACGAGCTCGTCGCGGTAGGGGCGCAGGTCCTGGCCGAGCAGCCGGCCGAAGTTCGCCTCGGCCGCCCCGTACGGCGGACCGTAGTTGTTCGCCAGGTCGAAGTGGGTCACGCCGAGGTCGAAGGCCCGGCGCAGGATCGCCCGCTGGTTCTCGAGCGGGGCGTCGTCACCGAAGTTGTGCCACAGGCCCAGCGAGACCGCAGGCAGCCGCAGACCGCTGCGGCCGACGCGGCGGTAGGGCATCGAGGTGTAGCGGTCGTCGTCGGCCACGAAGGGTGCGGGGGTCATGGTGGCGATTGTCGCGGCTGCGCCACCGTGGGCGCACCTCGCGGGGACGCACCAGGGCCCCCGCCGAAGCGGGGGCCCTGGTCGAGCTCGGTCCGGATCAGATCGGGACGACGTTCTCGGCCTGCGGGCCCTTGGGGCCCTGCGTGATGTCGAACTCGACGCGCTGGTTCTCGTCGAGCGAGCGGTAGCCCTGGCTCTGGATCGCCGAGTAGTGCACGAACACGTCAGCACCCCCGCCGTCCTGGGCGATGAAGCCGAAGCCCTTCTCCGCGTTGAACCACTTCACTGCACCTTGCGCCATGCCGTCTCCTCCAGGGGACGTCGTACTGGCCGACACCGTGCCGACCTGGTGTGCGGTCTGGCGTTCCACGTTGGAGGCTGTGGCCCTGACGAGCGGAGCCCGTGAACACCCCCGACCCGCGCGGATACGCCGTTCGCGTCAGGGGTCAACGCGTCGAACACTGAACTGCAGCAGGCGAAAGCATGCCACAGGCGAGCCGTCTCGTCAGGGGGCTGCGGACACCGCGCGCAGTGTTCACGTGACCGTCATTCGGACGTCAGGACAGCACGCGCAGCCGGATGGTCTCGGGCAGCTGCTGGAGACGCTCGAGGATGTCGGAGGTGTAGTCGGCGCTGACGTCGGTGACCAGGTAGCCGACGTCCGCCCGGGTGCTGAGGGACTGCGCGTCGACGTTGACCCCGTGCTCGGCGAGCAGGGCGTTGACCTTCGCCAGGACGCCGGGGACGTTGCGGTGCACGTGCGCCAGCCGGTGCCCGCCGGCGATGTCACCGGCGCCGATGGTCGGGAAGTTGACCGACAGCGAGGTGGCGCCGCCGTGGGCGTAGGCGCGCAGCTTGCCGGCGACGAAGCGGCCGATGTCCTGCTGGGCCTCCTCGGTGCTGCCGCCGACGTGGGGCGTGAGGATGACGTTGGCGAGGCCGCGCAGCTCGGACGCGAACGGGTCGCCCTGGCGCTTGGGCTCGGTGGGGAAGACGTCGATCGCGGCGCCCGCGATGTGCCCGGACTCGATGTGCTTGCGAAGCGCCCCGTGGTCGACGACGAAGCCGCGCGACATGTTCATGAAGATCGAGCGTGGCCTCATCGACGCGAACTCGTTCTCGCCGAACAGGTCCAGGTTGCCGGGGCGTCCGTCGACGTGCAGCGAGACGACCTCGGCGGTCTCGAGCAGCTCGGGCAGGCTGCCGCAGCGGCGGGCGTTGCCGAGCGCGAGCTTGTCGTCGGTGTCGTAGAAGTAGACCGTCATGCCGAGGGCCTCGGCCAGCACCGACAGCTGCGACCCGATGTTGCCGTAACCCACGATCCCGAGGCTGCGGCCCCGCACCTCGTGCGACCCCTTGGCGGACTTGTCCCACACGCCGGCGTGCATCGCGGCGTTCTTCTCGATCAGCCGTCGGGCCAGGGCGATGATCGACCCGATCGTGATCTCGACGACGCTGCGGGTGTTGGAGTACGGGGCGTTGAACACCGCGACGCCGTGGCCGGTGGCCGAGGTCAGGTCGATCTGGTTGGTGCCGATGCAGAAGGCACCGACGGCCTGCAGCTGCGGGGAGGATGCGAGGACCTTCTCGGTCACGAACGTCGTCGAACGGATCCCGAGCAGGTCGACGCCCTCGAGGTGCTCGATCAGCTCGGCCTCGTCAGGCCTGGGTCAGCGTGGCGACCTCGTGCCCACTGGCGCGCAACAGCTCGGCCGCGTCGGGGTGGATGTTCTCGAGCAGCAGTGCCTTCACGCCGTGTCTCCCGGTGACGTCGCTGGAGTCTCCACCCTAGGAGCGCCGGCGGGCCCTGGGGACGCCGGTCCGCCACCTGGACCGCCGACCGGACCGCCGTACGCTGCGCTGGTGAGCACGCCCCCCGGCCCCGAGGTGGTCGTCGACCGCGACGACCCGCAGGGGTTCACCATGGTGGTGGGCGGCGTGCCCAGCAGCTACGTGCACCTGGGTGACCCGCTGCGCCTGGACTTCGAGTACGTCCGCTGGGCCGGCGACCTGCTCGACGTCCTGGCGCCGGCCGGTGAGCCGCTGCACACCGTGCACATCGGGGGCGCCGGGTGCACGCTTCCCCGGTACGTCGTCGCCACCCGGCCGCGCTCGCGGCAGGTGGTGCTCGAGAACGACCCGGCCGTCATCGACCTGGCCCGCGCCCAGTTCGGCTACAGCCGGCGCAGCGGGTTCCGGCTGCGTGAGGCCGACGGGCTCGCCGGTCTGGCCGCGCTCGAGGACGGGTCGTTCGACGTGGTGGTGCGCGACGCGTTCGTCGGCGACACCACGCCGGCCCACCTGCAGTCGGCGGCGTTCGTCGCCGAGGTCGCGAGGGTGCTGGCCGCGGGCGGTGTGTACGTCGCCAACGTGGCCGACCGACCCGGGCTCGGGCTGGTCAAGCGTGAGGTGGCGACGGCGTCCGCGCTGTTCGGCCAGGTGGCCCTGGTCGGCGAGACCCAGCACCTGCGCGGCCGGCGGTACGGCAACGTCCTGCTGATCGCCTCGCGGGTGGCGCTGCCGATCGGCGACCTCACCCGCCGGGTGGTCAGCGGCCCCGTGCCGGCGCGCGTGGTGCCCCCGGCCGACGTCCGCGCCCTCGCGTCGGGGGCCAGCGCGTTCGACTGACGGGTCGGGGTCGGGTCTCAGGCGGGGGGGTCGGGGGCCACGACGGGTGAGTCGCCGACGACGTCGTGCGTCCCGGGGCGGGGGTCGTCGTCGTGCGGCACGTCGTGGGTGGGGTCGCTCGGGCTGAGCAGCCTCTCGACCAGGGGGGCGGCCAGCCGGCGGAACAG
Source organism: Actinomycetota bacterium (assembly GCA_046590855.1). Lineage (GTDB taxonomy): Bacteria > Actinomycetota > Actinomycetes > Actinomycetales > Angustibacteraceae > JACMOY01. The sequence continues at coordinate 8,581 of JBKJTJ010000225.1, forward strand.
CCGGCGCTCGCGCTGGCGGTCGAGCACCGCGACCTCGAGCTGGTCGGGGCCGAGCTCGCGCGGCTCGCCGTCGCCCGGGTGGGCGGCGAGCACCGACACGGCGAGGGTCAGGGCCTCACCCAGGCTCAACCCGGGGCGCCACTGCTCGCCGAGGGCGGTCGAGATCGACTGCGCCGCACCACCCATCGCGACGAAGCCACGCTCGTCGGCGACCGAACCGTCGTAGGTGAGGCGGTAGATCTGGTCCTGCTCGGCCGTCGAGCCCACCTCGGCCACGACGATCTCGACCTCGTAGGGCTTGGACTCCTGGGTGAAGACCGTGCCCAGGGTCTGAGCGTAGGCGTTGGCCAGGCCGCGGGCCGTCACGTCGGAGCGGTCGTAGGAGTAGCCGCGCAGGTCGGCGTAGCGCACGCCGGCAACCCGGAGGTTCTCGAACTCGTTGTACTTGCCCACGGCGGCGAACGCGATGCGGTCGTAGATCTCGCTGATCTTGTGCAGGGCACGCGAGGGGTTCTCCGCCACGAATGCGATGCCGCCGTCGTAGGCCAGGACGACGACCGAGCGGCCGCGGGCGATCCCCTTGCGCGCGTAGTCGGCGCGGTCCTTCATCAGCTGCTCGGGC
>JBKJTJ010000226.1:0-4238 GCA_046590855.1 Actinomycetota bacterium
CGACCCCTACACCAAGCTGTTCGAGGACCGGATCATCTTCCTCGGCGTCCAGGTCGACGACGCCTCGGCCGACGACATCATCGCCCAGCTGATCGTGCTGGAGTCCCAGGACCCCGATCGCGACATCCTGCTGTACATCAACTCGCCCGGCGGCTCCTTCACGGCCCTGACGGCCATCTACGACACGATGCAGTACGTCCGGCCCGACATCCAGACGTACGTGCTCGGGCAGGCCGCCTCGGCGGCCGCGGTGATCCTCGGCGCCGGCGCTCCCGGCAAGCGGTACGCCCTGCCCAACGCGCGGATCCTGATCCACCAGCCGGCCCTCGGTGGCGGCGAGTACGGCCAGGCCAGCGACATCGAGATCCAGGCCAACGAGGTGCTGCGGATGCGCACCTGGCTGGAGGAGACCCTGGCCAAGCACAGCGGCCGCACGATGGACCAGGTCCGCAAGGACATCGAGCGCGACAAGATCCTCACCGCCGACCAGGCCAAGGAGTACGGCCTGATCGACGAGGTGCTGGCCAGCCGCAAGGCCTCGAACGCCTGAGTACCCGACCCCGGGTCGGGGCGTCCGTCCGCTCTGCGCGAAGTAGCGCGACGGATGCCCCGACACCGGCGTTGAATGGCAGACGGCGTCACCCCGTTCGGGTAGCGTCGCGTGACCGGTGACCGGGCTACCTCGGCGCACCGCAGTGATCGAGGGAGGCCCGGACGTGGCGCGCATCGGAGACGGTGGTGACCTGCTCAAGTGCTCGTTCTGCGGCAAGAGCCAGAAGCAGGTCAAGAAGCTGATCGCGGGCCCGGGTGTGTACATCTGCGACGAGTGCATCGACCTGTGCAACGAGATCATCGAGGAGGAGCTCGCCGAGACCACCGAGCTGGGTCTGGACGAGCTGCCCAAGCCGCGTGAGATCTTCGACTTCCTCGAGCAGTACGTCGTCGGTCAGGTGCCTGCCAAGAAGGCGCTGGCCGTCGCCGTCTACAACCACTACAAGCGCATCCAGGCCGGCGAGCCCACCCGCAAGGGTGAGGAGTCCATCGACATCGCCAAGTCCAACATCCTGCTGATCGGCCCGACCGGCTGCGGCAAGACCTACCTCGCGCAGACCCTGGCCCGGATGCTCAACGTCCCGTTCGCGATCGCCGACGCCACCGCGCTCACCGAGGCCGGCTACGTGGGCGAGGACGTCGAGAACATCCTGCTCAAGCTGATCCAGGCGGCGGACTACGACGTCAAGAAGGCCGAGACGGGGATCATCTACATCGACGAGGTCGACAAGATCGCCCGCAAGAGCGAGAACCCGTCGATCACCCGCGACGTGTCCGGCGAGGGTGTGCAGCAGGCCCTGCTGAAGATCCTTGAGGGCACCACCGCGTCGGTGCCGCCGCAGGGTGGCCGCAAGCACCCGCACCAGGAGTTCATCCAGATCGACACGACGAACGTGCTGTTCATCGTCGGCGGCGCCTTCGCGGGCCTCGACAAGCTGATCGAGCAGCGGTCCGGCCGCAAGGGTCTGGGGTTCGGCGCCGAGCTGCACATCGCGGCCGACGTCCCCGACGACCTGTACGGCGACGTGATGCCCGAGGACCTGATGAAGTTCGGGCTGATCCCCGAGTTCATCGGCCGCCTCCCGGTCATCACGACCGTGTCCAACCTCGACCAGGACGCCCTGGTGCGCATCCTGACGACCCCGCGCAACGCGCTGATCAAGCAGTACCAGCGGATGTTCGAGATCGACGGGGTCGAGCTGGAGTTCACCCCGGACGCCCTCGAGGCCGTGGCCGACCAGGCCATCCTGCGCGGCACCGGGGCTCGCGGGCTGCGGGCGATCGTCGAGGAGGTGCTGCTGCCGGTGATGTTCGACGTCCCGAGTGATGACGGCATCGCCCGCGTGGTGGTGAACCGCGCCGTCGTGCTCGACAACGTCAACCCGACGATCGTGCGGCGCGACGCCCCCGAGCCGCGCAAGCGCGCCCCTCGCGAGAAGTCCGCCTGAGCCGCACGTCGGGTCAGGACGCCGGCAGGGTGCCGGCCCCGACCTCGACACCGTCGATGCTGTCGACGGCGCCGTCGTCAGCCAGGAGGTTGCCGGCCGCGTGCTGGTCGGCCCAGTCCAGCACCTCGCTGCAGATCATCGGCCGCGCGATCCAGTAGCCTTGCAGGTCGTCGCACGAAAGACTCTGCAGCCGGTCGGCGACCGCGCCGGACTCGATGCCCTCGGCCAGCACGGTCATCCCGAGCCGGTGGCCGAGGTCGATGATCGACTGCACCACCGCGACGTCGGACGGCGAGGACTCCAGGTCGGTGACGAACTGCCGGTCGATCTTGATCTGGTGCACCGGCAGGCCACGCAGCTGGCTCAGGCTGGTGTAGCCCGCACCGAAGTCGTCGATCGAGACCTGGACGCCGCGCTCACGCAGGCGCTCGACGACGGCCTTGGCGAGGTCGGGGTTCTCCGTGACCGCGCTCTCGGTGATCTCCAGGATCAGCCGCTCGGGGGGCCAGCGGTGCAGCGTCAGCACCTCCTCGACGATCCCCAGCAGGGCGTGCTCGAGCGAGACCGGGCTGATGTTGACCGCGATGGTGCAGTCCAGACCCCGGACCCGCCACCGGCCGGCGTCTCGCACGGCCGTCAGCAGCACCCACCGGGTCAGGGCGTGGATCAGGCTGGTGCGCTCGGCGATCGGAATGAACTCCGCGGGCAGCAGCAGGCCGCGCTCGGGGTGGTCCCAGCGCAGCAGCGCCTCGAAGCCGGTGAGCGCGCGACCGTTGGCTGTCAGCACCGGCTGGTAGCGCAGGTGCAGCTGCCCGAGCGTCATCGCGTCGCGCAGGTGAGCCAGGGTCTCGAGCCGGTCGGTCGTGTGCTCGTCGCGTGTGATGTCGTACGGCGCGACCCCTGACCTGGTGCGCTTGGCCTGGTACATGGCCACGTCGGCGTGCCGCAGCAGGTCGCTGAGCGTGCGCCCGTCGCGCGGTGCGAGCGCCACTCCGATGCTGGCGCGGATGTCCAGGCTGACGTCGAGGGTGCGGAAGTCGCCCATGGTCAGGCCGCCGAGGATCCGCTTGGCCCGCACCACCGCGCCCGCCATGCTCAGCGGCCCACGGATCAAGATGGCGAACTCGTCACCACCCAGCCGGGTCACCATCGCGTCGTGCCCGGCGGCCGCCACCAGCTGGTGGGCCACCTGCACGAGCACCTCGTCACCGGCGGCGTGCCCCAGGGTGTCGTTGACGTCCTTGAACCCGTCCAGGTCGACGACCATCAGCGCTGGACCGTGACTGCCGTCCCCGTCCATCTCGTCCAGTCCCGCGAGCACGCGGCCGGCCGCCTCGGCGAGCAGGGTCCGGTTGCCCAGCTGGGTCAGGGGGTCCCGCCGAGCCACCCGGCCGCGCTCGCGGTCGCGTCGCACGAGCAGGGCGAGCAGCGCGGCCACCGCCAGGGCGCTCGCCGCCGCGACCACCACGAAGACCCACAGTGCCGCGCCGTCCATCGACCAACCTCCGCACGTCGCCACGCAGCCAGATGGCCACCCCCGTGCGATCGACACGAACGGGGTGGGCCTTGAGCAGCGCGGGCGTCCGGTCGAGCTGGCTACGGGGCCGGTGCGGCCTCGGCCAGCACGACGTCGGTGACGCTCAGTGCGCCTGAACCGGCCTGCAGGTCGAGACGCTCGACCCGTCCTGAGGCGCGCAGGTCGGCCTCGGCCGAGCGCACCCGCTCGAGGTCGGGGTTCGACCCGCGCACGACGGCGCTGACGACGCCGGTGCGCTGGCTGGCCTTGGCCTGCGACTTGGCGCCGCGCACGGCCGCCAGGGCGCTGGCGACGACGCTCAGCAGGTCGGGGTCGCCCGGCTCGGTCAGCGCCAGCTCGGACGCCGTCGGCCAGGGGGCGCGGTGCACCGATCCCTCGCGCCACCACGACCAGACCTCCTCGGTGGCGTAGACCAGCACGGGTGCCAGCATGCGCAGCTGCACCGACAGGGCCAGGGCCAGCGCGGAGGTGGCGGAGGCGGCGGCACGCTCACCCTGGGCCCCGTACGCCCGCTCCTTGACCAGCTCGAGGTAGTCGTCGCAGAACGTCCAGAAGAAGCGCTCGGTGACCTCCAGCGCCCGCGTGTAGTCGTAGGCGTCGTAGGCGGCGGTCGCCTCGTCGACGACACCGGCCAGTGCGGCCAGCATCGAGCGGTCGACCGGCTCGGTGACCGCGCCCGCGTCCGGGCTGACCGCGCCCGA
>JBKJTJ010000343.1:0-17056 GCA_046590855.1 Actinomycetota bacterium
TCGCCGATCGTGGGGCTGAACCGCGCGGTCGCCGTCGCCGAGCTGGACGGCCCGGGGGTCGCCCTCGCCCTCGTCGACCGGCTGCCGTTGTCGGGGTATCACCTCTGGCACGCGACCCGGGCGGACCTGCTGCGCCGACTGGGCCGCAGCGCCGAGGCGAGGGAGTCCTACGACCTCGCGCTGGCGACCACCCAGAACAGCGCCGAGCGCGCCCACCTCACCAGGATGCGCACCGAGGTGGTCTGAGCGCGCGTCCAGTGGCGGCCGGCGTCAGGAGGTCTGCGACGCGTCCACGGCCGGCGCGAGCTCGTCCAGGAACCGCAGGGCCCGCCCGAGAAGCACGGTCGCTGCCGGGGCGTCGTACGACGGCAGCGACGAGTCCGTGAACAGATGCTCCCCGCCCGGGTAGAGGAAGACCTGCGCCTGGTCTGTTGACGCGGCCAGCTGCTGGGCGGAGTCGAGGTCGCCCCCCTCCTCGGTGAAGAAGGGGTCGGCGTCCATGCCGTGAACCTGCACCGGGACGCCGTCCGGCCACGTCTCGCCGAACTCGGACACCGGCAGGCAGGCGTGGAGCAGCAGGGCGCCTCGCGCACCTGCGCGGGTCTGCGCCAGCTTCTGGGCCGGCATCACCCCCATGGAGAAGCCGGCGTAGACCACGTCGGTCGACGGCAGGGCATCGGCGGCGGCCACGCCTCGCTCGAGGACGACCTCGAACCCCGTCTGCCCGGCGTGGGCCATACCCTCCTCGATCGTCGCGAAGGTGCGCCCGTCGAACAAGTCCGGGGTGTGCACGGAGTGCCCCGCCGCTCGCAGCTCGTCGGCGAAGGCCACCACCCCGGGCGTCAACCCCTGGACGTGATGGAACAGGACGACGTCGACCATCGGTGGTCCCCTCTCGCTGATGTGGTGACCGGCGCATCATCGCTCACGGCGGCAGGAGCGGAGCCGGCGTCCTGCTGGAGGAGGCGTGCGCGGTGCGGTTCGCGATCCACGCGTCGAGCTCGACGGCCGGTACGGGTCGGGAGATGGAGAAGCCTTGTGCCTCGTCGCACCCGTAGCGGGTGAGCTCGCTGCAGGTGGTGAGGTCCTCGACTCCCTCCGCGACCATGCGCAACCCCAGGCTGTGGGCCAAGGAGATCGTCGACGCGACCAGCGCCGCGGCCCGCGCGTCGTCGGCCATCGGCGTGACGAAGGACCGGTCGAGCTTGAGCTCGTCGATCGGCAGGTCACGCAGGTAGGCCAGGGAGCTGTAGCCGGTGCCGAAGTCGTCCACAGCGATCTGGACGCCGCTGTCGCGAAGGCGTCCGAGGATGGTGCGGGCCCGAACCCGGTCGATCATGAGGAACTCCTCGGTGATCTCGAGCTGAAGGGCCGTCGGGGGGAGCGACCGGGCCTGCAGCATCCGTGCGATCTGCTCGGGCAGATCGGCGTCGACCAGCGAGCTGGCTGACAGGTTGACCGCCACGCGCAGTGGACGACCGCGGCCGTGCCAGATGGCGGCTTGGTCCAGCGCCAGGCCGAGGACGACCTCGGTCAGGCTGTGCATGAGCCCCGCGTCCTCGACGAGCTGGAGGAACGACACCGGGTAGAGCAACCCTCGGGTGGGGTGCTGCCATCGGACGAGGGCTTCCACCCCGTGGACGTCGCCGGTCTTCAAGGTGATCTTCGGTTGGTAGTGCAGGACGAGCTGGTCGAACGCCACGGCGGAGCGCAGCTCCTCCACGGTTCGGATCCTGACGGCCCGCTCCTGGTCGTCGATGTCGTTGGAGACCCGGTGCCCGCCAGCAGCCGCCTTGGCCTGGTACATGGCGATGTCGGCCCGCCTGAGCAGCTGGCCCAACGCGAGTCCGTGGTCGGGGAACAGCGCGATGCCGATGCTGACGCCGATCTGCTGGGTGGTGCCCTCCAGGCTGAAGGGCCTGGCCAGCACCTCGCTGAGCTTGGTCGCCGTACGGACGGCCGCGTCGTGATCGGCGTCCGCGAGCAGAACCGCGAACTCGTCCCCACCCAGCCGGGCCAGCAGGTCCTCTGGCCGCAGGAGCTCCCGCAGCCGAACGCCGACCTCGATGAGCAGCCGGTCACCCACGTGGTGCCCCATGCTGTCGTTGACCTCCTTGAACTTGTCAAGGTCCAGCAGCAGCAGCGCCTGGCGAGGGTTCACCGACGCGACCAACCTGGTGGCCGCGTCCGCGTACAGGGCGCGGCGGTTCGGCAGACCGGTGAGGTCGTCGGTGCTCGCCTGGCGGCGCAGGTCGTACATCCGCACCAGCTGCCGGAACGCCAGCTGGGCACGCAGGCCCGCTGACAGGAGCGTCAGCGCTGCCAGCCCGACGGCGAGCCTCGACACGTGAACCTGGGTGGCGCTCAGCAGAACGGCCAGGCCCGCGGTCGTGGCCAGTGTCGGCACCGCGAGAGGGGCAGCCCGGGCGTGCTCACTGCTGGCTCGCCCGACGGCGCTGCGCTGCGCCTGCATCAGCGCACACGTCGCGATCAGGGTCAGCCCGATCGCCCAACCCGCGTCCAGCGGAGCTCCGATCACGTAGGCGTCCTTGGCGATGCGCAGCGCGTAGACCACGTCCGAGGCCGCGAAGACCAGCAGCCCGACCAGCAGCACCACCCACGGGGTGGACAGCCGGAGTCCTTGCAGCGCAGTGATCCCGATGACGGCGGCGACGATCAGGACGTCGAAGAGCGGGTAGGCCACGGACACGACCATCACGAGCGAGAACGAGCCCTGCAGGGCCGGACCGATGACCGGACCCAGCACCACTGCCAGCACGGCAGCGGCACCCAACGCCCCGAGCGCGCTGTCCAGCCACACCGCTGCTCCGACCCCGCTCAGCGTCTGGCGAACGAAGATCAGCAGAGCGCTCAGCAGCAGCGGGTAGAAGGTCAGGTACCCCACGTCCGCCGGGGACGGGAACGGCAACGGGATCGGCCCGTTCGCCGACAGCACGAAGTAGGCGTTCCCCAGCGCGAAGCTGGTCACGGCCAGGGCAAGCAGGAGCACACCCGCGCGGCGTGACCGCGACCGGACGGCCGCCACCCAGCACGCCGCAGCGGGAACGACCTGGCTGCCGATGCCCAACCAGCCGTCCACCAGCGGGCTGAAGCCCTCACCGTGCAGCGCCAGGCCGACGACGTAGGCGACCAGCATCACCAGCATCAGCAGGACGGCCACGAAGGAGGATCGAGCAAGGGCGGTGTCAGCAGCCGGGACGCCGTCCTGGCGGCGCAGGGATATCTTCACCGACGCTCCCGGTTGCTCTGACGCACGGACTGTGGCCGCGTTGCGGACGCAGAGAGAACGGGCACGCTCCGGTATCGGCGAGCCAAGCACCAAACGTGAGCCCGGTGCGGGATGCGTTCGATGGCATACGAGACCGAGTCGTCTGCGATCGGCGTCAGCCCTCGACGAGCCGCTCCCACTGCCCCTCGGAGATGACCTCGACGGTTCCGTCGGCGACCTGGATGGCGGTCTGGTCGTCGATGGCGAACGCCGGCCCCGCGATCTCGGTGGCCCATCGGCGCGCCTCGGCCAGGGTGTTCTCCGGCATCACCTGGTGGCCCAGGTGAGGGAAGATCGAGAAGTCGACGACCCCGAGGGTTTGGTCGTCGCGAGCGTGCGGCCAGGTCACGAAGTCGTTGCCGATCCGGGGCGTCATCACCACGCTGCCGGCGCTGACGCCCACCCAGACCAGCTGCGGCAGCGAGGGCAGCCGATCAGCCAGCCCGGACTCCCGCATCCAGTGACACAGGTAGGTGGCGTCGCCACCGTCCACAAGCAGCACGTCGGCCGCTCGGACCCATGGCAGCCACCGCTCTTCGCCGATGCTGGCCAGCGCAGTGAGCTCCAGGACGCCCACCGCCTTCCAACCCAGGCTGGTCAGGTGCCACGGCGGGTCGCCGGCCACGAAGCCCCGCACCGACACCGGCCCGCACGCCGGGTGTCCCCACTGCGCTGTCGGGATGCACAGAGCCGTGGACTCCTCGATGGGCTTGCCCAGCAACCGCACGAGAGCCGAGCGGATGCTCGGGTTCGTCACACCGCCTGAGGTGAGCAGGAGCTTCACGATGCCTCCAGAATGCGTGCGACGGTTGGGGTCTCGTTCTGACCAGCGAGTGCGCTCATCGTGCAGGTCTCGTGGCAAGTGACGTGCGGTGACGCCGAATGATCAGAGCACCTCGTGCCCAATCTCTGCGACACCCCCACGATCCAGAAGAGCGTGGCGGACGGGCTCGTCCAGCTGCTGCTCTTGCGAAGCGAAGGGGGCCGCTTGGACGAACCTAGATGCGACGTCGATCCTCGGCGGCGCGCCCACGTTACCCAGCCCGAGCAGAAGGGCGCGCCCGATGCTGGGGCGGCAGTCCTACGCCGAGCCGCCCGTCAGGGTCGGTGCTCCTGCTCGCGTCGTGCTGCGGTGGCAACCGCGTCCTCGACGACGAGCGGGCCGTCCGCACCGGGCTGCGCGTGCTGCTGGATCGTGCAGAAGTCTGCGTCCGCTTCGCGACCAAGGCCGACCTCCTCAAACGCGTCATCGGCGTCGCGGTCGTCGGGGACACCCAGCAGATCGACCTGGCGCACCGCGACTGGGTGGTCACGACGATGACCGCGCCGACCCTGCACGAGCGGTTGGTAGCCGACGCAGCCGGGACCACCGCGCTGTTCGTCCGCCTCGCTCCGATCATCGCCGTCGTCCTTCAGGTCGAGCCCGACGACCGGTGATCGCGGTGTCCGCGCAGGCAGGCCGTGACGGGACGCTCGCGGCCGTGCAGTCCTTCTGGTCGACGTTGTATGACGACGGTCTGATGAAGCCCGACTGTGACCTCGCGTGGGTGATCGCCACCTGCAGACTGCTGGGGACACCCGAGACCTACCCGCACATGACCCGGACGACAGGGTGGTCCCCTGGCGAGTACGAGCGCTGCCGCTACCGCACCTGGTGGCACCTCGCGACCACCCCGGACCGCCAACGACCGTCCTGACTGAGCCCGCGGGTAGGCGGCGTGCGGCGGACAGTCACGGGTCCAGGAGCGGCAGCGTCGGCCAGCGTCGACTCGCCCACTGGGCCCATGACCGACATCCGCTCGGCGGTCGCGGGACGGGACCGTGGGCCAGCTCGCTGGGCGTCGGTGGTTGGCACAGCGACACGAAGCGGTCGTGGTCAGCGGCCGACATGGCGAACGTCGTCTCCGGCGACTCCAGCCATCGCCGGTCACAGCGAGCCCGGCGAACCGTCTCGGCGACCTCGACGTACTCCAGGGCGAAGGTGGCATGCGCGTGACCGGCGATGACGCGGATGGCGTACCGCTCCCGCGGCGACCAGCAGCCAAAGTCCAGGACCACCGAGGCTCCGCTCACCAGCACCTCGTGAGCGACCCAGATCAAGCGTCCCTCGAGGATGTCCCGACGACCTTGAGCATCACTGTCCCCGAACAACGGAGCCATCCAGTCGTCAGGTGTCAGCCGCAGGATCGACAGCTCACTGGCCAGCTCACGCGCACGCGTCGTCTTGCCTGCTCCGGGCAGACCGACAGTCAGGAACAGGGTGGGTTGGATCATCACCTGGGCACCCTGGATGCGGACGCCTCCGGTACGCAACGCCTTTGCGCCGAGCATGGCGAGTTCTGCCACTCGCAGCTGCGCGTGCCAGACGCTCGGTGAACGCGCGCACGCGGCCGGCACGCCAGCGGAGCTGCTGCCCAGTGCGGATGGACGCGCATTCATCTGCTTCCTGTTCTTCGTCCCTCCGAGTGCCCTGAGCAGGGGTGGCGCGGCACGCGACCATGGTGGTGCTGCCCAAGATGAACCGGCGGACCTGGCCGCTGCCTCGATCTCCTCGCGCCGGTGAGTCCAGAAGGCCAAGTCATGCTGCTTCGTGGCCATGCTCTCCGCGTCGGTTCCCACCGCTCCGTCGATCTGTTCCCGCAGGATGTCAGCGTGGCCGGCATGGCGACTGGTCTCGGCGAGCACGTGGACGAGGATGTTGAACAGGGGCACCTCGGCGTTCTGCCACCACGCCACCCGGCCCGTGGCATCGAGCGAGAGGGCGGCCACCGTCGCATCGCTGTGCGCCCACACGCGTCGGTAGCGGTCCACGACGGCGCTGCGGGACTCGTGCTGGGTCGCCCACATGTCGGCAAGTCCCTCTGCCTCGATGTCCCACCGAGGCAGAAGCTCGGGAAAGGGACGATCGAAAACCTCACCGAGGTACCTGGCCTCCCAGGTCCCCAAGTGCTTGACGAGGCCCAGCAAGTTCGTCCCCGTGACAGTGAGCGGTCGACGTACCAGCGTCCCCGGTCGTCCCCGTCTCTCGTCGGAGTGGCCGGGCTCCTGACGATGCACGGCAATGCCCTCTAGCGTTCAACGCGTAAGTGACGACGATCCACAGAGACTGTGCGGCGGCAACATGGGTGACGTCGTCCGGGACGGCGACACGGTGACCCGGCCGTCCGGCGAGTGGACGCCAGCAGTTCATCGACTCCTGCACCACGTCGATGCTGTCGGTGTCCGCGGCGTTCCGAAGCCGCTCGGCGTCACTGGGGATGGGCGTGAGGTGCTCAGTTTCGTGGAGGGGACGGTTCCGACCTACCCGATGCCCGGTTGGGTGTGGTCGCAGACGGCGCTGGAGTCCTCCGCTCACCTCATGCGTCGCGTTCACGATGCCACCGCGGGTGTGGAGTTGCCGGGCCCGTGGCGGTCCGCAGTCCACGAACCGCTGGAGGTCATCTGCCACAACGACTTCGCCACCTACAACCTCGTCTTCGATGGCGAGACCGTGGTCGGCGTCATCGACTGGGACTTCGCCTCGCCCGGCCCTCGCCTGTGGGATGTCGCGTACCTGGCCTATCGCATCGTTCCTCTCTCGTTCGCAGACAGGCGGGACGGGTTCACCGACGAGGAGCGCGGCCGGCGCCTCGAACACCTCTTGGCCGCCTACGGACACGATGTCGACCCGCACGACGTCCTCTCGGTGCTCCACGAGCGACTGATTGAGCTCGCCGCCTTCAGCGAGGACATGGCACTGCGGCTGGGTAAGCCGGAACTGAGCGAACACGCCCAGCTCTATCGATACGACGCGTCGCGCCTGGTCGGATGACCCGATGCCGCACACCTCGCTGACGAGAGCGGTCTGCGGCAGCTCCTGGGACCGGTGCGAGACCCAGGACCCCTGACACTCAGGTGATCGAGGACGTCGCCTGCGACGGTTACACCCGACGGCTTGTCTCCTACGACGTCCCCGCCGGCCGGGTCACGGCCTTTGTCTGCATCCCTGCGGACCTGCGCAGCCCGGCGCCGGTGGTGTTCTGCCACCACCAGCACGCGGACCGGCTCGACCTGGGCAAGAGCGAGGTGTGCGGGCTGCGCGGGGACCCCGACCAGGCGTACGCCGCCGAGCTCGCCCAACGCGGGTTCGTCACCATCCCCCCGACGCCATCGGCTTCGAGGACCGCACCGGGCCGACGGGCAGAACGTCGGCTGGTACGAGCTCGCCGACCGCCTCGTCCACGGCCGCACCCTGCTCGCCGACTGCCTGCAGGAGGTCTCGCTGGCCATCGGCTACGCCATCACGGTGCCGTACGTCGACCCGACCAAGATCGGGTTCATCCGCCACTCCCACGGCGGACGGACCGCACTGTGGGCACCGGCGTGGGACGACCGCATCCGGGCGAGCGTCTCGAACTGCGGCTGCATCACCTACCGAGTCCTTCACCCACGACGCCGGGATGCAGGCCGAGTTCGTCGCGCAGGACGACACCTGGAGCCGAGGTGCACGCGACCTGGCCGAACGCCTCGACGCCGCCGGAGCCACCACGCACGGGTTCACGCGTGCCGGGCGACCACGACTTCCCGCAGCCCCACCGCGAGGTGGCCTACGGGTTCCTCGAAAGCGAACTACGACGGGGATAGCGTTTCCGGAGGCCCAGATCGCGGCCCTGCGACGACGCGGTCGTGCACGTCTGGGGCATGCTGGACGGCTGGTCGCCGGTCGTTGTCGCAGAGGAGCACGGCATGGAGTTCTTCCCCATCCCACCCGAGCCGCAAGAGGCGGCCGAAGTGCCGGAGCCTGCGCAGCCGGTCTGGCTCGCTCCGCCCGAGGCTGTCATGCCAGGGGTGGTGCCGGTCGAGCTGATCCTGGGGCGGTCCGAGAGCACGGTGGTCGCACTGACCGGGATGCGTGCCTTCCCGTCCGGCGTGCAGATGAACCTGGCCGTCCACGTGCGAGGGAAGGTGGCTCGACTCGACCTCAACGGCGAGGTCTTCGACGGCCCGTACCGCCATGACGTAGACGCCCAGTGGCAGGCGGGGCGGCTCAAGTGGGGGTTCGAGCTGTCTGACGGCTCCCGGGTCACCAATGTCGATCCGTGGCCACAAGGGCCACACCAGGACGACGGCGCCCATCACCACCACGACACGACCTGGCAACCCAACCACCCGGTTCTCATGGGCGGCGGCGGTGGCGGCGGTAACCGTTGCGTTGAACGCAGCTACTGGCTGTGGCCGCTGCCGCCGGCCGGCACGCTCCTCGTCGTCTGCCAGTGGCTGGACCAGGACATCGAGCTGAGCACGCACACCCTGGACGCCGGGCCGTTCCTCGACGCCGCCCGCAGAGCCCAGCCAGTCTGGCCGTCCACCTGACCGCGACGGCCTCCACCGGGAGATCGCCGCGGCCCCCAGCCGAACTGACACAAGGTGACCTGCATGAGCGACAAGACCCAGACCCCGCCCGACCCGAGGCGCACGCTGACCGAGCTGGAGCTGGACGGCGAACAGCTGCCCGACTGGCGGATGCTCATCGACCGGCTGCACGCCAGCTTCGACACCGGCGACTTCGTGACCGCGGTCAAGCTCGTCGACGCGATCGCGCTGGCCGCCGAGTCGATGGACCACCATCCCGACCTCGACCTGGCCTACGGACGGCTCGACGTCCGGCTCATCAGCCACGACGTCGGTGGCGTGACCTCGCGCGACGTGGCGCTGGCCCGGATCATCAGCGAGCTGGCCCTGGCCGCCGGTGCCACGGCCCGTCCGGGACGAACCAGCGTGCTTGAACTCGCCCTCGACTCGGCCGACGAGGCGCAGATCCGTCCGTTCTGGGCGGCCCTGCTGGACTACGACACGGTGGAGGCCTGGGGGGAGACCCAGATCCGCGACGCCACCGGTCGTCGGGCGACGATCTGGTTTCAGCCCACCGAAGCCCACGACGTTCCGCGCCAGCGCTGGCACCTGGACCTGCGCCTCCCACCCGAAGTGGTCGCAGACCGCATAACCGCCGCGATCGAGGCCGGCGGCGAGCTGGTCGATGACACCGCCGCGCCGGCGTACTGGGTGCTCGCCGACCCGCAGGGCAACCGCGCATGCCTGACCACGTGGCAGGGTCGCGAGTCGCCACGCGCGTGACTATGGCGGCACCCTTGGCCTCGTCCTCGTGGAAGCGCGGCCGTCCGCGCTCGTGCACGAGAATGGTGGAGCAACACTGCCATCACGCTGGTCGATGCAGTCGTTGCGGTCCGTTCGCCTGGTTCCACGACCCCGACGGGAATCCCTGTCACTTCGGGGCTGAGTGGGCCGAAGAGTATGTCGTGATTGGGCATTCCCTCAACCAGCGTCGCCGTCGACGCGACGTTGACGACGATCCGCAGTCGGCCGCGGTGGCCGGTGATTCGATGGGACGCCTGCCGGCGCCGTCAGTCACGCGGACTCGCAGATGCAGAGTTGAAGCGGCGCATCGCCAGCAAACGGTCCGCCGGACCAGTCGCCGGTGGCTTGGTGAAGGGCGGAGTCCCGGCTGTCGGCTGCGCCAACGGCACCCGGCTCACGCAGCCGCCTGATGCGCAGCCGGCGAACCGAGGTTCACGGCTGCAGACCCGGATCTGCGCTCAACCCGACAGGACGAGAACCACGACGGTGACCACCCACGCCAGAAGGAACAGCCCCAGGACGGTGATGGTCAGACGATTGCCGCGGCCTCGTCGAGGTGAGGGTGCCGGGCTCGTGTCACGCTGTCGCCCAGCTGGGTCATCGCGCTTGTCACGGGTCATAGGTTTCGTGTCCGCAGGCGCAGTGCGTTGGTGATCACGCTGACCGAGGACAGCGCCATCGCGGCTGCGGCGATCACCGGCGAGAGCAGCAGCCCAAAGGTGGGGTAGAGAGCTCCGGCGGCGACGGGGATCCCTGCGACGTTGTAGATGAACGCGAAGACGAGGTTCTGCCGGATGTTCGACATGGTGGCTTGGGAGAGCTTGCGTGCCCGGACGATGCCGGTCAAGTCACCCTTGAGCAGCGTGATGCCGGCGCTCTCGATGGCGACGTCGGTCCCTGATCCCATGGCCAGGCCGACGTCTGCTGCGGCCAGGGCGGGTGCGTCGTTGACGCCGTCGCCTGCCATCGCGACGACGCGCCCTTCGTTGCGCAGGCGTTTGACGACGTCGGCCTTGTGGTCGGGCATCACCTCGGCTTCGACGCGGTCGATGCCCAGGCGTCGGGCGACGGCTTCGGCGGTAACCCGGTTGTCGCCGGTGAGCATGACCACCTCGATCCCCTCGGCGCGCAGGGCTGTGACCGCGGTGGGGGTGGTCTCCTTGACCGGGTCGGCGACGGCGATGATCCCCGCCAGCTGGTCGTCGACGCCGACGAAGATGACCGTCGCCCCTTCTGCCCGCAGCTCGTCGGCCTGGGCCGTCAGCTCCCTGGGGTCCAGCCCTTCACCGGTCAGGAAGGACGAGCTACCGACCCGGACGCGCTGCTGGCCGACTGTCCCGATCACGCCCTTGCCCACCGGGGCGTCGAAGTCGGTGACCTCGGGGATCACCAGACGGGCGTCCGTGACCGCCCTGACGATGGCCGTGGCCAGGGGGTGCTCGGAGGCCCGTTCGACGCCGGCGACCAGGCGCAGCAGGTCATCGCGGTCGATGCCCGCCGTGGTCACCACATGGGTGACCGTCGGTTTGCCTTGGGTGAGGGTGCCGGTCTTGTCCACGACCAGTGTGTCGACCTTCTCCATCCGCTCCAGCGATTCGGCGTTCTTGATCAGCACCCCGAGGCCGGCACCGCGCCCGACGCCCACCATGATCGACATCGGTGTAGCCAACCCCAGCGCGCAGGGGCAGGCGATGATCAACACCGAGACGGCCACGACAAGCGCGTGCGCCAGGCGCGGGTCGGGTCCGGCAGACGCCCACACCCCGAACGCGATCAGCGCGATGAGGATGACGAGGGGCACGAACCAGGCCGCGACCTGGTCAGCGAGGCGCTGGATGGGGGCGCGGGATCGTTGTGCCTCGGCGACCATCTGGACGATCCGGGCCAGCATGGTGTCGCGGCCGACCTTCTCGGCCCGCACGGTCAGCGACCCTGTCGAGTTGATGGTGCCGCCGATGACGGTGTCACCGACGGTCTTGGTGACGGGCATCGACTCACCGGTCACCAGCGACTCGTCCAGCGTGGATCGACCGTCGTCCACGATGCCGTCGACGGGGACCTTCTCGCCTGGCCTGACCCGGACCCGGTCACCGACGTTCACCTGGTCCAGGGTCACTTCCGCCTCGGTGCCGTCGGCGTTGATCCGGCGTGCGGTGTCCGGGGTCAGATCCAGCAGGGCGCGGATGGCTCCGGATGTCTGCTCGCGGGCCCGCAGCTCGAGGACCTGTCCGAACAGGACCAGCGTGGTGATCACCGCGGCGGCCTCGAAGTACACATCGACGGCTCCGTCTGCGCGGAACGCCGCGGGGAAGAGTCTCGGGGCGAGGGTCGCGATGACGCTGAACAGCCAGGCGACTCCGGTGCCCATGGCCACCAAGGTGAACATGTTCAGCTTCAACGTGCGCACCGACGTCCAGCCGCGCTGGAAGAAGGGCCACCCTCCCCACAGCACCACGGGTGTGGCAAGGACGAGCTGCACCCAGGTGGATGCCACCGATGAGATCGCATCGTGAAGGGCAGGGATGAGGTCCCGCCCCATGCCCAGGACCACGACCGGGATGGAGAGGGCGACGCCGGTCCAGAACCGGCGTGTCATGTCCGCCAGCTCCGGGCTCGGCCCATCTTGGGCGCTCACCAGCACCGGTTCCAGGGCCATGCCGCAGATCGGGCACGGCCCAGGACCAGGTCGGCGCACCTCGGGGTGCATCGGGCACGTCCACTCGGGCACCTCGCCGGCATGCGAGGGACGCGTCGGCCCGACAGCAGCGTGCTCGTGCACACCCTCTCTGACCGCCACCACGTCATCCGGGGCACCTGCGGTGCCGACCGCGGTGTACGCGGTGGGGTCGGCGTCGAAGTTCGCCTGACAGCTCGCCGAGCAGAAGTGGAACAGCTGACCTTCGTGCCGGGACGAGTGCTTGCCCGCCGCCGGGTCGACCCGCATGCCGCAGACGGGATCAGTCACCGTCGTCGCCGCCAAAGCCTGCTCTGCGTGAGCGTTCATGTCGTCCATCATGTACCCCCTGGGGGTATCCTGTCAAGACAGGCGAGCGGTTGGTCCCATTGGTCACCGAAGCAGGGAACCTTTGCTTGCGCTAGCAGTGACAGCCAGGCCCGCGCCAACATTGTCGCCCGCCGGTAGCGCCCAAGCGGAGGAGCCTCACCGCCACCTTGGCTCGGGGGAGGCAGGAGTGACCGTCGAGAAGCATCAGGCCGCGGTCTCGGTGGCTTGTGACCACACGACAGTCCACGTGCCGTCGCGCTTCTCGCAGTGATCGGTGTACCAGGCGATGAGTTCGACTTCTTCGACTTCTTCGGGGTCTCCGACACTCAACCGGATGCGTGCGATGTAGCGAAGGATGATGAGGTCCGGTGTTGCCCGCACGGCGACCGACGAAATTGGTTCGAAGGTGAGGTACTCGAGGCGCCTGGAAGCGACGTCGCCGAGATACGTCTCCTTGGTGTGGGTGTGGCCACCGCGTGGTCATCAAGATCCTTCTCGACTTCGTGTCGCCGTGGCGCGTGATGGGTCAGACCCGCGGGAGCGGGGGAGCTATCACCCACAAGACCTCGGTCTCGGTGTCGAGGGGATTACGCCAGTTGTGCCTGGAACGCGCGGGGAACGTTGTGGTGTCCCCGGTGTCGAGGGTCAACCTCTCGCCGTCCACGTCGAGCTCGAGCCGCCCGACGAGGACGATCACGAAGATCGTCTCCGCGTCCAGGGTGTAGGCACCGTCGGATCCACCACCCGGCTGCATCACGGTGCGCATGACCTGCACGTGCGGCTCGTCCGCTGGCGTGAGGAGGAACTCCTGCAGGTCGATTCCGCCCATGTACAGCGGCGTACCCCCGTGCAGGACGCGGTCGGACGGATAGGTGAACAGTGAACCGATGGGGACACCCAGCACTCCGCAGATCCGCAGGAGAGTAGGCACCGAGACGCGAGTCTGGCCGCGCTCCGCCAGGCTCAGGAAGCCCTTCGAGACACCAGCCCGCTCGGCGACAGCCGTCAGCAGAAGCCCTTGGGACTGCCGGATCCTGCGCAGCGACGGCCCCACGTCGCGCATGCCGTCCGCAGGGTCCCGGGTTCCGGTCATCCCGACATCCTGCACGGCATCCTCGCCGTGCAGCCGAGCGGTGCGTGACCCTCGCCCCTCCACCTCATTGACAGTGCTGTTCAGTGCTGCAAAACTCCGGCCGCCACGTGCTCCACACCCAACGCGCCCGGGAGTCCGCTCAGCCATGAGAGCCGCAGTCTTCGACGGAGACGAGCTGACGATCGCTGACGTCGACCTCGACGCTCCGCGCGCAGGAGAGGTCCTCGTCGATGTCGCCGCCGCAGGAGTGTGTCACTCCGACCTACACGTGATGCGCGGCGAGTGGAGCGTCCCCATGCCCCTCGTGCTCGGACACGAGGGCTCGGGCGTCGTGTCAGCCGTAGGAGAGGGCGTGACGGGCTTGGCACCAGGTGATCACGTGGTCCTGTCCTGGGTGCCGAACTGCGGCAGCTGCCGCTACTGCCTTCTGGGTCGACCCGCCCAGTGCCAGGTCGTGGCCCAGGTCGTCGCGCCAGGTGGCGTCCTGTACGACGGTACGAGCCGGCTCTCCCGCAACGGCGAGCCACTGCACCACTACCTCGGGGTGTCCTCGTTCGCCGAACAGGTCGTGGTGCCCCAGTCCGGAGCCATCAAGGTCCGACCTGACGCACCCCTGGACCTGATCGCCCTCGTGGGCTGCGCCATCGCCACAGGGGTAGGGGCGGTCCGCAACACCGCGTCCCAACCGGCCGGCGCCACGTGCGCGGTCATCGGATGCGGCGGCGTCGGCCTGGCCGTCGTCCAGGGCGCGCGGTTGCAGGCAGCCTCAGTGATCGTCGCCGTCGACACGGTCCCGGCGAAGCTCGAGCTGGCGTCGCGGCTGGGTGCAACGCACACCCTGCTCGTCACCCCCGCCATGGACGTCGCGGCGGCCCTGCGCGAGCTGGTGACCGACGGACTGGACTTCGTCTACGACGCCATCGGCAAGATCACCACCACCGAGCAGGCGATCGCCGCGCTGGGTCTGGGCGGAGCCGCCGTCATCGTCGGGCTGCCACCCACCGGACAGCGCGCCAGCTTCGAGCCGCTGGCCCTAGCTGAGGCAGACCAACGCATCCTGGGCTGCAACTACGGCTCCGCCGTACCAGAGCGCGACATCCCGCACCTGGTCGACGAGCTCATGGACGGGCACCTCGACATCGAGGCCCTCGTCTCGGCCCGACGGCCGCTCGAGGACGCCGCGGCGGCCCTGGACGACCTGGCGTCCGGCCACGCGCTCCGCCAGCTCCTCATCCCCTGACGCCACAACCGGTGCCGGCGCCGTCGGCATACCGAGAACCCTCAACGAAGAGGTGGACGTGAGCTCAACACAGGACCACTCCGGCGGCCTGGCACGGCGCACCGTGTCGCCGCTCGAGGTCGCCATGCAGAGCGTGGCGAACATCGCCCCCAGCGCCGTGATCGCGTTCACGCCGGCCTTCATGGCGCTGTACGCGGGCAACGGTGCGTGGTTCTCCTTCGCCATCGGCGCCCTGATCGTCTTGTTCGTCGCCCACTGCGTCGCAGTCATCGCGCGACGTCGAGCCGGCGCGGGGTCCCTCGCGATCCTCGCCCGCCCCTCGCTCGGGGCCACCGGCTCCTTTCTCACCGGCTGGGCCCTGTTCATCGGCGTCGTTGCCATCGCGTCCGGCTCCCTGGCCGGCGCGGGCTTCTTCGCCTCCCAGGTCTTCACCAACGTCAACGTCGACGCCTTCACCGGCACCCCCGGCCAGATCCTGCTCGACGCGGTACTGCTGGCTGCGGCAGTCTGGGTCACCATCACCAGCGTCCGGCTCGCAGCACGCGTGTCGGCGACCCTCGAGCTCATCTCCATCACGGTAATCGTGCTGGTGTTGGCGATCGTGCTTGCCCGCAGTGGCAACATCGTGGACTCGGCCCAGCTCAGGCTCTCCAGCGCGACGATCGACGGCATGGTCTTCGCGGTGGTCCTGGCCATCCTGGGCTTCGTCGGCTTCGAGAGCGCCGCGTCGCTGGGCGAGGAGTCACAGGACCCGTTCCGCGCCATCCCCCGCGCCATCCGAGGCAGCGCCGTCCTGGCCGGACTGCTGTACATCTTCGCCACCTACGCCCAGGTGGCAGGCTTCAGAGGCGGGGCCGCCGCGCTAGCCAAGAGCGCGTCACCCATGGACGACCTCGCCGTCCAGTACGGCCTTGACGGTTTCCTACCCATCCTCAACCTCGGGATCACCGCGTCGTTCTTCGCGGTGGTCGTCGCGTGCATCACCGTCGGCGCGCGGCTGCTGTTCTCATGGGGCAACGACGGCCTTCTGCCGACCTGGTTCGGGACCGTGCACCCCAGGCACCGCACCCCCTCTCGGGCGATCGCGACTCTGGTGCTCCCCGTCTTCGTCCCGGTCGTCCTGTGCCTGCTGGCCGGGCTTGCACCCCTGACCGTCACGACGTACATCGACACCGTCGGCGTCTTCGGTTACATGGTCGCCTACGTGCTGATCTGCCTGGCCGCTCCACTGTTCCTCAAGAAGCTCAACGCCCCAGGCATCGGCACGGCTTGGATCATGGGGCTGCTGGGCGCTGGCTCCCTCGTCTACGTCTTCTACCGCAACATCTGGCCGGTACCCCCCAGTCCCGTCAACCGGCTGCCCTACTACTTCATCGTCTTCATGATCGTCGGCGTCGGGGGTTTCCTCGCCTTCAAGGCCCGCAGGCCTGACATCGCCGAGCGCACCGGAACATTTGCTGACGACGCACCCGCCGAGGTGTAACCCGACTGGCTGGTTGTCGGGGTTCGTCAGCCCGGCCGACTTGGAGGAGCTGGAAGAGACCCTCGCGGTCCTCAGCGATCCCCACGCGCTGGCCGACATCCGCGAAGCCGACACGGCCTACGCCGCCGGTGACGTCGTTCGCGGCGCCGAGGTCGTGCTCGCTCTGCGGTGGTGAGCGACGGCGACCACGAGCTGGTACTGACCGCTCCGGCGACCCGGGCTATCCCTCCTGGCCTGCCTGAGAGTGTGGCGGTGCCCGCCATCGAGTTCCTCATCCGCGCCCTGGTCGAGAACCCTCAGAGAGTCGGCAAACAGCTGCGCGGCCACCTCGCGGCCATCGCCGCTCGCCGAGGCACCTATCGAGTGCTGTACCGCATCAACGAGGTCGAGCGGGAAGGCGTCGCCCTCAGAATCGAGCACAACAGGAGTCCCCTCAGTGAGGGGAGTTACTCCGCCCTGCTGGATGCCCTCTTCACTCGCGTACTGCCCGGGGGTTTAATCACGCAGCAGCACTTCCTCAGCTGTGGCTGTGGCTGTGGCGGCGCGCGCGGCTACGGTTGAGCAGGAAGGTAACGACACCCGCGACGACCGCAATGAGCAGGAAACCCAGCGGATCGATCGCTCGACCGCTAACGAGGGCCAAAGCGGCCATGACGGCGAGGTAAGACAACAGGAAGGTCAAGACGGTGCGCATGCTGATCAGAGTAGATCACGACGATCGAGCACCGTCCTGGTCAGGATAACCGCTCACACTGGCAGTGTCGTGGGAGAAGCAATCGCCCTCGCCGGCGACCTTGAGGCGACGTGCGCAA
>JBKJTJ010000125.1:0-19482 GCA_046590855.1 Actinomycetota bacterium
GCGTCGGGCCGTGGTGGTGGCTCCCTCGCGACGGCGACGGGAGCCTTTCTCGTCTCCTGCGGTCTCACGTGGACACCCGAAGGAGCAGCACATCAGCGAGCCCCGCATCAACGACCGCATCCGGGTACCCGAGGTGCGGCTCGTCGGACCCAACGGTGAGCAGGTCGGCATCGTGCGCGTCGAGGACGCGCTGCGGTTGGCCCAGGAGGCCGACCTCGACCTGGTCGAGGTCGCCCCGACGGCCCGCCCGCCGGTGTGCAAGCTGATGGACTTCGGCAAGTACAAGTACGAGGCGGCGCTCAAGGAGCGCGCGGCTCGCAAGAACCAGATCAACACCGTCATCAAAGAGATCAAGCTGCGCCCCAAGATCGACCCGCACGACTACGGCACCAAGAAGGGCCACGTCGTCCGGTTCCTCAACGCGGGCGACAAGGTCAAGGTGACGATCATGTTCCGCGGTCGCGAGCAGTCGCGCCCCGAGCTGGGCTTCCGCCTGCTGCAGCGCCTGGCCGAGGACGTCGCCGAGCTGGGCTTCGTCGAGAGCTCGCCCAAGCAGGACGGGCGCAACATGATCATGGTGCTCGGCCCGACGAAGAAGAAGGCCGAGGCGCGCGCCGAGGACCGTCGTCGCCGCAGCGCCGAGGACGACGCCGCCGCCGAGCAGGCCGAGATCGACGCGGCGATGCAGCCGGTCGCCGCAGCCCCTGTCGCGGCAGCCCCCGCGCCCGCCGCCGTGGCGGCACCGGTGCAGGCTCCGGCTCCGGTCGAGGTCCCCGCTGCGGTCGAGGCCCCCGCGCCCGCCGTGGCCCCCGCGCCCGCCGTGGCCCCCGCCCCGGTGAAGGCGGCCGCGCCCGCCAAGGCGGCACCGGCCAAGGCGGCGGCGCCGACCAAGGCAGCGGTCAAGGCGTCCCCCGCGAAGACAGCCGCGTCCAAGGTCGCGGCACCCGCCAAGGCGGCCGTCCCCGCCAAGCCGACCACGCCGCCGAAGCCGGCGGTCCCCACCGCGCCGGCGAAGAAGGCGGCGGCGCCCCGACCCACGCCGCGCCCCCGGCCGAGCGCGGCACCGGCCGACAGCCCGGCCGACAGCCCGGCCGACAGCCCGGCCGACACCGAGGCGTCCAGCGACGCCTGACCCGATGCTCCCGCGCCCCCGGGCGCGGCAGGACCCGAAGCACCACGACTGACACGACGACAGGAGACCGGCAGCCATGCCGAAGATGAAGACGCACAGCGGTGCGAAGAAGCGGTTCCGGGTCACCGGCACCGGCAAGCTGATGCGCGAGCAGCGCAACGGCCGCCACCTGCTGGAGCACAAGTCCAGCCGGCGCACCCGCCGCATCGCCGGCGACGTCGAGGTCGCCCCTGCCGACGTCAAGCGCATCAAGCGGCTGCTCGGCAAGTAGTCGGACCCTGCACGACGCCCCCTCGCGACGCGGGGGAGCACCCACCGGCTGCGCACCAGCCAGCACCGATTGAAGGAGTACTCACGTGGCACGCGTGAAGCGGGCAGTCAACGCCCAGAAGAAGCGCCGGGTCGTCCTCGAGCGCGCCAGCGGTTACCGCGGGCAGCGCTCGCGGCTGTACCGCAAGGCCAAGGAGCAGGTCACCCACTCCCTCGGCTACGCCTACCGCGACCGCCGTGCGCGCAAGGGCGACTTCCGTCGCCTGTGGATCCAGCGGATCAACGCCGCCGCCCGCGCGAACGGGATGACCTACAACCGGTTCATCCAGGGCCTGAAGATCGCCGGTGTCGAGGTCGACCGCCGCATGCTCGCCGACATGGCGGTCAACGACGCGGCCTCGTTCACGGCACTGGTCGAGCTGTCACGGGCCAACGTCCCCGCGACGCCGGTCCCCGCCGACGACGCCGCCTGACCCAGCACCGACGCGCGACACGAACGACGCGCCCGTGCCACCGGTCGCACCGCAGCACCCCTCGACCCTGACCAACGTCAGGGCCGACCGGGTCAAGGCGGTGCACCGGCTGGCCAGGCGCGTTGGTCGTGAGCGGGCCGGGCGGTTCGTCGCCGAGGGCCCCCAGGCCGTGCGCGAGGCCGTCGCTGCGCACGCGGGCCGGCCCGACGCCGTGGTGCTCGAGCTGTACGCCACCGACGAGGCGGCCGAGCGGTACGCCGACGTGCTGGCCGCTGCCGACGCCGGGGGGTTGTCTGTCGCCCGGGTCAGCGACGACGTGCTGGCAGCGATGACCGCCACCGTCGCCCCGCAGGGGCTGCTGGCCGTCTGCGTCACCGTCGACCGCCCGCTGGAGGCCGTCATGACGGGACTGGCTCCCACCCTGGTCGCTGTGCTCGCCCACGTGCGCGACCCCGGCAACGCGGGCACCGTCCTGCGCGCGGCCGACGCCGCCGGCGCCGACGCCGTGGTGCTGACCGAGGCCAGCGTCGACGTCCACAACCCCAAGTGCGTGCGGTCGACCGCGGGCAGCATCTTCCACCTGCCGGTCGTGCAGGGGGTCGACCTGGCCGCGACCGTCACCGCGCTGCGCGCGGCCGGGCTCGTCGTCCTGGCCGCTGACGGTGACGGCGACCTCGACCTGGACGACCTGCTCGACGACGTCGAGGCCGGTGCGGTCGGCGCCGACGGTGAACCGCCGCTGCTCGCCCGGCCCACGGCGTGGCTGTTCGGCAACGAGGCGTGGGGGCTGCAGGACTCCTACCGCGCGCTGGCCGACGCGGTCGTGCGGGTGCCGATCCACGGCCGGGCAGAGAGCCTGAACCTGGCCACGGCCGCCACGGTGTGCCTGTACGCCTCGGCCCGGGCGCAGCGGCCGGCCGGACGCCGCCGCGACCTCGGGCACTAGAGTCGGCGTCATGGGCCAGATGGGCGAGCCGGGCCCGGCGTCGACCGGGGCTCTGGTGCCCGATGCCGACGACCTGCCCGACGGGGTGCTCGTCGCCGACGGCAGCGCGGTGGTCACCGGCCTGAACGCCGCCGCCGAGCGCGTGGTGGGACGCCGGGCTGTCGACCTGGTCGGGCGCGACCTGCGTGAGGCGCTGCCGCTGATCGATCCCGACGGCCGCAGCTGGTGGGAGTGCACCGACCCGTGGTCGGGTCTGGCCACCCGCACCGGACACCGCGAGCGGCTGCTCGTGCTGCCGGGCGACGGCGGCCCCCGCGAGGTGCTGGTCACGGCCCGCTACCGGCGCCCCGGGCGCGGCCAGCCGGTCGACGCCGTCGTGCTCGGGCTGCGCGACGCGGCTGCGCGCCGGCGCACCGAGGAGGCGCACGGCCTGCTCATCTCGACCGTCGCGCACGAGCTGCGCTCACCGCTGACGTCGGTCAAGGGGTTCACCGCGACGCTGCTGCGCCGCTGGGACCGGTTCACCGACGACCAGAAGCGGTTCATGCTCGAGACGATCGAGCACGACGCCGACCGCGTCACCCGGCTGATCGGCGAGCTGCTGGACATCTCGCGGATCGACGCCGGGCGGATGGAGGTGCGCCGCCAGCCGGTCGACCTCGTCGCCGCGGCGCGCCGCCACGTCGACCGGATGGTCGCGAGCGGCCACGAGGCCGAGCGCTTCGTGCTGGACGTCGAGGGCGGCCTGCCCGAGGTGTGGGCCGACCCCGACCGGCTCGACCAGGTGCTGGGCAACCTGCTCGAGAACGCGGTGCGGCACGGCGCGGGCACCGTCACCCTCGAGGTCGCGCCGGTCACCGAGGCGCTGACCGACGGTGGCGATCCGGCCCCGGCTGTGGCCGTCGCGGTGAGCGACGAGGGCGAGGGCATCGACGAGCAGGACGTCCAGCGCGTGTTCACCCGGTTCTGGCACGGCACGCGGCGTGGCGGCACGGGCCTCGGCCTGTACGTCGTCCGCGGCCTGGTCGAGGCGCACGGCGGGTCGGTGCAGGTGGGCCGCAGCGCCGCCGGCGGCGCCCGGTTCCGATTTACGCTGCCCGCCGGAGCGCCCGAGCACGTGGCGTGATGGCGGGCACCGACCGCTGACCCGCGCCGGGCCACCTGCGTCCGGCGACCCACCGTTCCGTCCGAAGAGGTGCCATGTCCGCTCCCAACTCCAGCTACGACCCGGTCGAGGTCGAGGCGCTGTCCGAGGCCTCGGTCGCGGGTGACGTCGAGCAGGCGCTCGCTGCGTTCGCCGCAGCCACCGACCTGGATGCCCTCAAGGCGGCCCGGCTCGCGCACGCCGGTGACCGCAGCCCGTTGGCCCTGGCCAACCGCGAGATCGGCGCTCTGCCCCCGGCCGCCAAGGCCGAGGCCGGTAAGCGGGTCGGGCAGGCCCGCGCCCAGGTGAACCGCGCGCTGACCGCCCGGCAGGTCGAGCTCGAGGCCGAGCGCGACGCCCGCGTGCTGCGCGAGGAGACCGTCGACGTCACGCTGCCGGTCGACCGCGTCGCCCCCGGCGCGCGCCACCCCCTCGAGACGCTCACCGAGCGCATCGGCGACCTGTTCGTCGCGATGGGATGGGAGGTCGCCGAGGGCCCCGAGGTCGAGGCCGAGTGGTTCAACTTCGACGCGCTGAACTTCGACCCCGACCACCCGGCCCGCCAGATGCAGGACACCTTCTTCGTCGACCCGCCCGAGGCCGGGCTGGTGCTGCGCACCCACACCTCACCCGTGCAGGCCCGCGCGCTGCTGCAGCGGGGCGTGCCGACGTACGTCATCTGCCCGGGCAAGACGTTCCGCACCGACGACCTGGACGCCACGCACACCCCGGTGTTCCACCAGGTCGAGGGCCTCGCGGTCGACGAGGGGCTGACGATGGCCCACCTGCGCGGCACCCTCGAGCACTTCGCCCGGGCGATGTTCGGCGCCCAGCTGCCGATCCGGTTGCGTCCCTCGTTCTTCCCGTTCACCGAGCCCAGCGCCGAGATGGACCTGCAGTGCGTGGTCTGCCGCGGCGCCGGCTGCCGCACCTGCGGGGGCACCGGCTGGATCGAGTGGGGCGGGTGCGGCATGGTCGCGCCGAACGTCCTTCGGGCCTGCGGGGTCGACCCCGACCGCTACAGCGGGTTCGCCTTCGGCATGGGCATCGAGCGGACGCTGATGATGCGCAACGGGGTCACCGACATGCACGACATGGTCGAGGGCGACGTCCGGTTCAGCACCCACTACGGGATGGAGGTCTGATGCGCGCCCCGCTTCGCTGGCTGCGTGAGCACACCGACCTGAGCGACGACGTCAGCGCCGAGCAGGTCGCCGCCGCGCTGGTGCGGGTGGGCCTGGAGGAAGAGGGCCTGCACCGCGCCGACGTCACCGGCCCGGTCGTGGTCGGCCAGGTGCTGTCGGTCGAACCCGAACCGCAGAAGAACGGCAAGACGATCAGCTGGTGCCAGGTGGACGTCGGCACCGAGGTCAAGGGCATCGTCTGCGGGGCGGACAACTTCGCCGCGGGCGACCAGGTCGCCGTCGCGCTGCCCGGTGCGGTGCTGCCCGGCGGCTTCGAGATCGCCGCGCGCCGCACCTACGGGCACGTCAGTGACGGCATGATCTGCTCGGCCCGCGAGCTGGGCCTCGGCGACGACCACGAGGGCATCATCGTGCTCGCCCGGCTCGGACTGGCGGGGCAGCCCGGCGACGACGCCACGTCGCTGCTCGGCGTGGGTGAGGCGACCGTCGAGGTCAACGTCACCCCCGACCGCGGGTACTGCTTCAGCCTGCGCGGGATCGCCCGCGAGTACGCGCTGAGCACCGGCGGGTCGTTCACCGACCCCGTCGGCCCCGACCTGGCGGTGCCCGCGCCGGACGACGCGGGCCACCCGGTCCGGCTCGCCGACGAGGCGCCGGTGCGGGGCCGACAGGGCTGCGACCGCTACGTCGCCCGCACGGTGCGCGGGGTCGACGCGACCGCCACCACGCCGTACTGGATGCAGCGGGTGCTGCAGCAGTGCGGGATGCGGCCGATCTCGCTCGCCGTCGACGTCACCAACTACGTCATGCTCGCCACCGGCCAGCCGCTGCACGCGTTCGACCTCGACCGGCTCGCCGGGCCGGTCGTCGTCCGTCGCGCCCGTGCGGGCGAGCGGCTGACCACCCTGGACGGTGTCGACCGCGCGCTGCACGCCGAGGACCTGCTGATCACCGACGAGGCGCCCGACGGCACCAGCCGGGTGCTGGCCATCGCCGGCGTCATGGGTGGTGCCAGCAGCGAGGTCACGCCGATGACGACGAACCTGCTGGTCGAGGCCGCGCACTTCGACGCCGTGACGGTGGCCCGATCGGCCCGCCGGCACAAGCTGTCGACGGAGGCCGGCCGGCGCTACGAGCGCGGGGTCGACACCGACCTCGCCGACCGCGCCGCCGAGCTCGCGGTGCGCCTGCTCGTCGAGCACGGCGGGGGCCGTCCTGGCGAGGGCGTCACGGACGTCGACCAGCGGGTGCCCGTCGCGCCGATCGCGATGGCCGCCGACCTGCCGACCCGGCTGGTCGGGGTCGACTACGCGGCCGACCAGGTCGACGACGCGCTGCGGGCCGTGGGCTGCGACGTCGTCCGCACCGGTGCCGATCTCGTCGTGACCGCCCCGAGCTGGCGCCCCGACCTCGTCGAGGGCGCCGACCTGGTCGAGGAAGTCGCCCGGGTCGTGGGGTATGACGCCATCGGCTCGGTGCTGCCCGTGGCGCCCTCGGGCCGCGGGCTGACCCGCAGTCAGCATTTGCGCCGCTCGGCGGCCCGGGCGCTGGCCGAGCACGGGCTGGTCGAGGTGCTCAGCTACCCGTTCGTCGCGCCGTCGCGGCACGACGAGCTCGGGCTGACCGCGGACGACGCGCGCCGCACCGCGCTGCGCCTCGTCAACCCGATCTCGGACGAGCAGCCGCTGCTGCGCACGTCGCTGCTCTCGACGCTGGTCGACGTGGCGCGGCGCAACCTCTCGCGCGGCGTGCGTGACCTGGCGCTGTTCGAGATCGGCCGGGTCTACCGCCCGACCGGCGACCTGGTGCCGGCGCCGGCGCTGCCAGGGGCCAGGCGTCCCGGCGACGCCGAGCTGGCGACGCTGGAGGCCGGCGTCCCGCCCCAGCCGCGCCGCGCGGCGGTCCTGCTGGCCGGTCAGCGCGAGCGGGCTGGCTGGTGGGGGCCCGGTCGGGCGGTCGACTGGACCGACGCGGTCGGCGCGGCCCAGGCGCTGGCCCAGGCCCTCGGCGTCCTGCTCGGCGTCGAGGCCGACGACCACGCGCCCTGGCACCCGGGTCGGTGCGCCCGGCTGACCCTGCCCGACGGCACCCTCGTCGGCCACGCCGGCGAGCTGCACCCTCGCGTGGTCGCGGCGCTCGAGCTGCCCTCGCGCACCTGCGCCGCCGAGCTCGACCTGGACGCCCTGGTCGCCGCGGCACCCGATCAGGTGCCCGCGGCGTCGCTGTCGACCCACCCCGTCGCCCTGCGCGACGTGGCGCTGGTCGTCGACGACGATGTCGCCGCCCGCCGGGTCGAGGCGGCCCTGCGTGACGGCGGCGGTCCGCTGCTGGAGTCGGTGCGGCTGTTCGACCAGTACGTCGGCGAGCAGGTGGGCCCCGGACGCCGGTCGCTGGCCTACCGCCTGACGCTGCGCGCCGACGACCGCACCCTCACCGGCGAGGAGGCCGATGCGGCGCGCGACCAGGCGGTCGCCGCGGTAGCCGCCCGGGTCGGGGCGGTCATGCGCTCCTGAGCTCGGTGACCGGTGTGGTCGTGCCCTCCAGGATGGTGCGCAGGCGGCGCAGGTTGCGACGCTCGCTGCGGCTGGTCCACCGGGCCAGGATCTGGTTGCTCACCAGGCGGACGACGCGACCCACGCCGGCGGCCGCCACCAGGCCGCGTTCGACCTCGCAGCCGCCCTGGGGTCGGGCGTAGACGGCGGTCCAGCCGTGGCCCCGCACCGGTCCGGTCGTCACCGCGTAGTCCATCCGGCGAGGCGGATCCCAGGAGGTCAGGTGAGACTCGACGCTCACCGGCCGCCCCATCAGCCGCAGTTTCCAGCGGTAGCGGGTGCCCACCCGCTGTGGTCCCGCGTCGAGCTGCTCGCAGCTGACCGTCAGGCCGTCCCACTCGCGTTGGTGCGACAGGTCGATGAGGTAGGTCCAGACCTCGACCGGGTCGCGCGCCACCGTGATGGTCTCGACCGAGGTCGGAAGGACCGGTGCTCCGGAGGCGGGGCTGGCCTGCAGGATCGTTCGCAGGCGCTGCAGGTCCCGGCCCATAGTCCGGCGCAGCCACCAGGTGAAGACCGGGTCGGAGACCGGGGCGGCCAGACGCCCCACCGCCGGCGCCAGCGAGACGCCGACCTCGAGCACGCACCCCTCGCCGGCGGGGGACAGCGCCTTCCATCCCCCGGAACCGACCGCGAGGGCTGGGCCGGTGGTGATGACGTACGCCATCCGACGCAACGGCTCCCACTCGGTGATCGCGGACTGGACGGCGACGCGGCGGCCCAGGGCCTTGCTCACCCATCGAAAGCGGGTCCCGACCCGGGCCGGGCCGTCGTCGATCTGCTCGGCGCTGGCAGTCAGGCTGTCCCACTCGGGGTAGCGCGACCAGTCGGTGAGGTACTCCCAGACGGCCTCGGACGGGCGGTGGACGTGAACGCTGGCGCGGACGCTGTGCATCGGAGCTCCTCGTGTCGGGTCGTGCCACCAGGTTGGCCAGCGACCGCTACGAAGTCGTTACGGTCGGGATTGGTGCCGGCAGGAAGGGCTGCGGCGTGGGCTGAGCGGGTTGCTGGTCCCCCCGATGCCCGCGTCGCGCTAGCTAGCCGGCGCCCTCGCGGGTCCCCGACCCCTTCTCCCGCACCCACAGCGCAGCGGTCGCCGGCTGCAGGGTGTCGTGGACGACGGTGAGCAGGTCGGTGCGGACGGCCTCGAGGTCAACCTGCTCGCGCAACCGGCGGCTGAACGTCTCGACGGTGCGGTCGGCGTCGTAGCGGGCCCGGTTGAACCGTTGATCGACGGCGCTCTGCACCCGGCGGCGCAGGGGCTGGAAGAGGGCGGCGGCGGCCAGGGTGGAGGCGGCGACGGCGAGCGAGGAGCCGTCCGGTAGAAACTTGGTGGCGGTGGTGACCAGGACCAGGTAGACGCCGAGCAGAACAGCGGTGACCACCGCGTAGGACACCGTGCGGCTGATCAGCCGGTCGATGTCGTACAGCCGGTAGCGCAGGATCGACACACCGGCTGCAACGGGGATGACACCGATACCGGCCGCCCACAAGACGTTGCCGAACCGCCCGCTGACCTGGTGGGGCAGCAGTGGCGTCAAGATCAGGATCGAGGAGGGACCCAGGAGGCCCGCGAAGGCGACCCACTTGAGCTGTTGGCGTGCGTCCGGGCCGGACCGGCGGAATCGCACCGCCATGGACGACATCGCGAAGACCACGCAAGCCAAGAGCGCCGGGCCCGCGGTTGCGGCAAGTGACCGCTCTGCTGAGGTGGAAAGTATCCCGAAAGGGTTGGCGATGCCCTCGGTATTGCCGAGCGGTCCCGGGGCGAACCCCAGACTGACCACTAACAGCACACCCACCGCCAGGTCCAACTGAAGGATCCTCTGCCACCTCGCGGACAGCACCCGGCCGTCCGGGAAGAGCAGCAGCACCAGGGGCAGAGCCGTCAGCAAGGTGGCCACGGCCATGGTGGACACCCAGGCTGACACCGATGCACCGACCCACCGGTCCCCGCGCACATGATGCGCGTACATGGCGTACTCGCCGGTGAGCAGCTGGATTGCCGACGCGGTGCCGATACCGAGGAAAAGCCAGCCAACGGCATTGTGTGGCCGGTGCCGGGCCACCAGAGCGCCGACGGTACCGAACGTCAGCGAAGTGACGGTGGCTTCCAGCCACGCGTTGAACGCGGGTGACGGTGACTGCGCCTCGTGGACCGCCCGCAAACTGTCCGCCACGGCTGTCGCGACGACGATGCCGGTGAGCAGGGACCAGGGAAGGCGGGACGACCACCGGGTTGCGATGTCCTTCATGACGGCCGCCCGTTGGGCGGGCGAAGCCAGAGGCCGGCGGTGGCCGGCTGCAGGGTGTCGTGGACGACGGTGAGCAGGTCGGTGCGGACGGCGTCCAGGTCGACTTCCTCGCGCAACCGGCGGCTGAACGTCTCGACGGTGCGGTCGGCGTCGTAGCGGGCCCGGTTGAACCGGTGATCGACGGTGGTCTGCACCCGGCGGCGCAGGGGTTGGAACAGGGCGGCGGCGGCCAGGGTGGAGGCGGCGACGGCGAGTGAGGAGCTGCCGGGCAGCAGCCGGGTGGCGGTGGTGACCAGGACGAGGTAGACCCCGAGCAGCAGGCCGGTGAGGACTGCGTACGAGACCGTCCGGCTGACCAGGCGGCCCAGGTCGTAGAGCCGGTAGCGCAGGACCGCCACCCCAACGCACACCGGCACGGCGGCGATACCCAGCGTGCCGACGACACCGTCGACACTGTCCGGGCCGAACGGAAGAAAGGCGGCCGTAGGGGAGAGGAGCACACAGCATCCACCCAGGGACACCCAGCGCATCTGCTGGCGTTCCACCCCCCGCGCCCTGCGGAACCGCAGCACCACCGCCACGGCCCCGGCCAGCATCGCAGCGAGTAGCAGCCCCGCGCCCGTATAGGCCATGACGATGGGAAGTCGGCCCAGACCTTCGATGCCCATCGGGTTCACCAGATGGCGACCGGGGTCGGTGCCCTCGATGACCCCGGGGATCGTGGCGAAACCGAGGGTGCCGATGACGACCCCGGCCGCCACCATCGCGACGGCGGGGCGCCAGCGGTGCGAGAGCAGCCGACCGTCCGGCAGCAGCAACAGGGGCAGCTGGACGGAGAAGGGCATCGAGATGATCCAGCTGAACAGACCCAGGACGGCCGAGGCGCGCACCCAGGCGCTCGGATCGGTGCTGCCGGCGAGCGCCATCTCGCTCAACGCCCCGTTGAGTGCGCCGACGGCCCAGGTCAGGCCGCCCAGGGCGAAGCACCATCCCACGGCGTTTCGCGGCAGCCGGCGGGCGAGCAACCAGCCCACTCCGCCGAACCCGAGGACGAACGGCAGCGCCCCCTCGTCGATGAGCTGGAGCAGCAGCGCGAATGGGCTCTGCTGCCCGGTGGGCTCGGTGCGATAGGCGACGGCCGCGCTGCCCACGAGCAGACTCGCTGACAGCGCCGCTATCGCGTCGGCGAGCACCCGCAGGCGGTAGGTCGGCCGAGCGCCCGATCTCCCTTCGGGCGCGCTGGCGACAACGTTCATGATGCTGCCCTCCCTGCGCTTGGCAGCCATCTGGTGATGGTCGTCGGTTGCCCGGTCTCCTGGACGACGGCCATGGCCGAGGTCGCGACAGTCAACGTGCCGCCGCTCGCCGTCAACCCGGGCGAACTCGACCACGTCCGGTGCCGTGAGGGGATCACGGGCCGCGGTGCCGGGTGACCGCTGGAAACGGGGTCAGCAGGCTCTGCAGCACCGTGCGGATCGCGGCGTTGTGCCAGATGTTGCCGGCCTTGCCCCACTGCCGACGCTTGTCCACGCAGACCAGCTTCGTGTCGTGCTCTGCACCCGTGACTCCGAGGTGCGCGGCGAGGGCGTCCAGCGTGTCGTGCCAGAACTGGTCCTCCTTGCGGTGGCCACCCAGCACCATCCCGAGCTCGTACAGCGGGTCGTTCGCCCGCATCAGCACCTGCGACTGCAGCACCGTCGAGCCGTCTCGTTCGTCGGCCGAGTTCGTGATCCAGCCAGCGAACATGTGCCCCTGCGGGGTCATCAACGTGAACGACTCCTCGTCCGCGTACAGCACCATCACGCCGGTCGACACGCGCGCCCCACCAGGCATCGACAGGTCGAGCAGGGCCACGTCGCCCGGTGCGAGGCCGGTGAGCGCTCCGTGGAACACGTTGCCCTTCGGCCAGAAGCTGCCGAAGTCGGCCTTCCAGGCGGCGACGGCCTGGCGGGGGGTGACCCCCGATCCGATGTCGGCGGTGTAGGTCTTCTGCCACATCTGGCCGAAGCCCTGCACGGGGCCCATCAGCCGTCGTCCGGTGACGTTGTCACCTTTGGCGGGGCTCTCGGGGTCGGCGTGCAGTCGGGCCACCTTGGCGGCCCAGTGGGCCGCGTCCCGGGGTAGCTCCTGCCGGGGTACGCCGGTGAGCTCGGCCACCGGGTCCGCTGTCGGGGCCACCGGCTCTGGCTCGCTGATCGGTTGTTCGACTGGAACCGACATGACTCCCCCTACCGCAAGCCGACCGCAGCGAGTGCGGCCGTCTCGTCGTCATGGATCGCGATGGCTTCGTCGAGCCGGGTGAGCTCGAAGATCTGCCGGTAGTGCTCGGTGAGGCCGTACGCCAGCAGCGCCTGGTGCTGTCGGTTGGCCCGCACCAGCATGGTGACCACCATGCCGATGCCACCGCTGTTCATGTAGTCGAGTCCGGTGAAGTCGAGCAGGATCGAGCTCACGCCGGCAGCGGTCAGCTTGTCGTGGGCGTCGGTGAGCACCCCCTCACACGTCGAGGTGACGTCGCCCTTGATGTCGATGATCCCGGCGCGGTCCCCCACCGTGCGGACCTGCATGGAGACGGTCGCTGCTGCCATCGGAAGTGCTCCTTCGAACGCGTTTGCGGGACGGCGGTGGGGGGTCAGGCGTCAGCCGGGCTGGCGAGCGCGGCGTCGACGTCGGCGTACATCTGCATGTAGTCCGAGAGCCGGGTGATCGTGAAGATCTCGCGATAGTGCTCGCTGAGTCCGACCGCGATCAGGGCGCGAGACTCTGCCCTCGCCCTGGCCAGCACTCCCACGACGAGGGCGATACCGGTCGAGTTGATGTACTCGACGTTCGTGAAGTCCAACACGACGGTGCTGGGGTCGCTCGCGCCCACCGCCTCCTCGAACGCCGGCGCGAGGACCCCGCTGGCCGAGGAGTTGAGCTCGCCGGTCAGCTCCAGGACGACCATCCCCCCGAACTGGCGGATCACCACGTCACACGTGCTGTGCATCGTCTTCCTCCGAACCGGTCGACTGCTCGTCCAGCTGCATGGTCAGCAGCACGGTGTGCTCGGTGCCCTCGGTGTGGACGGTGAGCTCGTCCACCATGCTCCTGATGAGGAACAGTCCCCAGCCGCGAGGAGACTGCAGGCCCGCGAGCTTGGCGTCCAGGTCGGGCAGCACGGGCGAGGATGCCGCCTCTTCGGCGGCCAGCCCGCCCTGGTCCGTGATCGCTACCGTGACCGATTCCGGCACGGTGGTGACCCGGATCAGGACCGGCAGCTCAGGGCGGTTCCCGTTCCCGTGTTCGATGGCGTTCATCGTCGCCTCGGCGACGGCGGTCTTGAGCGCGTCCAGCCGCCGTCCGCTGATCCGCAGCCCGGCCACCGACTCGGCAACTCTGGCCAGGGCGACACGTTCGTGGCCCACCTCGCTGCTCAGGCTGAAGTCGGCGAGCACCCCGCTTCGCGCGATCGAAGCGTCCATCAGTCCTCCTTGGCGCTGCTGGCGCCGACGGCAGATGCGGAGCGTTCGAGTGTCACCATGGTGATGTCGTCCTCCTGGTCAGCCCCCGGGCCGACAAAGCGGGCATGGGCGTCGAGGACCGCGTCGATGAGCGCCTCGCCGCTGCCGCTGGACTCCACCAGCTGCTTGAGGCGCGGGAAGCCGAACATCTCCCGGTCTGGTGCGTGCGCTTCCGCGATGCCGTCGCTGTGCAGCAGCAGGCTGTCACCAGGCTCGAGGACTGTCGTCTTCTCCTCGTACGACATCCCGGCCATCAGCCCCAAGGGCATCCCGCGTGCCCGCAGCTCCTGGACGCCGGTGCTGGTGCGGACGTACGGGAGATCGTGGCCGGCGTTGGCGTAGCAGATGTGGCCCGTGGTCGGGTCGAGGACTACGGCGAGGCAGGTCACGAACATGTGCGGCGGGATGTCGTCGAAGAGCACGTCGTTGGCGCGCCGGAGCACCTCGCCCGGCGAGGACACTGGGCGGCGTTGCCGCGCAGGATCGAGTGCGTGCTGGCCATGACCAGGGCGGCCGGGACGCCCTTGTCGGTGACGTCACCCACCACGATGAACACCCGCCCGTCCGGCAGGTCGATGAAGTCGTAGAAGTCACCGCCGACGGTGCGGGCCGGCCGGTAGAACGCTGCGATATGCCAGCTCGGCAGGTCGGGGATGCGCTTGGGCAAGAACTGTTGCTGGATGAGCTGGGCAACGTGCAGCTCCCGCTCCATCCGCTCGCGGGCGACCAGCTCGACCTCCTGCTCGCGGACGAGCTGGCCCACCCGAACGGCGGGGGCCGCGTACCCGGCGAGGGTGTCCAGGAGCCGTCGGTCGTCCCCCGAGTAGTCGCGCTCCGACAAGCGTGGTCCCAGACTCAGCAGCCCGATCAGCTCGCCTTGGGTGACCAGCGGCACGACGAGCTTGGTGCCGGCCGCCTTGAGCCGGCGAAGTGACGGCGAGTCAAGCTGCAGGCCCTGGACGTCGACGGCTCCGCCCGCCTGCTGACAGAACGCGATCAGCGGGTCGTCTGGCGCGACCTCGAGGTGTACCTCGGTCGTGGCGGGCGAGCGGCTGGGCTGCGAGGGGGGGACTGGCCGCTCGCGCCGCGGACCCAGCAGTCGCCGCCATCGGGGAACAGCCACCGCGGCCGGCGAACGGTCCCCGACGGCCGGGGTCGGCGCGGCGCCGACGTCCGGGGAGCCCACCGTGGTGGGGGGCAGCGACGTGGTCATGGCGGTCTCCGCGGGCCGGTCCGACCGGTGCTCCGCCAGTACGGGTCCGGTTGACCACGACGTTAGGTGCCGTGCTCCTTCGGCGGGAGGGTTCTGCGCAGAGCGCGGCAGGGTCATCGCCTATCCCTCCTTCGTCCCGCGTCCGAGTGCTGACGTGGACCCTGTCAGGGCAGCGTCCGGGAATCGTTACGGGACCAACTCCTAGCCACTGGTCAGGACGCAGGACTACCGTCAGGCATCCGAGGGCACGAGGCCGCCCTGGCAGCGAGCGGGAGCGCCGGTGACCCAGTTGCGCGTTGCCCTGCTGGGCAGCCCCCGGATCGAGAAGGACGGACGTCCGGTCACCTTCGACACCCGCAAGGCCACCGCGTTGCTGGCTTACCTGGCGGTGACCGACAGGCCGCACAGCCGTGACACCCTCGCCGCCCTGCTCTGGCCGGACTACGAGCAGGTTCAGGCCCGCGGCGCCCTGCGCAGGACCTTGTCCGTGCTCAGGTCGGCCACCGGCGAGACGGTCCTGGCAGACCGCTCCACCGTGGGTCTGCAGGCAGCCGCGGGGCTGCACCTCGACGTGAGCGACTTTCGCGCCCTTGCCACAGTGAGCGATCACTGCCGACCGGACGAGCCCGGCTGCCCCCGCTGCGCGGCCCGCTGGGACTGCGCTGTGGCGGTCTATCGGGACGACTTCATGGCTGGATTCACGTTGCGCGACAGTCCCGACTTCGACGACTGGCAGGCTGTGCAGTCGCGGGTTCTCCGCCAGGAACTCGCGGGGGTGCTGGAGCGACTGGTCCGCGCCCGGACAGGTAGCGGCGACCTGGCGGCGGCCATCGACGCGGCCGGCCGGTGGCTCGCACTGGACCCGCTGCATGAGCCCGCACACGCCACGCTCATGCGCTTGTACGCCTGGACGGGTCAACGTTCCACCGCCATCCGCCAGTACCGCGAGTGCGTGGGGATCCTGCACCGAGAGCTGGGCGTATCTCCGCTTTCCCAGACGACCGCGCTCGACCAGGCGGTCCGCTCCGGCCGACTGGCGCGGCCGCGACCAGCCGACCAGCGCACCGCCGAGACGGCGCCCACGGGCACCGCCGCAGAGGCCGGCGTCTGCGTGCCACCACTGCCCCTGGTCGGGAGAGCAGGCGAGCTGGCGGTGATCGCGGCTGCCCGCGCCGCGGTCGGCACCGGGGGCCGGCTCGTCGTGATCTCGGGCGAGGCGGGAATCGGCAAGACCCGGCTGCTGGAGGCACTGATCCTCACCGGAGACGGTGCGGGGGGACCGGTGGTAATCACCCGGTGCCACGAGGGGGAGGCAGGGCTGGCCTTCGGCGTCATCGCCGACCTGTTGCGCTCGGCGTTGAGGTTGGACGCCAAGACCTTCGTCGGCCTGCCGCTGGCCTGGCAGGTCGAGGTCGCCCGGCTTACACCGGAGGTGGCTGCCACCCGCAGCCTGCCCCCGCCACCAGCGCTGGACTCACCGGGCGCGCAGAGCCGATTCCGCGCTGCGCTCGTCGCTGCCATCTCGGCGGCGCTCGGGCACGATCGCCGTACCGGCGAGGCGGCGACGGTCCTGGTGGTGGAGGACGTCCACTGGGCCGACGAGAGCTCGACCGACGTGCTCGCGTACCTCTTGCGGCGCCTGGACGAGGTCCCCGTCCTGGTCGTCCTGACCTGGCGGCCCGAGTCCGTGCCACGCTCGGGGCCGTTGTACGTCGCGGTGACGGCCGCAGTGCGGGACGGCCTGGCCGAGGTCGTCGATCTGGGTCGACTGGACCGGGCAGCAGTGGCAACGCTGGCCGCGGCCGTTCTGCCCGCATCGACAGCTGACGAAACGGTGAGACGCCTTTGGCAGCAGTCGGGCGGCTTGCCGCTGTTCGTCACCGAATACCTCGAGTCGTTTCGCCGCGGTGGCAGGGTGCCCGATGGTGAGCAGTGGCAGCTGCCTGGTGGGGTACGCGACCTGTTGCAGGCCCGGCTGGACGCTCTGCAGGAGACCACCCGGCAGGTGCTGGCAGCCGGGGCGGTGCTGGGCAGCGACCTGGCACCCGACCTGCTGCGGTCGACGAGTGGCCGGGGCGAGGAGGAGGTCGTCTGCGCGTTGGAGGAGGCGGTCGCTCGGGCGGTGATCCTGCAGACCGATCGGGACGGCGGGACCTACGACTTCGGACACGATGCGATGCGCCAGCTGATCTACGACACGACGAGCCTGGGCCGCCGGCGGCTGCTGCACGGTCGGGCAGCTGACGCGCTCGCGCAGTGGCGCAGCCCCACGGCCGCCGCCGCCATCGCCGCTCATCTGCGTCGGGCCGGCCGCGAGGCCGAGAGCGCCGAGTGGTCGTGGCGCGCAGCCGAGCGGGCGCGCAGTCTGTACGCGCACAGCGAGGCGCTGGAGCATCTGGCTGCTGCGGCTGCCCTTGGCTACCCGGGCCCCGTCGTTCACCAGGTGACTGGCGACGTGCTCACCGCACTCGGGCGTTACCGCGACGCACTCCTCGCATACGAGCAGGCGGCCGCCGCCTGCTCGGCGCGTGATGGACTGACGCTGGCGTCTATCGAGCATCGGCTGGCTGACGTACACCATCGCCTGGGCGCGTGGGAGCTGGCAGCCAGCCACCTCGCGGCGGCTCTTGAGCTACTGACCGGCGAGGAGCACCTGGCCCTGCAGGCCAGGGTGCTAGCCGACGTCGCCCTGGTCGCGCACCGGCGGGGTCAGACGGAGCAGGCCGCGACGGCAGCCGAGCGTGCTCTGGATACTGCGTCGCGCACTGACGACGACGCTGCACTGGCGCAGGCCCACAACGTGCTGGGGGTCCTGGCTGCTGAACGCCCGGACTCTCGTCTCGCTCAGCGCCACCTCGGCGACAGCCTGCGGCATGCAGCCGCGCTCACTGACCCTAGCCACCGGGTCGCGGCGCTGAACAACCTGGCGCTGGTACACGCCGAGTCGGTCCGGTGGCCCGAAGCCGTCGCGGTCGCCCGGGAGGCGCTCCAGCTCGGCTTGGAGCACGGGGACCTTCATCGCGCCGCCGCATTGCACACCAACCTCGCCGACCTCCTGCACGCCACAGGTGAGCAGGAGGAGGCGCTGGACCACCTCAAAGCGGCGGCGCGACTCTTCGCGGCGGTGGACGACGACGACGAGCTGCGCCGGCCGGAGATCTGGAAGCTCGCCCGTTGGTGAGCGGTGCTTCCCGGTGGGCCGCCGAGCCACTACCGAGAGCCGGGGTACCCACACCGGGAGGTGACCGCGTGCGACGCATCCCCCGACGCTCGCTGCTGGCTCTTACCCTGCGCGGGGTCGCAGCCGTGGCAACAGGTTACGCATAGAAGCGCACTCCCGGGTATAGTCATGCAGTATGGAGTTCGGGGCGTGCTGACGGTGGGCGTGGCCGGCGCCAGCGGGTACGCCGGCGGCGAGGTCCTGCGGCTCGTGTTAGGGCACCCCCGGATCGAGGTCGGCGCGCTCACCGCTGGTGTCAGCGCCGGGACGATGCTCGGTGATCACCACCCGCACCTGCGCCCGCTGGCCGCGCGAACGCTCGAACCCAGCACCGCCGAGACGCTGGCGGGGCACGACGTGGTGGTGCTCGCGCTGCCGCACGGTGCGTCTGCGGCGCTGGTCGCCGAGCTGTCGCCCGACACGGTCGTCATCGACTGCGGTGCCGACTTCCGGCTAATCGACCCGGCCGCGTGGACGGCGTTCTACGGCACGGCCCACGCCGGCTCGTGGCCCTACGGCCTGCCCGAGCTGCAACTGACGGACGGCACCCGGCAGCGCGCCGCCCTCGTCGGCGCCGCGCGCATCGCGGTACCCGGCTGCTACCCGACCGCCACCAGCCTGGCGCTCGCCCCGGGCTTCGCGGCCGGACTGCTCGAGCCGGACGACGTGGTGGTGGTCGCTGCGTCGGGCACCTCGGGCGCGGGCAAGGGCACCAAGCCGCACCTGGCCGGCGCCGAGGTG
This sequence comes from Actinomycetota bacterium, assembly GCA_046590855.1. Classification (GTDB taxonomy): domain Bacteria; phylum Actinomycetota; class Actinomycetes; order Actinomycetales; family Angustibacteraceae; genus JACMOY01. The sequence continues at coordinate 18,595 of JBKJTJ010000125.1, forward strand.
ATGGGCTCGATGTCGCCGTACGGCGTCGGGGGCGTCCACCGGCACACCCCCGAGATCGAGCAGAACCTCACTGCCGCAGCGGGTCTGCCGGTCACCGTGTCGTTCACGCCGACGCTGGCGCCGATGCCGCGCGGGATCCTGGCCACCTGCACCGCACGCGTGCGGTCCGGGGTTCGTGCCGCGCAGGTGCGGGCCGCCTGGGTCGCGGCGTACGCCGACGAGCCGTTCGTCGAGGTGCTGCCCGAGGGGCAGTGGCCGCGCACCGCCGACACGCTGGGCGCCAACACGGTGCACCTTCAGGTGGCGCTGGACGAGCGGGTCGGCCGGGTGGTGGTCGTCGCCGCCGTCGACAACCTCACCAAGGGCACGGCCGGCGCGGCGCTGCAGTGCCTCAACCTGGCGCTCGGCCTGCCCGAGACGCTGGGCCTGCCGACGATAGGGGTCTGTCCATGAGTGTCACCGCCTCATGAGTGTCACTGCAGCGCAAGGGTTCCGGGCGTCCGGCGTCGCGGCGGGGCTGAAGGCCAGCGGCGGCCTCGACGTCGCGCTGGTGGTCAACGACGGCCCGTCGTCCACCGTCGCCGCGGTCTACACCGGCAACCGGTGCAAGGCGAACCCGGTTCTCTGGAGCGAGCGGGTGACTGCCGACGGCACCGCCCGCGCGGTGCTGCTGAACTCCGGCGGCGCCAACTGCTACACGGGTCCCCAGGGTTTCGCGACGACCCATGCGAGCGCCGAGCAGGTGGCCGAGCTGGTGGGCGTGGACGCCGGCGACGTCGTCGTGTGCTCCACCGGCCTGATCGGTGAGCAGCTCGACCAGCCGAGGCTCACCGCAGGTGTGACCGCCGCCGTGGCCGCGCTCGATGGCGACGGGGGTGCCGCCGCCGC